>JAPLGL010000019.1 GCA_026390155.1 Caldisericota bacterium
CTCCGATGTGGTGATGCACAAGGCTGGCCTGCGGCCGGAGTTCAAGATTACGCCTCGAAAGGGCGAATACTACGTGTTCGACAAGGCCGAAATCACCATCAACAACGTGCTGTTCCCGGTGCCGTCTGCGACCAGCAAGGGCATTCTGGTCACCACGACCGTACACGGCAATACGATCATAGGGCCAAACGCTCTGGAGATAGATGACAAGGAAGACCGTTCCATTACCCATGAGGGATTGGATGAAATCTGGCAGGGGGCGCTGAGCCTGGTTCCCTCACTCAGCCTGCGATATGCGATAGCGGAATTTGCCGGGCTCCGCCCCGGAGGCAATGCTCCAAGCCCCAACCCGGACATTCACTACAACAAGGATTTTATCATCGAGATTCCCAAAGAGGTCGATGGTCTGGTCAATCTTGGTGGCATTGAGTCACCGGGACTGAGCTCTTCTCCCGCCATAGCCGTCCGTGTCGTCGAACTGCTCGAGGGCGCCGGTGAGAAGCTGGAGGAGAAGCCGGACTGGAACCCAATACGCAGGGCTCGCCCGCGCTTCCGCGACATGTTGCCGACTGAGCAGAAACTGCTCATCGAGAACGACGCGAGTTATGGACGCATTATTTGTCGGTGTGAGAACGTCACCGAAGGCGAAATCGTGGCCGAAATACACGCGCCCATACCCGCGCGCACCTATGACGCCATCAAGCGGCGGACATGGCTAGGTACGGGACGCTGTCAGGGTGGTTTTGACACGCCACGTGTCGTCGAGATTCTTGCCCGCGAACTAGGTGTCTCACCGCTCGAAGTCAGCAAGAAGGGTAAGGGATCAGAATTCCTTGTCCGGCCGACCAAGGATAAGGAGGCAGAGTAATGCTCAAAGAAAAATACGATGTGATCGTCATCGGTGCCGGCCCTGCCGGCTTGGCTGCGGCGATCGAAGCAAAGAAGACAGGTGCCCAGGATGTGCTTGTTATCGAGCGGGCACAGGAGCTGGGCGGAATTCTGCAGCAGTGCATTCATAACGGATTCGGCCTCCAGTTCTTCAAGAAGGACATGCCAGGTCCTGCCTATGCACAGCGGTTCATCAATGAGCTCGCAGGGCTCCGCATAGATACGCTGCTGGATGCCATGGCCATCAATGTGACCAGTGAACGGCATGTGTATGCGACGAGTCGGACGTCCGGCTTTCTCGAACTTGACACCAGGGCTCTCGTGCTCGCCATGGGTTGCCGTGAGCGAACGCGGGCACAGATTGCTTTGCCGGGAACAAGGCCTGCCGGCGTGTATACAGCAGGAACAGCCCAGCGCTTCGTCAATATCGAAGGCTTCATGCCTGGCAAGCGCTTCGTGATTCTGGGCTCGGGCGACATTGGCATGATCATGGCGCGCAGGCTTACCTTTGAAGGCGCCAAGGTGGAACGGGTGCTGGAAATCATGCCCTTCCTGACAGGCCTGACACGCAACTACGTGCAGTGCCTGCTGGACTACGATATTCCACTCCAGCTGCAGCATACGGTCAAGCGGATTATCGGCAACAACAGGGTAGAAGCGATAGAGTCGGTCCAGATCGATAAGCAGCGCCAGCCGATACCGGGCACCGAGGAGATCATTCCCTGCGATACCCTGCTGCTTTCGGTGGGTCTCATCCCGGAGAATGAACTTTCGCGCAAGGCGGGGGTTGAACTTGACCCTGTCACTGCTGGCCCGTTTGTCGATGAGAAGATGCAAACCAACGTTCCAGGGATTTTTGCTGCAGGCAACGTGGTCCATGTCTACGACCTCGTGGACTGGGTGACCGAGGCCGCGTTGCTGTGCGGACGGAACGCGGCGCAATACGCTATCGCTGAACGCAAACACCACGGTCGACGGGTAAGGATGAAAGCCGGAGACAACATACGCTATGTCGTTCCTCATATCCTGGACAAGGAAAGCTTGGCAGAATCGGCCCAGCGCCTGCAGATGCGCGTTACCTTGCCGATTGAGGAACCCGTCTGGGTTGAAGTCATGAACGGCGAAGAACGGGTGACCAGAAAGGCCGAGCTCTACGTGCGCCCCGGTGAGATGGTCAACATCGACATTCCACAGTCTGCCTACGACACAGTGCAACGTGCGTCCGAGCTGAGCGTGCGAGTCGTAAGGCGATAAGGAGATTGACATGAAGCAGGAACACAGGAAGCTTATCTGCATTACATGTCCAAGGGGCTGCTCTTTGGACCTGACAATGGAGGGTGAGGACATCGTCAAGATGGATGGGAGCGGCTGCAAGCGCGGCATCGACTATGCGACAGGGGAGCTCAGGGACCCGCGACGCATGGTGACGACCACGGTCCGGGTGACGGGTGGAGTTCATCCTCTTGTTCCGGTCTACACTGAATCACCAATTCCCAAGCCGCGTATTGTTGACCTTCTTGCGGAAGTCCGGAAGATCGAACTCAAGGCCCCCGTGAAGTTCGGAGATGTTGTCATCGCAAACGTGCTCGGTACCGGCGTCGACATTCTGGCAAGCAGGAACATTCCGGCGAAGACCGAGGCATCATAGGAACTGACATGGCCAAAGACCTGCAGGAGAACAGCGGTGTCATCATACCAACAGATAACTCGGCACCTACTGTCGAGCCAAAGCCCGGGCTGAGTCAGAAGAAGCAGCCCCCGCGCTACTGGGTCAGACTCGCGGTATTCCTTGTGCCGCTTGTCCTTAGCGAGATCATGTTCTGGCACGCAGGCAGCAGCAGGAGCCTCTGGGAGATGATCGTTTTCCCGATTGCGTGGGTAGGCTTCTTCTACTTCCAGATGAAGCGGGGTGGGTGGAACGTTTTTAGGCCCTGAAAAGGATATCCGGGTTTCTGCAACCGGATGTTCGTTGTCGGTCATGGGTTGGGCTCGGGCGTGACAACAGTGTGAAAAGTCCGTTTGCATTGTTTTCTGCGATGATATACTTGTAGCAGCTGTGGCAAACAGCCCTTCCCTTTCCTTTTCCAAGACGCCCCGGGTCCAACCCACCCGGGGCTTCTTCTTTTCCAGACTCACACTCTCCTTGCGTTCCAGTGAGCGTGTCCTGCCCTGAAGCAGCTGCTAGAAACCAGCCGGAGTGATCCAGGCCGGGACTGTCATTGGATCGGTCGGCGGAACGACGGTTCCGGCGATAATGTCCGTACGAAGGGTCTCGATCTTTGCAGTCTGATCGGCAGTAAGGACATTGGCCACGCTATCCTGGGCCCAACCCACACCACCGTCGGTCAGAGATAGCGTGATTGGTCCCGACGTGAAGGTGTTGTCAGCAACGGACTTGATGGCCAGCCATGTAGCATAGTCCACGTGCTTGAGAGCCGATGTCAGTGTGCCGGCAGGGTACAGGTTCGGGTTCTTGCCCATGTCGACGTCGACGCCGATGCCCCACAGACCCTTGTCAGGTCCGCCGGCTTCCTTAATGGCTTCAAACATGCCGTTGCCAGTG
>JAPLGL010000054.1 GCA_026390155.1 Caldisericota bacterium
GACGGTGTAATAGCTGCAGCAAGTCATCTAACAAACTATACCTACACAACAATTACGGCCGTTGCAGCCAACCGCACAATTGGTGTAGCATTCGAGTCCATCACTCCACAGGCGACGGCCGACCTGTCCATCACGAAGTCCGTCGCTCCCGCTACTGGACCCTACCTCCTTGGCCAGCAGATCACGTACACGGTCACCGTGACCAACAACGGGCCTAATACGGCGACAGGTGTCAGAGTGACAGACGTCGTGCTTGCTTCCCTCGGTTCGATCGTCGTGACGCCGAGCATCGGCTCATACACGGCTCCCACGTGGACCATCGGGTCCATGAGCAACGCCGCTACTGCAACACTGAAAGTTGTCGCCAATATTCCCGCAGCGGGCACGATCACCAACATCGCATCGGTCACGGGGAATGAGTTCGACTCCAATACCGGCAACAACACTGCACAGGTCAGCCTTGTTGCGTCGGGCGCCGACCTCAGTATCACCAAGACGGTCGACAACGCCACGCCGCTTGTGGGCGGCAATGCCACGTTCTCCATCACCGTCACTAACCACGGCCCCGACACCGCTACCAACGTCACTGTCAATGACACCCTGCCTACAGGGCTCACCTACGTGTCGTCCACGCCAAGCGGCGCGTACGATAGCATGACCCACGTATGGACGGTTGGAACGCTGACGAACGGCGCAAGCGCCGCCCTGAGCATCACCGCGACTGTTACCCTGGCAGGAGCGATCACGAACACCGCCACCGTGACAGGGGCACAGACGGACGCGACTCCCGCCGACAACACGGCGAGCGTGGCTCTGAATCCAATCGCGCCTCCGCTCGGACTACACCTAAATCCACTTACTCTTCCGCTCCAGATCTGCCGCGAAAGCGAGGTCGTGGTCGATGAAAGCTGGACCGATGGCACGGCTCCGTTCACCTGGACGGTCAACTTCGGTGACGGGACGCCAGTGGTCAAGGGCTCATCAACTGACCGTCGACTGGTCGTTCGTCAGCTGTACGCAGCCGAAGGAACATACACGGTCGGCGTCACAGTCACCGATTCCACCGGGAAAACGGGCTCTGCCTCTCAAACACTGACAGCTGCCAACTGCAACGTTCCCGAAGAGGTGTACCACCACACGTTCTTCATCGGCTATCCAGATGGGATGTTCAAGCCGGAACGTAACGTCTCCAGGGCGGAAGTCGCTGCAGCGCTGTCCCGTGCTCTTGGACTCGGCTGGTCCAACACCCAGCCTTCGTACCCAGACGTCCCTGCCACCCATTGGGCAACGGGGTATATCCAGATCATGACTGACGAAGGCATCATGGAAGGCGACGCCTCAGGAACGTTCAGGCCTGATGCGTTCATCACCCGCGCCGAGGCAGCCGCTGTCCTCCTGCGGACGCTGAAGGTCGAGCCATTCCACAACCTGTCGCTCTCCTCCTTCAAGGATGTCCCTGCAACCCACTGGGCACTTGGATACATCGAGTCCATGCAGAAGTACGGACTCATCACCGGGTATCCAGATAACACGTACAAGCCGGACGCCCATATCCTTCGTTCGGAGTTCACCGCAATCGCCGACCGTGCGCTCGGCCGTGAGATCGCTGCGTCTTCGCAGGTCACAGGACTGGGTGGAGACATCCGTTGGCCGGATGTTCCTACCAGCCACTGGGCGTACCTCTACATCCTCGAAGCCTCGACCCCCCACACGGTGGAACAGGCAAACCGCCTCAACCGCACCATCGTCCTCAAGTCAAAGACGGTTCCGCTGTTCTCTGACGGCACGTCGACCGTCACCATCCACAAGGTGGGAGATGTCCTGACCGCTATTGTCCCTGTCGATGGCCTGCTCCCGGATGGGTCTGCTCCTGCTGCCCGGAAGGTCACCGTGATCATCACCATCAAGCTCACACCGTAGCACTCAGGTGTCCCTGACACCAGCACAACACAGTCGATAATGATGAGGCCCCGGCGGACAACCGCTGGGGCCTTTCTGCTGGCCATTGCCCTGTGGGGGGCACGACGTATACTGGCAGCCAGAAGCCCCTTCCGTGCTGCGAGGTGAATGGCGGCACGTGACGTTTCGAGGCAACGTTCACCGACGACAGCACCGCGCCGGGGCGTTCGTCTGTCAAAGGGACGAGACCCTCCCGGAACATCGGTGTGAGACGTGGACGCAGCATTGCAGGCTCCAAATGGCGTCTTTTCCTTGCGGTGCCCGGTGAAACCGATATACTAATGATGAACTGTATTCAGAGTCCTTTGACGTGAGCGGGGGTGTGACGTGAAAAAGGTCATAGAGTGTGTTCCCAACGTCAGTGAAGGCAGGGACACCGATAAGATCAAGGCCATTACCGGCGTCATCGAACGACCGGGAGCGAAACTGCTGGACCTGTCGTCCGACCCCAATCACAACCGGACCGTCATCACGTTGGCAGGTGAGCCCCAGGCTGTCGCCGCGGCAGCATTCGACGTGGCCAGGGCGGCCATCGAGAGCATCGATCTGACGCACCACCAGGGCGAACACCCTCGTATGGGTGCGGTGGACGTCATCCCGTTCATTCCTGTCGGCGGCGTAACGATGGCGGAATGCTGCAAGATTGCGGAGCAGGTCGGCAAGCGTATCGGTCAGGAGCTGAACGTGCCCGTGTACCTGTATGCCGAGTCCGCCAGGGTACCACAGCGCTGCAAGCTGCCCAGCATCCGTGAAGGGGAGTTCGAGGGCTTTGCCGAGAAGATCAAAGACCCAGCATGGCAGCCGGACTTTGGCCCCGCGGAACGTCATCCGACCGCGGGATGTGTCGCCGTGGGCGCGCGCAACTTTCTGATTGCGTACAACATCGACCTGGACACCAGCGACGTCAAAATCGCCAGCCGCATAGCCAAGAGCATTCGCGAATCGTCGGGCGGCCTCATGAACGTGCAGGCGAAGGGCATCTTCCTCGAAGACAAGCAGAGGGCGCAGGTGTCGATGAACATCCTCAGCTACCAGACGACACCGCTGTACCGCGTGTTCGAGCTGGTCAGGATGGAGGCCGCGCGCTACGGCGTCGGCATCGTCGAGAGCGAACTCATTGGCCTGGCTCCGGCACAGGCGTTCATGGACGTGGCATCGTACTATCTTCGGTTGCCGGGGCTGAGCAGGGACGCCCTGGTCGAAACACGAATCTGTGAGTAGTGTCGAAAGCACGGGAGGATAACGTCATGGCACAGCCGTTCATTGCAGACCTAGTTGTCCGGAATATTGGTGAGCTGCTTACAATCAAGGGGGTGGACGCGCCGGTCGTTGCACCTACCGTGGGAGACCTGGGCATCATCAAGCGTGGCGAGGTCGCCGTCAAGGACAGGAAGATCCTCTACGTGGGGCCCAAGGACGGTGGTTCCTACATCGTGGGTCCGCAGACGATGATCATCGACGCCGAGAACAAGGTCGTCTGTCCAGGGTTCGTCGACTCCCACACCCACGCCATCTTTGCCGGCACGCGCGAGGATGAGTTCCTCATGCGTCAGCAGGGCAAGTCCTATGCCGAGATTCAGGCCGCGGGCGGCGGCATCGTGAAGACCGTCCGGGCAACGCGCATGGCCAGTGAAGAGAAGCTGCGGGATGCGGTGAAGCGCAACATCTTCAAGCTGTCGCGCTATGGGTCGACCACAGCAGAGATCAAGAGTGGCTATGGCCTGAACACCGAGGAGGAGATCAAGCTCCTGCGCGTCATCAAGGAAGTCGCGCTCGAGACGGACATCCTCATCGTCCCGACGCTTCTCGGGGCGCATGTCGTCCCTCCCGAATACGTCGCCAGGCGCCACAAGTACGTGGAACTCGTCGCGAGGGACATGGTCCCCATGGTGCACGAGAACCATTTGGCGATCTTCGTCGACGTATTTGTGGACGAGGCAGCTTTCACGATCGAAGAGGCTCGTGGTATCCTGACGGCCGCCCGTGACCATGACATGCCGCGCAAGCTCCATGCCGACGAGATGGCGGATGACCACGGTGCCGAGCTGGCAGCCGAGATGGGATGTGTTAGTGCCGATCACCTTATCTGGACCAGCGAGAAGGGGATAAAGGCCATGGCGAAGGAGGGTGTTGTCGCGACACTCATGCCAGGCACCGTCCTTTCGCTGGGACGCACGAAGTTCGCGGATGCGCGCGCGTTCATCGAGCATGGCGTTCCGGTCGCTCTTGCAACGGACTACAATCCGGGGACCTGCATGTGTCCCAACATGTTGCTCATCATGGCGCTGGGATGCCTGCACATGAAGATGACCGCCGAAGAAGTCATCGTCGCGGCGACCATCAACGGTGCTGCCGCTGTCAATCGGGGCACGCAGACCGGTTCGCTGCGCGAGGGCAAGGACGCTGACCTGCTCGTCCTGGACATCGATACCTACAAGGAGATCCCCTATCGTTTCGGGGAGAACTTCGTCCGGTACGTCGTAGCGGGAGGA
>JAPLGL010000109.1 GCA_026390155.1 Caldisericota bacterium
CGGCCCTTTGGCCCCAGCGTAACCCTGACCGTATTGGCGAGTTTGTCAACGCCAGTGCGAATCTTCTCATACGCTTCCTCATTGAAGATGATCTGTTTTGCATCCATGGTCATTCCTCCTTACTTCACGATGGCGAGGATGTCATGCTGAGACAGCACGACGTACTCTTCGTCGTCGAGTTTGATTTCGTTGCCACTGTATTTTGAATAGACAACCTTGTCGCCTTCCTTGACCTCAAGGGGAATTCTGGTGCCGTTGTCCAGCATGACGCCGGAGCCCACTGCCATGACGGTACCCTGCTGAGGCTTCTCTTTGGCGCTCTCAGGAAGAACAATGCCACTCTTCACGGTTTCTGTGGTTTTCTCAACTTTTATGACGACGTGATCACCGATTGGTACCAGCTTTGCCATATTGTCGTACCTCCTGTACTCTAAGATCTTGGTGGATTAGCACTCTCTTTGTATGAGTGCTAAGCAATTATAGGAGGGCATGGTTGACTGTCAAGTATCGGTCGGGCTTAACGCGGTTCTTCCGCAGGAGCAACCGCAATCCTGCGTGTGTGTTGTACAAAAGTCCTGTTCTTGCTAAGATAACTGAGCTGACATGACCTACGAAACCTGCATAGAGGTTCCATTCCTGAGCCGGTGCCACCAGTCCACCGAGGGCATCGGCATCTTGCTTGGGAGCTGTCTGCTGGAGACACTGGCACAGGGGTCCCGCGAGTCGCTGGTTATAGGACTCATCGGTCCCCTGGGCGCCGGCAAGACAGTTCTGACAGGCGCGCTTTCGGCGGCGCTCGGCGTCGATCGCGCGAGCGTTGCCAGTCCTACCTTCGTCCTGGAGCGGAATTACACGGGCAAGGAGCCGGTGAGACATTTCGACCTCTATCGCATCGAGGACGCTCGACAACTGGTCGAAATGGGCTTCGAGGAGGAACTGGACAAGCGTGGTGTGACGGTCATTGAGTGGGCTGAGAGGTCCGGACGACTCCTCGCTATGTACGAGCGTATTGAGGTTCACTTCGAAATCCTGAGCGAAGAAGTCAGACGCATTGTTCTGCGTGACTTCTACCGGCCTTCCATTATTGCGAGGTGTTTTGGTGTCGACTCAACCGTTCCTCCTCATTAACACCGCGACCGTGTCTGGCGTTGTTGGCCTTGCGCGCCGAGGTGAAGTATTGGCGCAGGCTTTGCTGAAGTTGACGACTGCGTCGAATACTGTTGTCGCCGCGATCGACCAGGTGCTTGCGGAGGCCGGGTATACGCTAGATGACATAGAGGAAATTGTGTTGGTCAAGGGTCCCGGAACGTTCACGGGGTCGCGGGTTGGTGCAAGTATTGCCAAGGCAATCGCCTATGCCGCTCCATTGTCGCTTGTCTCTGTCACTACCCTGGAAGCGGTTGCCTGGAGTGGCTTTCTGACGAGTTCGGAACAAGCGACCGGCGGTCCCCTGTGGGCACTTCTGGATGCTAGGCGTCATCAGTTCTATGTACAGGAGTTTGCTGTCAAGGAGGGAATGCTGTTGTCTCGAGGGGATGCAGTGTGCGTTGGAGCAGAAGCCTTCGACGCCGTCCGAGCCAAGGGAGGGATTGCTGCCTGTGCCTTCTCGTCGGCCGCAGTTCCAGAGAGTCTATGCCCGCTTGAGCGAGAGCGTGTGGCGTGGTCATTCGATGTCTACCCCACCTGCGCTGGCATCCTTGCTGCTTCGGCTGGAGCTTGCAGTGAAGATCCGTTCACACTTGAACCACTGTATCTGCGCAGTACGGAGGAGTTGTTCGATCTTCCGAAGGTGATACCGTGACTCTCACACGATCGATCATGTTGAGGGCTGCCAGTGTCCGGGATCTCAAAGCCATCTGGGAAATTGAGGAAGCATCCTACACTGCGCCGTGGCCCAAAGAGACCTTCTTCGTGGACATCACGTTCAATGCGGATGCGAAGTACTTCGTCGCTCTCGTCGACAAGAGGATCGTCGGATTCATCGGCGGCTGGTTCAAGGAAGGGAAGCTGCACATCGTCAACGTGGCCACGCACCCTGCTTCTCGCAAGTCCGGGGTGGCGAAGCAGCTCGTCCTGTTTCTGCTTGACCTGGCCCGGGATCTCAAGATGGAGAGCGCTTTTCTTGAGGTTCGCAGGTCCAATGTGGCGGCGCAGAGGCTCTACGAGGGGCTGGGTTTTGCAGTGACGGGTCTGAGACCGATGTACTATCCTGACAACCTGGAAGACGGTCTGCTCATGACAAAGGAGCTGCGTAGTGCGCATATTGGGGATTGAGACGTCCTGCGACGACACCGCAGCAGCCGTTGTGGATGATACCGGGCTCGTCCTGTCCTCGGTCATTTCGAGTCAGGATTCGTTCCATCGGAAGTATGACGGTGTTGTTCCGGAGATCGCCTCGCGGCGGCATACGGCGACAATTATCGCTTCGGTCGATGAGGCTCTGGTTCAGGCAGGCATGCGGATCAGGGATGTCGACGCGATCGCAGTTACCTATGGACCTGGGTTGATCGGTTCTCTTCTCGTGGGTGTCGAAACGGCGAAGGGTCTCGCGTATGCCAGCAGGAAGCCTCTGATCCCCGTGAATCATCTGGAAGGCCACGTGATGGCGTCGTTCCTCCATGATCCGGAAAGCGATCTGCAGCCTCTGACGGGTGACGACTTCCCACTCCTGGCGCTGATCGTGTCCGGAGGGCACACGGAGCTGGTGTACGCCGACCAATGGCTCCACTATCGAGTGCTGGGTGCAACCCGGGATGATGCGGCAGGGGAGACGCTGGACAAGTTTGCCAAGTATTTGGGGCTCGGCTATCCAGGGGGGCCGGCAGTCCAGAAGATCGGTGCAATCGGGAATCCCTCGTACCATTCCTTTCCGAGAGTGACGTTCAGCCGAGGCGGGTCTGAGTTCAGTTTCAGCGGCCTCAAGACTGCGGGCATCAACTATGTGAAGTCGTTGACATCGGAGGAGCTGGAAGCACATCTGCCCGACATCGTGGCGAGTTTCGAGTCCGCAGTCATTGGCGAGCTTGCAGGAAAATCGCTGCGGGCGGCCCGTGATCTCTCGCCACGTACCCTCACCATCGTGGGAGGTGTGGCTGCAAACAAGAGGTTGAGAGACAGTTTTGCCAAGGCAGGGGGTATCCGGGTCTACTTCCCACCGATGAAGTATTGCACCGACAATGGAGCCATGATTGCCTACGCCGGAATTCGGCGGGCGAAGATGGGTGTACGGGCCGCCATCGATCTTGATGCGTGCTCCTCGCTGGGAATAGAGAGCAGTTCGCTGAACACCTGAGGAAAGGCGGCAGCATGTCGGCGCGGATGCCACAACGTCCGGGCCATTGCACAAGGGCCGGGTTGAAGACAATGAACCCGGAACACACGAAATACGTTCGAAACGGAGGCAGGAAGTGGACATTGGCGAAGAAGGGAAACCATTCAGCGCGAAAGGAACGAACGGCGTTGGCTGTCTCGTCATGCAGGGATTCACGGGGACCGTCGGGAGTATTCGCTACTATGCAGAGCAGCTTGCAGCGAAAGGGCTCTCTGTCGAGGCTCCACGCCTGACCGGTCACGGGACGACGTGGCAGGACGCCAACAAGGTTCGCTACACAGACTGGATTCATGATGCCGATCAAGCATATCAGTTGTTGGCCCACCGGTGTGACAAGGTATTCGTCACCGGACTCTCGATGGGCGGGACACTCATTCTGTATCTTGCGGAGCATCATCCAGAAATTGCGGGCGTCATTCCCGTCAATGCACCTGTTTTCGTGACCGACAAGCGTGCGCCTTTTCTGGCCGTTATCAAGCACCTGATAGCATCGACTCCCACGATCGCATCTGACATCATGGAACCCGGTGTCGTCGAACCCGCGTACGAGAGGGCGCCGACCGCTGGTGCTTACGAGATGATGAAGCTGCTCGGCGTCACCCGCAGGGACCTGAGGCTCATTGCCCAGCCCTTGCTCGTCATGCGTTCAACGTACGATCATGTCGTTCCCCACGGGTGTGGGCAGTTTATCATGGACCACGCTGTCTCCGAGGACAAGCAGATGGTTGTTTTCGAGAGATCAGCCCACGTTGTGACAATGGACTATGACAAGGACGGCGTGGTCGACAGCGCGTGGACATTTATCGAGCGTCTTTCACACTGAACTCGGACCCAGGAAGAGACCGCTGCAAAAGAAAGAAGGCGGATGACTTCTTCGTCATCCGCCCTATCTGTTCTACATACACATTCATGGTAGCGCCGAGGAGAATTGAACTCCTGTTTGGGGATTGAGAGCCCCCCGAACTAACCACTGTTCTACAGCGCCATACTTGGCTGAGGAAGATGGATTCGAACCATCATCGGTAGCTCCAGAGGCTACTGTCCTACCGTTGGACGATTCCCCAACACAACCGAGAGTATACCAAGAACTTGCCGTGAATCAAGATGCGTGGATGCGAAATCGTCTCGATCAGCTCAAGGATTGGTGTCTGTGGAGTTTTCGATCTCGATCCCGTCTTGCGTCAGGAGTTCGCGACCTTTTTCCTTGAGGGTCTCGGTCTGATCACTGATTTCCTTGCCGAGCTCAAATGCCTTGTCTTTCAGTAGCTTGCGAGTTTCCTCTCCGCTCTGAGGGGCGAGAACCAAGGCTGCCAGCGCCCCAATTATGCCCCCGATCAGCAGTCCGCCCATGAACGACCCACAGTCATTGCGCTCACTCATGATTTCCTCCTCAGGAAGATGGTCTTGAAAAACTTGTACGCCGACACCGTACCTACGAGAGTGCTCATGATTCTTGGCAGCAGGCCGCTGTTTCTGCTCGAAGCCGCTGCGGGCAATGCTTTCACAACCATATCTGCAGATGCCGTGAGCTTCGTCAACTGTCTTGCCAGCTGGTCGAAGTGCTGCTCTGTGACCTGGGTCGACTGCATCAGTCTGAGCGCCTCTGACTTCAGGTCGTCAGCCTGCTTGCGCACGTCGGCCATCGCACCAGACAGGTTCTTTGAGAACTGCGCGACCTTGCGTCCAAGGACAAGAGTGGCTATGGCCGCGGAGATCATGCCAAGGGTTATGACAATATCGAGTACCCAGATTGCAGTCGTGTTCATTGGCGTCCAGTCACCTCCTGATCGAGTTTGCGTACGACAGTTGCCGTAGGGTTCAGCCGGAAGGCTACTCTCCGCGAAATGATTGCGCCCGGAATCAACATAGCGAATCCTGCAACGGCGGGAAGTGCCATAGACAGGTTTCCACTCAGTTGCGCAAGGGACAACAACCCGTAACCGCCGAGCACTCCTGTCAAGAAGGCAGCCAGCGGAATGCCGTACATGATGGCAGTGGCCTTGAGAACAAGCGACTCGTCGAGCGTCACTTCAACCGAGTCCCCCTGGACAATCTCGTCGGGAGCGCTCGCGCTGATCGTCGGGTCGCTCTCCTTGCTGCCCACACAGAATTGGGTAAGTGCACACGACGCACACCCGTCATGTGGAAGCAGCCGTACTGTAACAACGTCTCCACGACGGGCAACAACCAAACCTCGATCAGTCGGCATATGACCCCCGTTCTCGCTCAGACATCACGATGCCACCCCACAAGGTCGTGCCTTGACGAAGCTTTTGAACCTGCCTAAGCAGGTGGGAGCATAAAGTTCCCTGCTTCAAGAACGCTGCGAAGCGCTCGTATCCACAGGGCATCATGGTGCATGTGCCTGCAGCAATCTCGTCTTCACCAAGGATCAATGCAATGCGTGCGCCCCTCTTGGACGCCCGCGCAAGTTGCTTTCCAAACCCATCCTGGCGTACGTCCACATCAAGCGCCCAGCCCGTGTCGGCCAAGGCGTGTCTCAGTTGGAAGGCTGCAGCTGTTGTCGTGTCGGAGTGAACGATGTATGCCCGGGAGATTGCGAGTGAACCGAGAAGCTCTGGATAGCGCGCCGTCAGAACAGAGACAAGGCGTTCAAGTCCAAGGCCCCAGCCTACAGCAGGAGTAGCTGGTCCTCCGAGATGGCGAATGAGATAGTCGTAGCGGCCGCCTCCCAGCAGTGCATTCTGTGCGCCGAGATCCTCGGAAATGACTTCAAACACGGTTCTGGTGTAATAGTCAAGTCCTCGGACCAGTCTGTGGTTGAGGTGATACGGAATCTTCAGGGCCTCGAGCGTAGACAGCAGGCGGTGAAAATGGTCTTCGCAGTCTGTGCACAGATAGTCTGCGGATTTTGGCAGAGACTCCAGCAAGGCCGGATCCTCGCGCTTGCAATCAAGAATGCGCAGGGGGTTGTCGCTCATGCGTCTCCTGCAGTCTTCACAGAGCTGGCCCTCATGCGTCGCCAGCGAGGCCCGGAGGGCGTCCTTGTAGGCAGGCCGACAGTTGTCGTCGCCGATGCTGTTTACATCGACGGACAGGTGTGACAGACCAAGCCTGGACAACATCGTCATGACCATATCGATGACTTCGGCGTCCTGAAGGGGCGACTGTTCGCCGAGGGCTTCGACACCGAAGCTGTGGAACTCTCGTTTGCGCCCACCCTGAGGCTGCTCGTATCGGAAGAACGATCCCATGTAGTAGAACTTGGCCGGAGAAGGCTGCAGATTCATCTGATGTTCCAGGTATGCCCGGCAAGTGGCAGCCGTCCCTTCGGGGCGCAGGACGAGGTGACGCCCCTTCTTGTCCGGAAAGGCATACATTTCCTTCTCGACGATGTCAGTGCCTTGACCGACCGACGTGGAGAAGAGCTCCTCCATCTCGATAGTCGGGGTGCGAATCTCCTCATAGCCATACGCTTTGGCAGTTGTAGCCATAGTCTTCTCCACGTGTTGCCACACAAGAACTTCGGGTGATGCTATGTCGCTCGTCCCCTTGACTGACTTGATCATGGCGATCCTCCAAACGTTTATGCCAGTAAGTATATGTGTCGGGCGCAAAAAGGAAACCGGCATGTTTGTGGGAAGGAAGTTCAAGTCGTGATCAATGGTGCCATGGGCCAAACGACTGGGATGAGACAAACGTTGGCTTGCACGCGCACTGCATGTGCGTAGACTGAAGAAGTATTCGGTGCCAGGGGTTCCTGGCAATCCGAGAAAGGCTCGTGACGGGGGAGCACATGGCACAAGTTCATGGCAAGGCTGGAGGAGAGACCTACCGGGCGGGCGATCGGCTTATGTACCGTGCCCTCGTTCCCATGCTGGTCCTGGGGATTCTGACATATTTCCTCTTCCGGTCGGCAGTTCGGATCAATGGGTTGGTTGAAGTTGGAGCGTGGTGCATCGTGGGAGCTCTCGGGTTGCGGTGCATCCGCGGCGTCTTCAGTTTGGAAGCAACTGCTGACAGATACTATGGCGGGGCGGGCGGCGAGTATGACGTGGGAGTCGTTCTCTCACGGCTACCGGAGGAGTTCCACGTATTCAACGACCTCGGCTTCTATGCGGGCGACGTTGACCATGTCGTTGTAGGCCCCACCGGCGTCTTTGTCATTGAAACGAAGAACCATTCTGGTACCATCGGCATCAGGAACGGTCGTCTGAGCCGGAACGGCGAGCTTCTGGATTGTGATTTTGTGCGGCAGGCGACATTGGAAGCCAGGTATGTAAGGGGACGGCTGAGCTCAGCGGGTTCATGTCACGTTCATCCGGTGGTTGTCTTCGTCAAGGCGAAGGTTCGTGTCAAGACGAGAATCGAAGGCGTGCGAGTTATCGGCCTGCTCTCTCTCATCGACACGATTGTCGGTTGCGTACCATGTCTCTCGACCCCGGATATCCTGCATTGTGCAGAACAACTTGAGAGTGTCGACACAGCTGTCCCTTCAAGACCGGCGCGCGATACCCGAGGAGCACTGCGAGCTGACCGCGGCATATCCTTGGATGGGACCGCCCATCCGGGCTTTGCCCGCATTGCATTGAGAAGGCGTTCCCGCTAGTCAGGCGACACAACAAAGACGATCAGGTCCTTGAACAGGGCAACCTCCTCACGGGCTGTTGCTCGTACTCTCTGTGCGGCGCTGAGCGAGACGGGTGTCCTGGCGGGAGGGTCGGTGAATGCCTGTAGACCATTCAGGCCAGCCAACATCATGATCCGTGCCATGTGGAAGGGTGATGAGACCATCAGACAAGAAGTCAGTCCGTTGCCCTGCATGTAGCGCTTGAGGTTCGCCAATGTGCGAGCCGTCGTCGTGCCTGCGTTGTCGAATATCAGGGCACTCTGAGGGACGCCCTGCTCAGCGGCTACGGCCCCCATAACATCTGATTCACTTAGGTTCGACCCTGTAGGGCCTCCGGAAAGAAACAACAGCGGAGCGCGCCCCTGGCGATAGAGTTCGACCGCCCACATGATGCGGGCTTTCAGTTCCGGTGATGGACTGTCACCCCAGACCGCAGCTCCAAACAGGCAAATCACATCAGCCTGCTCGGTCTGTTGTTTGTGCCCATACAGGTCGATGCCAGCATAAGTCAGGGCAAGAACAGCGCCTGCTGCACAGACCAGGAAGACGAGCGTCCACAAGAGTCGTTTCATGCAGACAGTATAGGCGGGGGTCTTGGCGTCTCAAGGAGCTGTGGTCCAGGCCTCGTTTGCAATGACGTGTCTGGGCAATATACTACAGACACCATGGAATCCACTGAGCGTTACATTTCACTATACCGCAAGTACCGCCCCGCGACGTTCGACGGCATCATCGGTCAGGAGACGGTAGTACGTATTCTGAAGGGATCGGTCGACATTGGCAGGACGTCCCACGCCTACTTGTTCGCCGGGCCCAAGGGTACAGGCAAAACGAGCGTCGCCCGTATTCTGGCCAAGGCGCTGAACTGTGACAAGGGACCAAACAGTCATCCTTGTATGGAATGCGAACACTGCAGAGCCATCACGTCAGGGACCGATATTGACGTCATCGAGATCGATGCCGCCAGCAACAGGGGCATCGAGGAGATCAGAGACTTGCGTGAGTCTACAAGGTTTGTTCCCGCTCGCAGCCGCAAGAAGATCTTCATCATCGACGAAGCCCATATGCTCACCGTCCCGGCATGCAACGCTCTCCTGAAGACGCTGGAG
>JAPLGL010000069.1 GCA_026390155.1 Caldisericota bacterium
TGACGAAATCCAGAAACTGGAAGGCCTGGAGATCGGTGCCGATGACTATGTGACCAAGCCCTTCAGTCCGCGCGAACTCATGGCCCGCATCAAGGCGGCGCTCAGGCGGTATGACTGGGAGCGTCTGGCTGACACGGCCCCAGTGGAAAAACTGGTCTTCAAGGACATCGCTGTCTATCCAGGCAAGCACCGCGTCGTCAAGGCGGGCAAGGACATCATGCTCACCCCCAAGGAATTCGAGGTATTTACACTGCTCGTCAAGGCCAATGGCGAACCTGTCTCGCGTTCCAGCCTCATCAAGGAAATCTACGGTGGCAGCGATGACGAAGTCTTTGACCGGACCATCGATGCCTATATCAAGAACATCCGCAAGAAAATCCAGGACGACCCCGGAAACCCGACGTACATCGAATCCATCTACGGAGTCGGATACCGTCTCCTGGTGTAACGTGACCTGTTGAAGAAGACGTCCAGCTTCTACACCAGGCTGATCCTCAGCTACGTGGCGCTTCTGGTGCTGGTCATGGTGTTGTCCATCACCGTGGCAGACGCCTTCTTCATTCGGGCATTCAAGACCTTTCTCGCCGGTGGATACGGGTCACCTTTCGGCATCAAGTCGATGGTCATCGAACCGGATACGTACCTGCTGACCGCCACGTACCTCCGGTTCCATGACATGATGCGCATCTCGGTCTGGATTGGAGGGTGTGCTGTTATGCTGATCGCGCTCGCTGTGGCGAGCTGGTTCACACGGCGCTTCTCTCAGCCCATCTCCGGGTTCGCCAGTTTTGCCGACCACATCGGTCACGGCGACTACGATGCGCAGATCTCGAACAACCAGGGACTGCGTGAGTTTGCCGAACTGTCCGACTCACTCAATCACATGGCGCATGAGCTGAAATGCCGTGACGAAGTGGAGCAGGAGCTCTTCTCCAACCTTTCGCATGAGCTCCGCACACCCGTGACGGTCATCAAGGGCTACATGGAGGCTCTGGACGTTGGACTCATCTCCGGCCCGCAGGAGCTGCATTCGGCGGCAGAGGCTATTTCTCAGGAGACGGCCAATCTCGAGGTCATGATCAACGAATTGCGGCAGCTTGCCCAGATCGACAACAATGCTGTCATGCCCGAGGAGTCGAATTTCAACATCGATGAAGTACTAGGGTACATCTGGCGAAGGTTCTCCCCTATCGCCGTGGCTCGCGGAGTCCTGTTGTCGCACCAGCTTGAGGCGCATGTGAATGTTCATCTCGATCGTCAGCTTCTGGACAGGGCAGTTGCCAACCTGCTGAGCAACGCCATCACTGCCACGCCGTCGGGACATTCCGTAACCCTTTCCAGCGCGGTCGATGAGTCGCACGGGATCAACGTTATTGTCGAGGATACCGGATCCGGGATTGCCGCCGGAGACTTGGCGCACGTGTTCGACCGCTTCTTCAGGGGGGACCGTTCACGCAACAGGAGGAGCGGAGGCCTGGGTCTCGGTCTGCCGATCGCGAGGGATCTTGTCGAGATCGAAGGTGGTCGCCTCGACATCAAGAGCACGGTTGACGTTGGCACACGGGTAACGGTATCCTATCCACGGTCTGTCATCATTCGTGACGAATCCCTGCTGGCTTCCTGAACAAGTTTTCTTGCGCGCGTCGGCCAGAGAGCTACACTGAGACCGGCGGCTGCTTGAGGCCGACTTTTCCACAAGGGGTGGTTCATGGCCGGAGACAACATGCTGCACGCCGAAGTTCGTCAGACCGAAGGACTCACATTTGTGGCACGCGGTCCTTCCAATCACTGGGTTGTCCTGGATACCTCCGAGTCGGGTGGCGGTCACGGAGCCGGGTCCAGCCCTATGGAGCTGCTGCTGATGGCGCTTGGTGGATGCACGGGGATGGACATTGTGTCGATCCTTGCCAAGATGAAAGAGTCATACACAGGATTCCGGGTCGAATTGTCGGGTGAACGCGCGGAAGAACACCCTCACCGGTTTACCCACATCACCGTCGACTACTACCTGACGAGCGACAGTGTCGTGACGGAGAACGTGGCCAAGGCTGTCCGGCTGTCAGCGGAGAAGTACTGCTCCGTTGGCGGGACACTGGCACCCGGGGTCGCCCTGGTTCACAGGTATCACATTATCCGCAGCACGGGCGAGGAGACGGACGAGGTCGTTTGACGGTCCTGGAGACATGGGAGCCAGAAGACACAGGAACAAGCACGAGGACGCGCGTCCTGCAGCCATGCCGGTCGCAGAGTCACCCAAACAGGACGCTGCAGCGCCGGGAGCCGTGGCACTTGACACTTCTATGGACCATACGCTCGATACGTTCTTCGATCCCTCGCACATCCGCCTGAGCAGCGTCATGAGGCGCCAGTCTGAACTGGCGACGCTCGCCTGGCATTTTGCCCTTGCGTCCTTGTTCGTGCCGGTGGCGGGCGTCGTGCTCGGGCTTCTCGCGGTTCTGTTCGCACGCGAGGCACAGGACATGTTCGATCTTGTCGGAGGGGTTGACTTCGACAGGCGTCGTGCGCACAAGGCTCTCTTGATCGGAGGCACGATGACGGGCGTCTGGCTCATTGGCACCGTCGTTCTCATCTTCGTCCTGACATCCCACGGATTCTAGCGCGGCGGCGTCGCCACTCTGCACTGCTCGCGACAGCCCGGACAACGCTACATAGATCTGACACCAGGAGATCAGTCGATTTTCACAGACGCAAGGAGACTGACTCAGAACTTGTAGCCGAATCGCCGCAGCAGGGCTTTTCTGTCCGCGACGTCAGCATTGTTCTCGACTCCCTTTGGCTTCTCTCCGTCGATGACGCCCAGGATGCCACGGCCGGCCCCGTTGTCCGCGACGATCACATTGAGAGGGTTTGCAGTGGCAGCAAAGATGCTACAAACTTCCGGCACAGCCTTGATGGCGTCCAGGACATTGACGGGGAAGGCGTTCCCAAGCAGCAGGACGAAGATGTGTCCCGCGCCGATGGCCAGGGCGTTGTCGCGTGCGAGGTCGACCAGGCGCTGGTCCGTCCCGGCGCAGCGCACCAGGCAGACCCCGGACGCCTCGTTGAACGCCAGCCCGAACTTCACGCCGGGCACGGCGTTCACCACAGCCTCGTAGATGTCTTCGACGCTCTTGATGAAGTGCGTCTGCCCAATGATGACATTCAGGTCCTCATCCTTCGTAATCGCTACCAGTTCCAGCTGCATAACATCACCTCCACAGGCATTGTAGCGCGCGGCACGGCATCGGCAACAGGCGGGCCGTCAACTCTGTGCAGGCAGGGAAGAGTCCGCGACGTACTTCTCCACGTCGAACTTGCTGCGGGCCCCCGTCAGCGTCATGGAACGGATGCTCCCGAAGACGGGCCGCTGTGGCCAGGGACGGTCATGGACGCCGCCGATGGACCACGCAGCTCCAACATAGCCGTTCGGGTCGCGCCCGTCCAGCTCGTACCGGTCGTTGAGCCACAAGACGTCTTTCAGGGCCTCGTCGGCTGAGGTCGTCCATACCAGGATCTGCTTGGCCCAGTACATCCGCAGATAGCCATGGAGGTACCCCTTTTCCCGTAGGTTGTGCTGGGCCGCGTTCCACAGGGGGTCATGGGTGGCTTCCTCATTCAGCTGGGGCAGTGTGTAAGTGTGGCACCGGGAATCCTCGGCATGGCGGGCGAGTGTTTGCAGTGCCCATGTGGGGAACCCAGCCACGCTGTCGTAGTCGGCATTGTACAGACACCAGTTGTCTGCCAGCTCGCGCCGTACGATCAGTTGTTCGAGGAAGGCCTGGAGGGCGTCGGCAGGAGCTCTGGTACTCTGTGCCTCGAGGGCCACGCGCTGTGCGCTGATCTGGCCAAAGTGCAGCCAGGGCGAGAGCATGGATGTTCCCTGTGCGGTTGGATCGTTGCGTCTGTCGGCGTAGCTTGGCAGGACTTCGTCGCAGAAGTGCCGGAGCCAGCGCATGCCTGCCTGGGTTCCTGGCGTACACCAGTGTACTGGTCGTACTGTCTCGTCGCAGGATAGCCGCGAACGTACGGCGGTCCAGTCCACGGGACGTTGAAGCGGATTCTCAGCGGACGGCTGGAGTACCGGGAACTCCATCAGCCAACTCTGCACGAGACGCCCCAGCTTGCGCCTCAGTGTTGCTGCCGACCATTCCTGGTGGTCGGAGGCCACCCATGCCGGGACGATGTTGTGGGCATCAACCTCGACCATCTGGATGTCCACATGGGAGGCCACCTGTGTCTTCCAGGTTATGACCGGTCGCAGGGGGTTGAAGTCAGTGACCAGTGCTGATGCATGAAGCTGGTGGATCAACCTGCAGACCTCCTCAGGGGGATCTCCTTCAAGCAGGGCGAACACGATGTTCAATCGGCGGAGGTCACGCTCGACCTCCTGCAATCCCTGCAACAGGAAATCGTACGCTCTCAGCGTCGCGCCAAGAAAGGAGGGGACAAGCATGAAACAGACGGTCAGTGGCAGTTGCAGGTCGCGAGTCATATCTGCCGCGTGCAGCAGTGCCCAGTTGTCGCGCACGCGCATATCGCGCTGCATCCAATACACAATCGGTCCCGATGCCTTCCGTGGCTGGTCGTTCAGTGGTCGTATTCTCTCTGGACTCATGAGGCTGCACACCTCCCGGTTGCGGATCGCTTGACAGCGAGCCGGCCCTCAGTACCCTGCATGCAGGGACAGTATACCTGAGGCTGCACCCAATTGATAGGAGGAACCCATGCAATACAAGATCATGTATCAGCCGTCATACTCCCTGCTCGAATTGCAGCTCGACCCGTCTGAGTCTGTCATCGCTGAATCGGATGCCATGGTCAGCATGGCGCCAAACGTCAAGATGGACACTGGTGCCAAGGGTGGGCTGTTTGGCGCACTGAAGCGATCCATTGGCGGGGAAAGCATGTTCCAGAACACGTTCACCGCTCAGGACGGGCCTGGTACGGTGACGTTCGCTCCGACCATGGTGGGCGATATTGCAGCTCGTGAGATGAGGGGCGAGAGCCTGTTCGTCCAGTCTGGCTCATTCCTTGTGTCTTCTCCGTCAATCGAGCTCGATACGAAGTGGGGCGGAGCCCGGACGTTCTTTTCCGGGGAGGGTCTATTCGTGTTGAAGGCAACGGGTACAGGCATGCTCTTCATGTCCAGCTATGGCGCCATCCACGCGGTGACGCTGGCCCCCGGGGAACAGTTGATCATGGACACCGGGCACATGGTGGCTTTCGACGCGACGATGGGATACCACGTACGGACGATCGGCGGGGTCAAGCAGACGCTGTTCTCGGGTGAGGGTCTTGTCGTTGACCTCACGGGACCCGGAACAATCTACATGCAGACCCGCAACTTCGGTGCCTTCGTGAACTACCTGGTCCCCAAGCTGCCCTTTAAACACGACTGATCGCATCTCTCGAACGAGGAAAGGGCCGGCAATACTGCCGGCCCTTTCGCATGGAGTGGTGGTTGCGGGCGTCGGCTTCCCGGAAGAACTACTCGACGACGATGACTTCTGCTGCGGTTGTAGTCGTATTGCTCTGGGTGATGGTTGTGCGTTCTGCGACTAGTTGCCGGAGCTCCCCGGCTGGTGCCAGTTCCTCGCGTTTGAGCAGCATGATATCGTCGCGACGGTCCAGCCGGCCCTGCTCGACAAGCAGATCTCCCTCATGCAGGAGGAGCATCCGGGCGTGCGACAGCGACTTGGCGACGTAGAACCAGGCCTTCTCTGTGACGGCGGACGTCCGAATCACCTCATGGTACCTCTTCCTGAGCAGGAGATCGGTACCGCCGGGCAGTGAATCCAGCCAGGCGATTGGATCACGAGACGCTTCTACACGGGCAGCAGCCCCGGTCTCGCGTGCCCGCAGCAGCGCGACAGGCAGCAAGTCGCTGCGTTCCTGCAGGGTCGGAGATCCAACGTCGGCGATCGACGTCCTGAAAAAGGAGAATGCGCGCATGAAGGCTTCCAGATCGCGCAGGGCAGTGACGTCGGCGCACAGGACGCGCATGGCCTGCTCGTTGTCGCCCTGTGCTATGGCCTGGGCCGCGAGGCGAGCGGTATCGTCGGAAACTCCGGCCGCGATGTGGTCGAGATGTGTCCACGGGTCCAGGCCGGCCGTGTCGCTGGCTGCGTCGAGGGCCTCGTCGAGATGACCCTCGAGGTGACGGCGTGCCAGTGCATGCTTCAGGTCGTCTGCCCGCAGCGACGACGAAACAAGCAGAAGAAGGAGGTTCAGATCGAGAGGGCGCATGGACGTCAGCAGCCGCTGCAAGCTGGTCAGCGTCTCATCGCCGGTGAGGGTGCCGACCTGGGCACTCTCCAGTTCTGCGAGGCTGTTCCTGTTGTCGCTCACCCATCGCTGCAGGCGAGGTACGGCAAGTCGAACGGCCATGGCCGCGCGCAAGGCGCGTGGAAGACGGATGAAGGATAAGGAGGACAGTCTGAGCCTTGGGGTGGTTCGTTGCACCAGCAGGTCATCCAGCCCTTGTTGTGGGAGTCCTGCGCGGTCGAGCAGGGTGCGAGTGAAGGTCCAGTCGATGTACACGGATCCCTGGAACACCCTTGCGACGTCAAATGGAACTGGTGGCATACGGTATCCGAGGAGGAGTGCCCCGGCGTCCGTCGACAAGTCATGGAGCAGTTCGACGACGATGTCGGCGGCCAAGGGGGTCAGTGGGCGTGGCATCAGACGAGCCAGCACATGTCGCGAGAATGCGCGAGCAGTGGCGTGTGCGGGAGCGGGAATGGCAGAGAGGACTATCAGTTCCTGGCCGTCCCAGGTCCAGTCAAGGGTGCAGGGCGTGGCCATCCGGTCACCGAGGAGTGCTGCCAGACGCGCAGACTGGGCAACAGGGCGTTCGTCAGCGGGTGGCGGAGTCGGCCGATGGATGATCTCACCAGTTCTCCTGACGATCCATTCCCATGCATCGCCCTCACCTGTGCCCAGCTTGCACCGCACGATGGCATTTGGCTCCGCGAGGCTTGCATTCGGTGACCACGCTCGGCCTGAAAGTCCCGGGTGAGTCTCGGCGCGTTGTGCGAGAACCGCCATGGAAGCTGAAGACAGATACGCGGCCTCTCGGACACCAGCGTTTCGAGCTGTCTGAATCGTCTGAATGTCGAGAAGCCGAAGCCACGACTCCCGGACGCCGTCCTGCAGCCCTGTGAGTCCTTGACAAACCTTCGACGTGGCGAAGTCGCCCGGATCAAACCATGACCATGACCTTGGTACGACCGGTGAGCATCGTAGCATGATGTCGGGACCGATGGATTCGACCAGCCGGGCGAAGGAGGGGGTGTCGGCAAGAAAATCGAGCTTCTCCAGCGTGTGCCGGGCATCAGCCACGGTTCGTGCCCCTGCAAGGGCATGACGGTAGACTGTTGCCGGCAAGACGAGTGTCTCTGTGACGTTGAAGCTGGCGGCAATCATGGCAAGGGTGGCGATGCCGGTCATGCCGACGCCGCGGAGAGGCAGGAGGTGGCGGTGCTGCAAACGGACCCATTTCATGAGGCTGACGCGACTCCCGCGCACGCCTTGTTGCGCACACACAGGATCATGAACATCGCCCATGCAAGCAGCGTTGCCGTTGCACCGACCGCGATGGGCAGGTTGATATTGATCGACGTGATGATGCCTGCGACGATCGGAGGGATGGCCTGACCCAGCGATGTGATGGACTGGTTGATGCCCAGGATCTCCCCCTGTTCCTCCTGGGTCGCAAGTCCCGACGCGATGGCCGTTGCGTTTGGCTGGCTGAGTCCCTGGAAGACGGCGACAAATGGGACGATGGCGTACAGCCAGCCCGACTGGTGAGGGACTAGAAGCATGGGCAGGCTCAATCCGGAGAGCAGCAGAGCGACACGCAAAACCTGTGATGGACGCCAGCGGCGTGATATGGGACGCAGGAGTCCGCCTTGCGCGATGACGATCCAGATGCCCAGGTAGCCGAGAAACATTCCAATCCGGGCAGCGTCAAATCTGAACTTGGCGATCAGAAACACCTGGAAGAACTGCGTGAAGAAGTTCCAGCCGAGCGTCATCAGGAAGACGACCGAGAAGAATGCGCGCAGGTTCGCATAGGTGAATGCCTTGCGGACATTGGCCACGCCCGCGAGCAGGTTCACACGAGCGGTACTGCGAACGCATAGTGTCTCGGGGATCAGAAGCTGGACCAGGAGCGTCGCAAGCGCGGTCAGTCCCGTGGCGAACCAGAACGGGGTCGCCGGCCCGAACCAGGGCACGACTTTCGGGTTGGCCAGCAAACCACCCATGACAGGACCAAGAATGAACCCTATGCCGAATGCGACACCAACGAGGCCGAAGTTGCGAGCTCGTTCCTGTGGCTCACTGATATCGCTGATGATGGACTGGGCGATGGAGATGTTACCGCCGGTGAACCCGTCGATCATGCGTCCCAGGAACAGCATCCAGAGATGACCGGTCAAGATCCCGATGGCGAAGACGATGTACGCCGCGACCGTGCCCAGCTGCGAGATGAGCAGCATCTTCTTGCGCCCATACCGGTCTGCCAGTGTGCCCAGCATGGGAGCCCCGAAAAACTGCGCGACGGAATACGACGCGATCAGCAGCCCAAGGATGACCGACCTGGTGGCAAAGGGCATCGCGGCAGGGAGTACGGGCGACGTCGTATTGAGGATGATCGGTGCGGTGACCGGGATGATGACGCCAACCCCGAGAAGACCGATGAAGATGGTGATGAACATGGCAGTGAGAATCTCGCGCTTCTTGAGTTCAGTGCATGCGTATTGTGCCATCAGGTCACCTCAATTGGTGCTTGTGTGTTCGAGAGAAGTCCTTGCTCCATCAAATTGCTTTTCATTGTAGCTGTCCACACGTCCCCGGTCAACCGGCAATTCGCCGTTCAGGGGCATCAGGGGCGGCGAGCAGGTCAGGGAGTTCGGAAAGTGAGTTGATGACGTATGCCGGCGTTGTCAGGGCAGAGGAGTCGGCGTGGTGGCGGCGATACCAGCAGAAGTCCATGCCTGCGTTTTGGGCGCCTGCGGCGTCGCTGAAGAGCGAGTCGCCGACGAAGAGGCACTGGCTCGGTCGCAGGCCGAGACGGCGGAGGGCCTCGTCGAATATGGCCGGGTCCGGCTTCTCGACGCCGCTGTCGCCCGAGATGACCACGACGTCCAGGAGCTCGGCAAGTCCCGAGGACGCAAGCCTTTTCCGCTGGATGTCGGCAAGTTCGTAGTTGCTGACGACCCCAGTCATGTACCGCGCGCGGAGAAGTGCAAGGACTCGCAGTGCCTCAGGCTCCGGGACGCTGTGGAGGACAAACCAGTCCTGACAGGTGAGCGCAGCGACAGCCGGGTCCATGCCGTCAAGATACCCCGTAATGGCGAGTTGCTCAAACGTGACGCGGAAAACGTCTGCACGACCGACGGTTCCCGCCATGTAGAGGTCCCATGTGGTGTTGTGGACACCGAGGAACGCTGCGGCAAACAGGGCAAACGGAGTGGCGGAGAGATCGGTGCGACTATCGAAGACATGTCTGCATGCCGCTTCCTCACTGGCCCTGAAATCCAACAGAGTGTCGTCGACGTCGAAGAGGACAGCATCATATCTGCGCATGAGTGACCTGGATTGATCCGACATGAACATCTGACCATGAACATGGACCGTTCCAGACTGGCGGAGAGGGTGGGATTTGAACCCACGTGGCAGGGGTTACCCACCAACCCGCTCTCCAGGCGGGTGCTTTCAGCCGCTCAGCCACCTCTCCGCATGGTAGGAACACGAACACGACAAGTATACGGAAAACGTCCCCAGATGCAACGAATTGGGACCGGACAGCTGACTACTGCTGAGATCCCGGCGCAGTCCGCTTCTGGCTGGCCAGGCTGTCCAGGACGTAGATGGCGTTCTTGCCACTCTTCTTGGCCTGGTACATCGCAAGATCGGCGAGCAGAAGTAGGTTCTTCGGATCGGATACGCGGTCCTCGAAGCTTGTGATGCCTCCGCTCAACGTGACGATGCCACGGAAGTGGCGGTGGTCACGGCTGCTGTTGCGTTCGACGGACGTGCGGATGCGCTCTGCGGCCTTGTGCGCGTCGGAGGGAGAAGCACCCGGCATCAGGATGACAAATTCTTCGCCGCCATACCTGTAAGCTGAATCGACACTCCGGATGCTGTGGCGCAGGATGTCCGCTATGCCCTGAAGTGCGAGGTTGCCATCCAGATGAGAGTAGGTATCGTTATACTTCTTGAAGTCGTCGATGTCGAAGAACAGGAGCGAGAACACCTCGCCAAACCGTGCCGTGCGCTCTGACTGCTCGACAGAGTGCGTCACGAATGCGCGATAGTTGCCGAGACCGGTCAGCTCGTCGGTGACCGAGAGCTCGTCGATGCGGTGGACGTACAGGATATTCTCAGCGACCAGGCTGCAATCTGAAACAAACGCTTCCACCATGTGCTGCTCTTCGTCTGTCAGAAGCACGGGGCGTTTGAATGATATGTACAGGACACCGTACAGGATGCCCTCGAGCGTCATGCGGAGTGTCAGCTCGGTCATGGCACCTGGGGCGAGTGGGATCATGGTGTTCGAGACCTCGGCATGGACGACTGCGAGGCTTGGGCTGCTGAACGCCTCGGCCAGGATGCCCGGCTCCGTTCCGATCTCCGGAGTGAAACCGGAGATGTCGGCCTGACTGACAACCAGCCGCCTTGTCTCCGCCTCAAATGGCACATACGCTGACCCGTCCGCCTCCATGACGTCCTGCAGCTTGCGAGCGGTGGCAGCGAGAAACTGTCGCAAGTCCGTGCGCTTGAAGGAGGTGTCCAGCAGCTCCTTTGCCGCGAGGCGATACTTCGTCAGCATGGCAGACCGCTGCTTCAGGAAGATCTTCTGCACAATGGACTCCGCGTAGGCCATGAAGAGCTCGAAGGCGCTGGTCTCGCTGGCTGTCAGCGGTCTGGGGTTTCCGATGCCAACGATGACGAACCCTACGAGACGCTGCTCGAAGTCGAGTCGGTGCACCATCAGGTCTCGGCCTTGCAGCAGGCCGGTTACCGAATGTGACAGCGAGTGCGTTATGTCCAGTCGAGCTCGCAGCTCACTTTCGAAGAGACGGACAAGCTCAGTCTCTTCCGTGTTCGATGCGCGGATGGCTGTCCAGGCGCGTGCTGTGTTGCCCGAGTTTTCCAGCAGGATGACACTTGCCGGCCCTGGGAGGATGCGCTGAAGAAGCCGGCTGAGATGTGCAGCCGCCTGTTCGGCCGTCGATACGTCGATGTTCTCCAGCTCAGCCCTGTTGATGGCCTCGCGGATGTTGCGCTGTTCCTTGACTTCTTCCCAGATCAGTCTTCCCTGCAGAAATCCCTGCACTTCACCGGCAACCGCCAGGACGTCCGATGCAACATCGCTGCTGAAGTAGTCGCTTTGGCCACTCTCCAGGTTCAGTACTGCGATGACCCGTCCATCCGCGTTCTTCATCGGAATGGCCAGTTCGCTGCGCGTGGCCGCATCGGCCATGATGTAGTTGGCATAGTCGGTGACGTTGGGGACATTGACGATCGTTCGTTCGCGCAGTGCCTGTCCGAGGACGCCTGCTCCCGCGTTCATGCGGGCAAGGACATCCTGAGATGGAATGGAGGCGTTGGATGCCGGCACGGCAAAGAACCGGGTGAAGCGGTCGTTTTCCACCATCAGCAAGTTGATGCGCGCAAGCCGAAACGCGTTGTTCATGATGGAGAGGAAGGTGTTGATCTCCTCCTCGAACGGCAAGGGGGAGACAAT
Source organism: Caldisericota bacterium (assembly GCA_026390155.1). Taxonomy (GTDB): domain Bacteria; phylum Caldisericota; class Caldisericia; order Cryosericales; family Cryosericaceae; genus Cryosericum. The sequence continues at coordinate 11,756 of JAPLGL010000069.1, forward strand.
TGCTGAGGACAGCTGGTTCGTGACGGTCAACGTGAAGTTCTTTCGCTTGAGGGCCTCTACCATCATGGCATTGTCCAGGACGGAGGCGACGATATTCGCAAACGACGTGAACAGGGCCAGGTCGTCCTCATTGAACGGGTTCTCGACGCCGACGCGGCTGACAGAGACAAGCCCGTACTTCTGACTGCCCTTGCGCAGCGGGGCGACCATCATCGACTCGGGCTCCTCGGGGGTTCCGTAGATCTGCATGGCGCGTGGGTCCAGGAGAGCGTTTCTGACGAGTTCAGGGGTGTCGCCATCAAAGATTTTGCCCAGAATCCCCTCTCCCCGTCGGATGCGCAGGTTCGAGAGAGCCTCGCGGTATTCGCTCTTGACGGCGGCGACGGACAGGTGTTCCATATCCGAGTCGATGGTCGCTATGATAGCGTCGTCGGCCGTGAAGAACAGTGCTGCCCGGTCCGTGATCGTCTCCAGGACCTGTTGATAGGCCTGAGACGCGGCCATGTCCCGGATGATGGCCGTCAGGAAGGACAACTTGTGGAAGGCGGCCTGCATGCGCTCCTTGTCTCGGCTGACGTCGGCAACGCGGGTATCCATGGTGCGAAGAGTCCGTCTGACATGTTGGTCGGCCACGTAGGAAAGAATCCCTACGCCCGCGACGGCAAGCATTCCTGCGCCGATGTCCCCCCAGTTGGCTGACCGGAGTGCCTGCATGAAACCCGTGCCCTGCTGCTGAGCAAGTGACAACCCCTGGCTTGCCACGAGACTCGCCAGGGCCGCTCCCAGGTACAGGGGGAAGTGCCCGTTCTGCAGGAGGATGGAGGCACTGACGATGAAGGCGCCGCTGACGACGAAGCTGATGTCAAACGGAAGGATGCGTGTCCCGCCATAGAACACGGGTTTGCCCATCAGCAGGGGACTGCCCATTGCACCCAGGAAGAGGTTCAAGGCGATGCCGTCGAACAGGATCTGGTGGCGGAGAAGAGCACGTGCCACGCCGCTGCGCGAAGCGAAGCGGTCTATGAGGTCAAGTGCAACATTGTAGGCGATTCCTGTGACGAGGAGCCCGGGCAGAAGCACAAGCCCGACAAGCCCCGGAGTCTGGCTGAGCATAGCAAAAAGCCACCACACGCCCCCTCCGGCAATAACCGCATACCGGAGCAGAATGAGTATCCTGGCTGTGTTGCGTTCACCAGACTTCATGGTCTGCAGACTCTCTCCATAGTGAAACTATAGCGTGCCCATGGAAAATGCAAGCCACAGCCCACGTCTCCGAGCGGGATGCTTGGACGAGACCCGGAGAGCAGTTGTCAGCGTGGTGGCCGTCTAGAGATTGAGCAGGACCTCGGCAACGCGTGAAGAGGCGAGAATGATGAGGAATGAAGCACCGGCCAGGACAAAGGCCAGAACTGGCGTCCAGGAAGCCATATGCCCGTGTTTCGGCTCCGTGTCCGACAGCACCCGGCGGAGTACGTGCTCCGGAGCCTTCACGCCCCCCACCGTTGTGTGAAAGTGCATCCGAAGCAGTTGATCAAGCTCGTCATCATTCTGTTCGATGGTCACGATGTGCCTCCAGGAAAGCCTTCAGCTCTTCCTTCGCGCGGAAGAGGCGCGACTTGACGGTCCCCACGGGCTTTCCGATGAGCTCGGCGATCTTCTCGTAGGGCATGTCTCCATAGTAGTAGAAGTACAACACATCCCTCAGGTCGCCCTGAAGCTGCCGCATGCCTGTTGTGACATCCTGTATCGTCTCGGCTCGTACGGGGTCATACCCCGTCGCGTCGGAGCCCGGTTGGGGAAGGGCATCCTCCGGAGTCAACAGGGGAAGTTCCCGGCCTTTGCGCCGGTGAAAACTGCTTGCTTCATTCATGGCGATCCTCATGACCCATGTCTTCGGGCTGGCGTCGCCGCGAAAGGAGGGGAGAAAGTGGCGCACCTTGAAGAAGGTGGACTGAAAGACATCGTCCGCGTCGAACCTGTTGCCCATTCGCACGACCAAGTATGCATAGATGTCATCTGCACAGCTGTTCATAAGCGTCTCGAAATCCGGGAGCATCGATGCTAGAAGAAATCGGTCAGGCTTGGCAGGATGAGATACCTGTACAGCAGGACCACGGCCAGCGCTCCAATCCAGCTGATGGCAAGCGTTGCAGCAAACGCAACGCCCCACCATGACACGGCCTGTCTGAAGGAAAGCCCCAGCACCGCTGAAACGATCAGGCATCCGCACATGAAGGCCGTGACGAACCAGAGAAACGCCCACGGCAGTACCTGGAGGAGTGTGCCTCGGACAAACGAGAATCGAAGCAGCGCAATCGTGCGAGGCAAGATCAGTGGCCCGAACAGCAAGAGAAACGAGCCGGAAGACACCAGGAATGCCTTGAACCAGGAGAGCCTGGCAGGCAGGCGGTACTCGCCGTAGCGCACTATGAACAGCATAACGAAGGGTGCGACGACAACGCCGCCAAGCAGTCCAGTCAGTCGAGCTGTAATGAGGCCCGGGACGATGCCGAACATGTGCTTTCCTTACCCTCCCAGCCGCACCAGCTGGAGATGCAGTGCTTTGCACTTGGTCACCAGAAGGCGTGTCTGTGCGATGTATGCCAGGAAACGGCCCTGTCCTGCAGCACCTCTCTTCAGAAGTATCCACGCGGCTTCAGTGCGTTTTCCGTCAGCCAGCCCGAGGACATCGGCAAGCAGGCGATCACTAGTATGCTGGTCGCGGACAATGCGCCGGGTTGCACGGTCCACCTGGTCGAGAGCGACCAGGTAGCTGCGGACAAGGAGGGGAGCTTGCGGAGAGGTCTTCTTCAACGAACGCGCAAACAGCAGTTCAGCGGCAACATAGGTCGCAAGCTCGCGCGAAGCACCCGAAGTCATGGTGTTGTTGGTCCGGTAGAGGTTCAGGTCGGCTGTAAAGGTCGATGCTGCGTCAGCATCCAGCACCTGGAAGGAGCAACCGAGGATGACTATCATCAGGCAAGAAATCAGTCTCATTTTTCTCATCACATCACCGGCTATTAGACAGCCGATGCATCGGCATTGTTCACGGGGTGGGCCAGGCCGCGAGACTAGCTCGTATGACTCAGTTCCAGAAAGGCCTGCAATGCTTCCTCGAATCGTGAATCTGCGAGCAGGCTATTGGCATATCGCATCGTCATCTGAGCGGGCGTGGCCGGTTGCGGAGGTTGTGCAGGGGCACCCTGCTCCGTGGGGGATTCGTCCACAGCTCCCTGTTCCCGAATGGCAATGGGGACAGCAGGAGGGGCATTGGGCACCGGACTGGATTCTTCCGCTGCCGGCTCTTCCACCTGCAACACGGTGTCGACGTCGGGTTCCACAGGCGACGAAGGTTCAGGCTGTGCCCGAGCCGGCGTCATCGAAGAGGAGATGACCGTGGCATGGGACAACGGAGCAGGCGCCGGCGTCGGCCGCAAGTCGCGCGCAATGAGCTGTGCCTGTTCCAGCATGCTTGCCATGTGGGCCATGACGGGCTGCGAGGGGATTGCCGGTTCTTCGCTTGCAGGGGAGGCGGCGAGAGGGGAGACCTGGGGCGGCGCGGCCGGCTCAGGAACCTGAGGTTGCTCGGAAGCAAACGGCAGTGCAAAGGTTCTCTCCAGCAAGGTGACTCGCTTCTCCTCGCATGGTGTCCGCACCGTGACGTCCTGGGTATCCAGTTCGGTCGTTCAAACAATGTTCTCCAGCTCCCGTACGGGCAGCACCATGGCGAAGATGGAATCGGGAAGGTCCTCGAGGGACTTGATGAAGTTGATATGGCGCAGCGTTTCCTCATCGAGGTTGGAGTACCCCAGACCAGTGGCCCGGTCGTTGAGCGGGTCGACCTCGAGCAGGCGCCGGACAAATGCTTCCCCCTTCTGATGATTGCCAAGTTGGTCGTCATACGTCTTCCACAGCAGGTAGAGTCTCTCTGGAAATGCCTCGTAGCTTGCAAGGCCGCTCTCGAGCAGGACGAGGGCCTCACGGATCTTCCCGCTTCGTCGCTGCAGCGAGGCAGACAGTGCCTTCAGCACGGGGTCAGCAGGATTCTGCTCGACCAGTTGCTGCACATCAGTCTCGGTCATGTCGGGGACACGCAGCCTGAGGTTGCTGTATGCGGCGAGCAGCGGGTTCTGGAGTTGAGCGGCGCAGATGGCCCTGCGATTGCGCAGCCTGAGGTCAGTGAGGAAGGTGTTGTCTGAGGAGAACGACAGGCACTTCAGGAATGCAAGCCTGGCTTCGTCGGTGCGCTTGAGAGCCAACAGAATGCTTGCGTGGACGAGATGGCAAAGGGGGCTCGCAGGATCGATGTTGAGCGCATAGCGGCTTTCGATGAGGGCTTCGCTGGGTTTGTTGCGCAGGTAGTACCCGAGTGCGATGGCAAGTTGGACGCGCAGGCTCTTGGAGGAGACTGAAAGCGACGCTTCCAAGGAGGACTTGAGTGCGTCCTGTGGTCGGCCGGAGAGGATGTACAGATACGTCTTGCCGACGCTGACCAACCCATCTCGCGGGTTGCGTTCGAACATCGCTTCATACAGATTCAGCCGTTCACTGAGGTTCTCCTGTGTCATTCCATCACCTCTCCTTACTCATTATTGCCCTCGGAGCCGTCTTGTCAAAGCATTGTGGTGTGAGAATGCCTCGCAGGAAGGCGGCGCACTGTCGCTCCGGCCTAGCGCAGGAGTGACACAAGGTTCCATCCCCAGTTGACGACGGCGCCAAGGACGAGTGCCAGCACGACCTCGCCCACACTGATGAGCGCCGCACTTCGGCTGCCGAACTCGCGCCTCAACGCGGCGATCGTGCTAACGCAGGGGACATAGAGCATGACGATCAGGGCGAAAACGTACATCTGCTGAGGGGTCATGACTGTTCCCAGGTGGGAAGTGTGCATTAGTGTGGCCAGCATGATGAGTGCAAGCTCCTTCCGAAGGACGCCGAAAATTAGGACCACCAGAGCCACCGGAGGCAGCCCCAGGACACCTTCGGTGAAGGGCGCAGCCCATGTTGTGAGGGGAGTCAGCCACCCCAGTCTATCGACGACGTAGAGCACGATAGAGCCGGCCGCGATGATGGGGAACGCGAAGACCACGAAATCCTTGAGCCTGAACCAGGTCTGCTTGAGGGTGATGCGCAGTGGCGGCCATTTCAGTTTGGGCATCTCCATGATCAGTCCGGGATTGGTACCCGGTATGAACCGGTTCAGGACGCGTCCGACGGCAAAGACGATGACGAGGCTGATGACGTAGAGCGTCAACGCAGGCCAGAAACCCATGAAGGCGCCTACCAGTCCCAGGATGACCACGGTGCGCGCAGAGCATGGAACGAGCGTCGCAAGCACACCGGCGATGAAGCGGTCGCGGTCGCGTTCCATGATGCGTGTTCCCAGGACTGCGGGGACATTGCAGCCGAAGCCGAGGATGATGGGCATGAATGCCTTGCCGTGCAGGCCCATGCGGTGCATGATGGCGTCTGTCAAAAAAGCCATGCGTGCCAGGTATCCCGAGTTCTCCAGGAACGACAGGATGATGTAGAACGGGACGATGTAGGGAAGAGCGACGGAGATGCCTGCCAGGATGCCCTGCAGGACGCCGCCCCACAGGAGATTTCGCAGCCACGGGACGATGGGGAGAGCCAGGAAAGCCTTCTGCATGGAGCCGAAAAGTGCGTCCAGGGCAGAAGAGAGCCGGCCCCCCAGGACGAAGATGAGTCCAAAGACGGCGAACATGACCCCGACGAGCATCACCCAGCCGAAAACGCGGTGGAGCAGAAGCCTGTCCAGTCGGTCACCCGGCGCGTCGTCGCGTCGTTCGGGCCTTCGCACCGATGCGGCGACAATGCGGGCGCACGCGCTATATCGTTCCGACGACATGATGCTTGCGCCCGATTCCCCGTGGATCTGTTCCAGGTCGTGTGCAAGTCCTGCAGCCATGCCAGCCACAGAGTTACACTCCTCGCAGTGGGCCATGATCTCAGTGTCTCCCTCCAGCAGCTTGATGGCGAGAAAACGTGGGGCGTAGTGGGATAGGCTGTCAGGCATGGTGGTTCCCCTGAGTTCAGTCTCCAGAACCTGGATGGCGCCCTCGACTTCCTTGCCATACGTCAGCGGCGCGGAGGGTGGTGTGTCCGCCGTCGCCAGGCACGCGTCGATCAGGGCGTCCAGCCCCTTGCCCGCTGCTCCCGACGTGCGGACGACAGGCACGCCCAGGAGCGAGGCAAGTCTCGACTCGTCGATGACCAGCCCCTCCCTGGCAGCGAGGTCGATGAGGTTGAGCGCCGTGACCAGCGGCGCGCCCAGCTCCCTGAGCTGAAGCGTGAAATACAGGTTGCGCTCCAGAACGGTAGAATCGACGACATTGACGACCACGTCCGGCCGGGCTTCAGCGATGAACTCGCGGCTGACAACTTCTTCCTGTGAATAGGTCGACAGGGAGTAGATGCCCGGCAGGTCGACGACGCGGATGTGCTTCCCCTTGTAGTCGAAGGACCCTTCTGCCAGCTCGACGGTCTTGCCCGGCCAGTTGCCGATGATCTGGTTCATGCCGGTCAGAGCATTGAAGATGACGGACTTGCCGACATTGGCATTGCCGGCTAGCGCAATGGTCAGGTCGAAACGTTCCCCGCGCACAATGCGCGGGGTGACCTCACAGCATACCGTCACCGGTCCTCCGGCGTAACGAGGACTTTCAGGGCAACGCCGCGCCCAAGGGCAACGCATGCCCCATGCGCTTCGACCTCGACGGGCCCTCCGGACTGACGGTTGCATACTGTCACCGTCGAACCCTGCCCCAGCCCCATGTCTTCCAGTCTCCTCCGGACTGCTTGTCCCCCTCGTATCCACCGTACGCGGTATGGTCTGCCGGTGTCTGCCTGATCCAGCGTGACAGCCCCAAGATCGGCCATGCTGGTCACCATTGCCATGCGCTGCTCGAGGTCCGCGGCTTCGGCGTCGGTCAGGACGTGTTCCAGCTTGCAGGCGTCCCTGTGAGCGGCATCTCTTCGCAGGCCCAGCATGCACAGCATGCGCTCGACCAACTGGTGCCGGCGGACGATGCGCCTTCCGACTGCCCTTCCCTGCTTCGTCAGGTTGAACGAGGACCCCTCAGTCGTGACATCACCGGACATCACGAGGTCGAGCAGCAAGTCGGCGAGCCGCCTGCCGGCGAGGTCCTGTTCCGCGGCCAGATCCGCCGCTGTCGAGGAGTGATGGGCCTGCTCAAGACGACAAAGTGCTTCCA
>JAPLGL010000095.1 GCA_026390155.1 Caldisericota bacterium
GACATCTTCCACGTCAAGGGAGCCTTCACCGATGCGGGGATCCGCGCGATTCCGGCCGTAAGACTGCCGCTGATCGACGGCATCCCCATTCTGGGCAGGCTGCTCAGCGGGTACAACCTTATCATCTATGTGGCAGCTCTGGTGACTGTGCTGTCCGCGTTCGTCATCTTCCGGACTCGTTTCTGGCTTCGGCTCCGTGGCGCAGGCTACAACGCTGCATGCCTCAATTCGAGTGGCGTCCAGGCACCGACGATACGTGTCTGGTCGCTCATCTTGTGTGCTGTATGCTGCGGTCTGGCAGGCGCGTATCTCTCGCTTGGGTCGGTGCGGCTGTTTGCCGAGAACATGTCGGCAGGGCGTGGCTGGATCTCGCTGGCGGCCGTCATTCTGGTCAGCGGGAATCCCTGGGGTATCGCGGTCATCTCTTTGCTGTTCGGTTTTTTCGACGGTTTGACGGTCTTCTTGCAGGGTGGTCGGATTCCTACACAGTTCACCGCCATGATCCCCTTCCTTGCAACACTTGTTTCCCTGTATCTGTATTCCGTCCGCAAGAGGAGGCAGGCGTGAGAACCAAGGCGTGGCAGGCAGAACGTGACATACGGCGTTCTGCCATTCCGTTGGACCGGCGCCTGCATCCAAGCAGCTGGAGCGAACAGACAGCTGCCCAGAAGGGGCCGGACGACGTGATGTTCATGTTGTGGGAGAGTTCTGTGCCGGGATCGGGTGCTCCAGAATGCCTCTATCGCGAGGCAGCCCAGTCGATGGAGAATCAGGGCTTCGACGAGACGGCAGCCGTATCCTTGATCCCAGAGGGCTTGCGACTTGCACGCAGCGGAGATGCTCCCGGGTTGCGTGTCCTTACGGCTCACTACCTTGACACGCTGTTCGCCGCGCCGCAGGACCCTTCGTGTTCGTATCTCGGGTTTCACCATCCTCTCACGTGGGATGAAGTCCTGTCTCGCCTGCCTGCAGCTCACACGCCGCAGGAGGAGCAGCCGGCTGGCGCGGAGGAGAAGACGCTTGCGGGATGGGTCGGGCAGCTTGCGGGCGGTGCATTTGGCACAGCCATCGAGGGATACACCGGTCAGCGCATCTCGGAAGTGTATGGCCAGGTCCGCTCCTACGTAGCCACGCCCGAGACGATGAATGACGACGTTGTCTACGAGTTGGCGCTCCTGGACGCATTTGAGGCTCGTGGGCGTGGTCTCACATCAAAGGATATCGGCGAGGAATGGCTGAGGCAGATACCGTTCGGCTGGTCTGCCGAGTGGATAGCCATCCAGAACCTCCGTGCTGGCCTCATGCCCCCCGAGTCCGGGAGTTACCGCAATCCCTATTCGGACTGGATAGGTGTCCAGATGCGGGGGATGGTTTGTGGCATGCTGGCGCCGGGACGTCCTCTTGAGGCGGCAAGGCTTGCTCATCTCGACGGGATCGTATCTCACGCGGCAAACGGCGTCTACGGGGGCATGTACGCGGCGGCGCTGACCGCCCTCGCCTACGTGCGCGACGATCCGTGTGCCTTGGCCGTCGAAGCGACAGGCTATGTCCCTCAGGGGAGTGAATATGCCGCCGTTCTGCACGAGTGCCTGGACGTGGTGACCCGCGAATCAGAGGTTTCTGCGGCGCTTGCATGGGCTGAGCAGCGGTTCGAACAGTACAACTGGATCCATGCCTACCCGAACATGGCGGCGGACATCATATCACTCTGGTATGGTGGGCGGGACATGACGGAGTCATTTGCCCTGCTGGCACGCGGTGGACTCGATATCGACTGCAACGCCGGTTTGATCGGAACGGTTCTGGGTGCCATGGGTGGAGTCCCGGCTGTGTGGGCGGATCCCATCGGGGATCGGCTGGAGACATATATTCCGGGCAAGGAACAACTGTCGATCCACGCACTGGCGGCGCGGACGGCGCGGCTGGCTCGTGGCATGCGCTGATCTTCAGGGGAGGTAGATTCCATGGCACAGTTTCATATGAGGTTCGAAGCTGAGGATCTTGCGCAGCACGTGATGCTGGTTGGCAATCCCCAGCGGGCCGAGCAGGTGTCGAAGCTGCTTCAGGGTGCTCGACTGGTCAATGACTACCGATACCTGCTTGTGTTCACCGGGATGTATGAAGGCGAGAGGCTGTCGGTTGCCACGACGGGCATGGGGGCCCCATCGACAGCGATCGTCGTCGAGGAACTGTGCAACCTTGGGGCGCGTGTGCTGCTCAGGGTTGGCTCGGCTGGCGGTGTTGCGCCGGATGTCGACGCCGGCGACATTGTCGTTGCCACAGGGAGTATCCGGGACGATGGGACGTCCCCGCAGTACCTTCCGCTGTCGTTCCCGGCTGTGCCGGATGCCGATCTTCTTCGCATCACCATGGAAGTGGCACGGGACCTGGTTCCGACGGTGAAGCACGGCGTCGTCATTAGCAGTGATGCCTTCTACCGCAACTACGACAAGGACAGGATGAGTCTGATGGTACAATCCGGCGTCAAGGCGATTGAAATGGAAAGTGGCTGTGTGTTCATCGTGGGTCAGTTCCGTGGGGTTCGCACGTCTGCCCTTTTTGCCATCGACGGCAGCGTCACGAAAGACGCGATCAAGCCGAAAGGCGGCGAAGGCCTGTTCAAACTGGCCGAGGAGCAGAGCATCCGTATCGGTCTCTCTACATTGGTCAGAGCGTCGAGAGCTGGTCTGTAGGGGTTTGGCAGCTGGTCAGGACAGAAGTCGCCCCGGACATGCAACGTCCAGGGCGATTGTGCCGGGTCGTTGAACCGGCGATGAATCTGCTACCAGCGAGCGTAGTGGTCCTCGGCAGCCCCCACGAAGTCCGTGATTACAATCGGATCTGAACCTTCTGGGATCACAGTGCCGCTATACTTGCCCACGAGCTGATGGATATGACTTTGAAGGGGACCAGCATTCGTGGAAGATTGACGGTCCACCATCGGGAGGAACGACAGGTCGATGCGCCCGTCGTGACTGCCGACGTGCCAGGGTTCCATGATGTGTCTCCGATCATACGTGAAGGAGACGAGGCCCAGCTTGGTGAGATGCCCGTCGACCACCATGGCGTTCTCGTTGTCGCCTCGGTCATGAAGACCGCTGCACAGGTTGAAGCCAACCGTCTGACCCTGCCGTGTCCGCCCTGAAGCCGTCGCCCACTTCCATACTGTGACACTCTCGAGGAAGCCCCGACTCCAGTCCAGTTCGCCCAGTGCTTCTGAACGATTGCACTCCCATGTCTCCGGTCCAATGCGGATAGCCCCTGCGGCAGGCATGCAGGTCACCTTGGTCGTATAGGCGAAGCGTCCGTTCCTCAGGGGGTCGACGACACTCAAGGACTCGAGTTCCTCAGGCCAGCCGAGAAGTAGGTCGGCGTCGAGACTGTCCGGCCCGTGGAACCCCGGCCAGTCGATGGTGATGTGCTTTCCTTCCGGCGTAATCTCGGACTGGAGGCGAGCAGATCTCCCAGCACGCGCACTGGTCGTCCCGCGGCGGGGATGGTCAGCGAGCAGGACGCCGGTTCCAAAGGGGATGTTCAATGTGCCCTCCATCAGGATGTCGCGTTTGATGTCATACAGATAGGCCGCGAGGTTGCCGAGGTATCCGAGGTGAGCAATCTGCGCGGCAAAGAAGACTGTCGGTGTCACGACGTAGGAATATTCCCACCGCTTCAGCCGCCACGCGCCGAAGAAGTGTCGATGCACTGACGTGGCAGCGGTCATGTTCATCTCGAACAGTGGTTGCCGTGCCCATCCAGGATTGACCAGGCCATCGCCGTTGACCATCGAGACTGGCCTGACGTATTCGCTCACTGTCTCCTCCTGTCCGCCCAGGAAGGCCATGCCAGAAAGAGCCGAACCATGTCCTTGCCTGGCAATGAGGCCTCAGCTACTGCATCCAGGAACGGATTTGTTTCTCTGCGGCTGCCAGTCGCTCGTGTTCACGTTCGTCAGTCATGTAGCTGGAATAGACGTGGAGTACTGGTCGGTCCTTGTCAGGCAGCACAAGCGTGTACCCGTCTTCTTCACGCTCCTTCACGCCTTCGACGAACTCAGCCGTGTCACGATGGAGTTCACTCATGCGACGCATGATGGTCCCCTTGGACTCCCAGGGGCATGGCAGTTCGATATGGCTGGGATCGCGGACTGGAGTTTCCTGCTTCAGCGCAACGAGGTCTGACCCTGTCTTGGCAAGTGTCTCAAGGAGGAGACCGATAGAAAGCATGCCGTCATAGAAGGGGAGGGCACGGGAGAAGATGAAACCTCCCATGATGTCAGCGCCAACGTCGGTGTTTGCGGCTTCGCGGATGATGTTGCGTGGCAGGGTTGAGCACCAGTGGACATCGACACCCTGGTTCGTGACGTAGTGTTCCAGTTCGATGGATGCCGTAATGGGAAGGGTTACCGAGTTGAGGGTCCCGGACCGATGCATGGAGCCAATCATAAGGGCCGTGGTGCGGGTATCTGTCAGGATCTCGCCGCTCCGGTCCACAACGAAGACTTTTTCACCAGAGGCATCCAGGATGACGCCAAACGATGTCCCCAGCGACTTGACCATGGAAGACAGCTTGCGCTTGGCGTCCCGAAAGTCAGAGGCTGTCCTTACTGCCCTTCGCCCATCAGCATAGGCGTTCAGTGAGATGATCTCGAGGCCGAATTCTCCTGCAATGGCAGGGAAGAACTGGACAGGAGTGCCATACGAGTAGTCGATGACGAACCGGATAGTGGATGATTGGATGGCAGCTATGTCCAGAGAGCTCAAGAAGAAGTCACGATATGATTCTACGACACGAGGCGGAATCTCGATGGTTCCGACCTCTTCGACGTCAGCACGGGCAAATTCCTCCCGGAAGAACAGCCGCTCGATGGCCCCTTCCTGCGTGGTGGAGAGATCAAATCCTGATCGGTCATAGAATCGTATCGTCGTGAGCCGACGGTCGAACGGCGAGCGCATGACGTGAACGCCACCGCTGCCCGCGAAGGACTTGACGGCAAACCGTGCCAGGGGTACTGGAGCTGCCTGAAGGTCCATGACGCGTACGCCAGCGCTCATAAGGCCTCCAATGACCGAACGTTTGAGCATGCGTGAGGACTGGTGGTCGTCGCGTGCAGTGAAGACGACCGACCCCTTGCCAAGATACGTGCCATAGGCGCAGCCCAACTTGGCACACATCTCCGGAGTAACTTCAATGTTGTTGACACCGACGATGCCATAAGAGCCAAACAGGGCTCTTGACCAAGCCTTGCCCCAGACGACGTTGCTGGTGACGGTGGAACCCGGTTCGACAGTCTTGCCTGGCCAGATCTGGACCTGGGATTTGAGGACTGATCCTTGTCCAATGATGCAATCGTCAGCCACAGTGTTGTCGCCCTCGAGAAGGACGTCTTTGCCGACGTGGACGTTCTTGCCGACGATAGAGTTGAAGATGCGGGCCCCAGATTCTACGACGACCCCATCCCACAGGACTGAGTTGTCGATGTCTGCTCCACTCTGCACAACGGCATGGTCGCCGATGAAGGAACTGCGTATATGTGCTTCGCCGACAGTCGTCTCCTTGCCGATGAGGACCGAGCCGTCAAACCCCTTGAAACTCGAGATATTGCTTCCTTCGCCGACCCAGACATCGCTGCCGATACGACCGATACGCTCGCCTTGGGGCTCAAGGTCGACCTTTCCTTTGAGCACGTCCCCATGTGCGTGCTTGTACTCGCGGATGTTGCCGACATCGCGCCAGTAGCCCGGTGCAATGTAGCCAAACAGCGGTTCCTTGTGCGCGAGCAGGGTAGGGAACAGGTTCTTGGAGAAGTCGGCCTCCTTGTCCTCGGGAATGTCATTCCACACGGACGGCTCGAGGATGTAGATCCCCGTGTTCACAGTGTCAGAGAAAACCTCTCCCCATGACGGCTTCTCAAGGAAGCGCACGATATGTCCTTCGGGATCGGTAATGACGATACCGTACTCCAGAGGATTCTCCACTCGAGACAGAGTGATCGTCGCCGCAGCCTTGTGCTCTCGATGATATTGAACGGCCTTGGTGAGGTCTATGTCAGTGACGATGTCGGCAGCGATGACCAGGAACGTCTCCTGCAAGCTGGCTCGTGCAAGCCCAACAGCCCCGGCGGTCCCAAGGTCCTCCTGACTGGTAACATACTCGATCTTCACGCCGAACTCACTGCCATCACCAAAGTAGCCGCGTATGGCATCGGGCTGGTGATACAGGATGATTACCAGGTCATCGAACCCGTGCTTCTTGAGCAGTCGGACGATGTGCAGCATCATGGGGCGGTTGGCGAACGGAACCATCGGTTTTGGGAGATTGATGGTCAACGGGCGTAACCGGGTACCAAAACCTCCTGCCAGAATAACTGCCTTCACGAGGTCACCTCCATGGAATGATACAACGCAAGATAGTCGCGCGCGCTTGCCTGCCATGAAAAGTCGCAGGCCATGCCAATGGCCTGGATACGTCGAAATGTGTCGTGGTCGGAGTACAGCCGCACGGCACGCCTCACTGCCTCAAGAAAGTCGATTGGGGTCGCGTCGTCAAAACTGATGCCATTTCCCAGTCCCGTCTTGGGATGGACGTCCTGAACGGTGTCCTTCAGTCCTCCCGTTCTTCGTACCACGGGCACGCTTCCGTAGCGCAGGGCAATCATCTGAGACAGGCCACACGGCTCGAACCGCGACGGCATAAGGAAGAAGTCCGATGCGGCATACATGCGATGAGCCAAACCCTCGTCAAACCTTCTGTTCAGCACGAAGCGCCCTGGATAGGCGGCTGCTTTTGCCTCAAGAGCCACCTCGATGTCGGCATCGCCTGTGCCAAGGATCATCAGGCTTATCGCAAGCGACATCGTCTCGTCGAATGCGCTGAGCAAGAGGTCGACTCCCTTCTGAGCAACCAGGCGAGATACCATGACGAACAGCGGCCGATCGGGCTGCGCCCCGAGACCAGTCTCCTGCAGCAGACTCTCCTTGTCCTGCAATTTTCCGGCGATCGAGGAGGGACTGTACGGATGTGGCAGCGCCTGATCGGTGGATGGATCCCAATAGGAACAGTCGATGCCGTTGAGAATGCCACTCAGGTGGTCGCGCCGCGTGGCTAGAATGCCGTTGAGCCCGAAACTGTACTCGTCGGTCTGGATTTCACGGGCGTACTTCGGAGAGACCGTGTTGACTTCGTCGGCCCAGACGATGCCACCCTTGAGGTAGTTCACATTGCCGTAGAACTCAAGACCTTGCATGGTGAACACCGAACTCGGCAGTCCGATTTCTGGCAGGATCTCCGAAGAGAAGAGGCCCTGGTATGCGATATTGTGGATCGTCAGCAGTGTCTTCTCCCGACGCCCCGGGTAGAGGACGTGCAGATAGACGGGCAGCAGCGCCGTCTGCCAGTCATGGACGTGGATGACGTCGGCGCCGCCAAGTGCGACGATGGTCTCGAGTGCGGCACGTGCAAAGAAGGCGAACCGCAGCCAGTTGTCCGGATAGTCGCCTTCGCGCGTATTGTAGAGGCCGTCACGTTCGAAGAACTCGTTCTGAGCGATGAAATACGCCTGCTGATGGCGGAGGACCGTGTATGGCAGAGCCCTGCCACCCATCGTCAATGTGCCGGTCATAACCTGCTCCAGTGGCAGGTTTCTTGCCATGATGGTGCGATAGAGCGGCAGAATCAGATTCGCGTCAACTCCGAGAACACGCAGGGCCGCAGGGAGGCTGCCCGTGACGTCTCCGAGGCCGCCTGTCTTGGCGTAGGGCAGCGCTTCGGAAGCCACAAAGAAGGCTTTCACAACTGTACCTCACGCATGTATTGCGCGGTTTCTTCTGGGATCGTCGGATTAATGTAGAATCCAGTTCCCCTCTCAAATCCTGCAGTGTGTGTGATCCGGGGCATGATTTCGAAATGCCAGTGATAGTGGGGAAGACTCTCGGCGTTCAAAGGTGACATGTGGAGAACCAGGTTGAAGGGTGGGTCGTCGAGTGCGCCTCGCAGCCTCTGCAGCGTGCGTTTCAGAACGCCCGCAAGTTCGAGAATGTCGCCCCGGGTCGTTCGCGAATAGTCGCTTTCGTGCTGTTTGGGCAGGATCCACGTCTCGAAGGGAAAGCGCTGAGCAAATGGTACGACACTGATGAATCGTTCGCTGTCCTCAACAACACGCTTGCGATCGGACAGCTCTTGCTGGATAAGGTCACAAAACACACATCGATCTTTGTATTCATAGTACTGCAGAGCTCCTGTGAGTTCCTCTTGCACATGGAGGGGCACGATCGGGAGAGCAATGATCTGGGAATGGGGGTGCTGCAAAGACGCACCGGCTCGTGCACCTTTGTTCTTGAACACCATTGCGTACTTGAACCGTTTGTCGCGAGCGAGGTCGACAATCCGGTCATGCCATGCCCACAGCACTTCCTTGATCTGCGTCTCGGGCATCAGTGCCATTTCCTCATCATGGTCGGGAGTTTCGATGATGATCTCATGCGCACCGATGCCATTCATCACATCGTACATGCCGTCAGCGTGTTTGCCCATGGTACCTTCGACTTTGAGCGCCGGGAACTTGTTGGGGACGACACGCACCCACCAGCCCGGCTCATTGGGCCGGGAGTCAGGCTTCCGATACGACAGGATCTCCGGCGGCGTGCTGGATTCATTCCCTGGTTCGAATGGGCACTTGGAGAGATCGGTCATGCGGTCTTCCTTGTCGGTCTGGAAGTTGTTCGGGCGCAGTGCGCGTTCGGTGGAGATGATGACCCACCGTCCTACAATTGGATCTTTTCGGAGCTCTGGCATCAGGATTTCCTCAGGTCAGCGAGGTGAAGATGCTCGAAGACGTGATCCTCCGGCTGTACCTTCTCCGATGAGTTGTACGGAACTCCCTCTGCTGCTGCGAGCAGGTCCCGAACCTTGCGATGGTGCTCCAGGAACCTGGACATGCCGTAGGAGCGGGCTTGACCCGTGGTGATGAGGAAAGGCCAGTCGGAACTCTCTTCCAGCAGCATCTCGCGCAACAGCGCGTCTCCATCGGGGCCAGAAAGGCTTGGCAGGAGTCTGATGAATCGGCGCTGGTCGCTATGGATCATGTCCCAGATCCACGAGGTCTCAGAGTTCATCCACGTATCGTGTCCACCTCCCGTACCCCAGCTCGATTCGCGCAGACGCCCAAGGGGCAGATCACGCTCGGCCAGAACCGTTGTGGGAGCGACTGCCGAGATGGATTCCTTTGTGGCCAGGTTCCGAAGAACGGCGGCGATCCATCGGGGTCCTTCGTACCACCAGTGGCCAAAGAGCTCTGTATCGTAGGCGGCAACGATCACCCCCGGATCAGTAGTGAGCCTCTTGCGCTGTACTGCGAGGTCGTTGACCATCGAGGCGAAATGCATGGCATGCTGAGAAACGCACTCGCGCGCAGCGTCGGGATTGTAGAGTTCCTTTGCTCCCAGGTCAGTCTGTTTGCTCGTGATGCGCCAATACTGCCACCCTGAGCCATCAATGCGCCTGTGGAATTCGCGGTAGGCTCCGTCGCCGGGGTAGCCGAGATCTCGCGACCAGACTTGCTCGCTGGTGGCAGGGTTGCGGAGAAACACTGCTACACCCGAGCCGATACTCCATGGCGTCCAGGGAGCATCGGCGCTTGTCGAGATGAGCGCGCGCCCACTCCTGAAATCCGGGGTTCCTCCTGTCGCGAGAGCAGCCGCATCCGCGACGAAATATCGCAGTCCCTGCTCGGCGAGAAGACGCTCGACACCAGGAATATAGCCACATTCCGGCAGCCAGAAGGCGACGGGCTTTCGACCCATCCAATGTTCGTACGTTGCTGCTCCTGCCCTGATCTGCAGCCGCCTCGATTCATCATTGCTGAACAAGGGCATGTAGCCATGGGTGGCAGTGGAGGTCAGCACCTCCACGCGTCCGCGTTCCTGCAAACCGGCGAACGCTCCTACCAGATCCCCTTCCAGGGCATTGAACTGCGCCAGGCGGTGAGCAAGTTCCTCCTGGTAGAACGTGTTGAGTGCACGAGCCTCCGGGGTAGCTGGAAGGCTTGACAGATCCTGTTCCAGTGCTTTGCGTTTTGCGTCCATCCAGACTCGAAAGTCATCTACGAAGACAGGAGACTTGAGTTGCTCCATGAGGATGGGAGTGATACCGACTGCAATGCTCCCCGGCACGTTGTCACGCTCCAAGCCCTCCAGTTCCTCAAGAAGCGGGAGATACGTGTCGAGGGCAATCTCGTGGAGCCACTCTTCGCCGAACGGCCATCGTCCCTTGCCAAGGACGTAGGGAAGGTGCGAATGCAGGACGAGAACGAATCGGCCATTCATATCAGCCTCCAATGTCTAGAGTAAGGTGCCGTGAGGTGTTCAAGTCAAGCGCAATGGATACGGTCAGTCCCTGGTAGACGGTTTCGATACCTTGTTCTGAATTCGATACTGTACGAATCGGAGACAGTTCCACATGAACAGGGGAGCTGCTCTGCACGGAGAGACGATGAGCCTCGGTTCCGATTGTAAATGAGCTGGCGGTGAAAGAACGCTCCCTATCGTCCCACCACAGAGCGAGATTCAGCTCACAGACATACCAGTCCTGCGGTGAGTCTATCTCCAAATCGACATGGAGTCCACCATCCGTTGGTGTGAATGTCTTGACGATCAGCCCCGCTGCCTTGAACCGGGCCCAGGTCTGTCCGAGTTCCGCGGAGTATTCTCCCATGACAGGTTCACCGCCGGTGGCAGCATCGAGTGACGAACCGAAGCGGTCGATGAAGCTGACGCGCACGTGGTCGTCGAACTGCAGTGCAGTGAGCGCCTCAGGATCCTTCATGCGCAGAGTCTCATGAATGTTGGCTGCCTTATGTGTTTCACTTTGTGACGTGGCTTGGAGCATGCGGTCGTGGTAGGCCTCGTGATATCGTGTCATGACATTGCTCCAGGACCAAGCTTGTTGCAGGTCGTCCCACAGGATCAGGCGACCACCGCAGACGTGCAGGAAAAGCATCTGGTGCTCGGTTGCCATGACGACTTCAGGCCGCCCGTCCGAATCCGTGTCCTCCAGCCAGACACCCAGGCGTCGCCCAGGTGTCAGCCGTTCGGCCGTCAGCAGTTCGGCGTACACGGCGTCGCGGAGGTGAGGAAGATACAATCCTCCGAAGATGCCGTGCCAATACGCGCAATTGCACTGGCTTCGAAGGTAGTGCGTTCGTGCTTCCCCGCCCGCCTCCCCCAGTTCCTTGCCGACAAACAGCATGCGTTTGTGCATGCGGTTGGCCTCCGGGTATCGAGCCAGGAAGTTCCGAAATGTTCCGCCGCTGAGAAAGGAACGGTCCCCCGGGCCGGTCTTCTCGCGCAAATCGGCGAAAGCCTTCTGCCGTGACGCTGACACAGACCATTCTTCCATCTCGGCGTACGAACAGGCCGGCAGGTAGACGCGTTCCCGCGGCTGCACTGAAGTAGCAGCTTCACCGACTGTAACGGTGGCGATATCGTTTGCATCTGTGAGTGCCTGGAAGAATCGTCGCAGCCATCCGCCGACATAAACGTGGTCATACGTGCCAGGCCACATTCCGAACTTCTCGCCGTCGTCCCCATAGACGAACACTTCTGCATCATCGGGACTCTCACGGATGAAGCGCAGAGTCTCGTCGGGTTCCGCCCACGGGATCTTGTAGCGCAGTTCCTTGAGGATCGGGAATAGTCCTATCGTGTGCCCTACTTCCTCGGTGACGTAGGCATGAAACAGATCTGTTCCCTGCAGCCCTGTTTTCTCAAATCCGTTGTCGTCCAGCAGCGTCCACTGGACTCCGGCCAAGGCCAGCGAACGTGCAAGGTGCGGCTCCCACGCCCGTTCGGTCAGCCACAGCCCGGTGGGTCGCTTTCCGAAGAGTCTCAGGAGTTCATCGCTCATGAGCTGGATTTGCGCGATTCGGTCGCTTTCCGGGAGCAGTTGCAGGATGGGCTCGTAGAAGCCTCCGCCCACGGGCTCCACCTGATCCCGCGCAGCCAGCGTCCGCACAAGGTCCACGTATGCATTCAGACGGTTCCGTTCCATGTATTCCAGGAGAGGTCCAGAGGTGTGAAGAGAGACCTTGACCCGCGGAAAATCGATCAGCGTCTCCAGGAATGGCATATATGCGTGATTGATGGCCTCTTCGAACACGCTGTCAAAGTTGCCGACCGGCTGGTGATTATGAATGCATAGGCACAGTTTCTTGATGTCACACCTCCCAGTGCTGGAGTTCGTAGTCCGCGTCAGGTAGTTGCATGGCCATCACTCCTCTGGCAGGGATGGTCGCCACCAGACGTCCTCCGCCGGAGACGAGGACGGCAAAAGTGACACGTTCGCCTCGCTGAGCCTTGATACTGGTGAAGGGAAGCTTGATTTGCAGGGTTTTCCGGAAGGCCCAGTCGGCGTCTCCGGGAGGTTCTGTCCAGCCGGTAACCAAGCCATTTTCTCGTTGGACTACAAAGCGGCTCATTGCCAGGCGTGAAGACAGGCGCACTTCGACCCTCAAGTCCTCTGTGGCCGCCATTTCGGGCGCCAGCTGGATCAGAAGATACATGGCGGACAGGCTGTATCCAATACGCATTGACGTCACGGCAGGGACTCCGGAGTTCATCGCGCCGCCGCCGCTGTCGGGCCGAAAATAGCGTCCAGGTGACCACTCGAGATACATCCCGGGTCCTCCGTCGATGTGTGGGTTCATGAGACCCGCCGGCTCGATGGTAATCACAGACGGTCCACTGTCCAGAACCGGCTCGAGGAGCTGATCCGGCACTGGATGACCGGCCTGCGTGTAGACATTCGTCAAGTGCCTTCGATAGAGGTCATCGAACTGAACTGACGTCGCGGCCGTACGCTCACGACCGTACCACCAGTTCCAGTCAGACCCTTCGGCCGCAAACATCGACAGCAGAGATCGATTCTGTTCTTCAGGTGTGAAATGCCCCCAATCGTCCCTTGCGTCGCGAAGGTACTGCCATGATTTGTTGTCTTCGTCCTGGCCGATCCAGACCCGGAAGTTGCCATCGATCCATGAACCGGGGCGGAAGGAAGGCATATCGGACGCTGGTACACCCTTGAGTGCTTCGCTGACTGTCATGAGCCTGACGTCGGGTTCGTCGGCAAGCGCTTCGTAGAGAGCCTGGAGAAAGGGAACCCCGCCCGCCGGGTAGAATTCCCACGCGTTCTCGCCGTCCATAATGATGGACAACATGCCGGGACGGTCGAGGCTGGCCCTTACCGCGCGCACGTGTCCTATGAACTTTGACACTGCATCATCGGTGGTCATCGAGGCATACTGAAAGCCGATGGCATCGGAAAGCGCCCGATCGCGAAAGATCATGGTAATGTCGCCGGCTGTTGTCTCCATCCGATAAGGATGGTACAGCAGTGACCGGGGCTTCCCAGGGAGCTCCCTCAGCAGGATATCCTCGTCGGTGGCCGTCCAGGAGAAGCCGGCGTGTGCTATCTCGGAGACTGCCTGGGGTGACACGCTTCCCTCGGAAGGCCAGCACCCTGAGATCGGCAACCCCAGGAGCTGCTCCACGTAGTTCCTTCCAAACTGCAGTTGTCGCAGCGCGTCTTCGGGGTGGCGAAACGCAGGGTGAGGAAGGGGAGTGTCCTGAACAGCGGCCGCAGTGTCCGTGTCGATAAGCAGCGGCAGAATCGGGTGCGCATACGGCGACGTGGCCAACTCGACCTGACCCGACCGGCAGAGTGTCGCCAGTCTCGGCAGGAAATCCCTGACCAGATCGCGTTGAGCGCGAACCAGCGTATCATGATCTTCGTCGGTGAAGTCGCGGACCTTGCCCAGGAGTCTCGTCCCTTCCGGCCTTTCCGTCAGGGCACCGGAGTCCGTCCATGCACGCATGAATAAGCATTGAAGGTCGCGCAGTTCCTGCTCCGACCACGTCTTGATGGGATCGGACCTATGCAGGGAGAGTTGATGGTAGCGAGAGTCCGGCCCAACAACGCGTTCCTGGTTGACATCGAAGAACATGGCAACAAGCCGCGAACGCTGGTCCATGTCCAGTTCGGTGACTCTTGCCACAGATAGCTGGAGCCACTCGTCGGTACACGTTTCGTTGGCGAAGGCATCGAGCTGGGCAGCCAGAACGGGTGTCAGATTGATCGTGACGTGCGCTGCGGGCTGTGCTTCGAGCACGTGCAGCATCATCGTGTAGTTGCGCGTACAGTGAAGGCGGGCCCAAGGCAGCACTGCCTTCGGAGTTGACAAGTCTTGATACTGAGGCTGGTGAAAGTGCCAGACGAAACAGACAGCAAGCGTGGAGGACATGCCTAGTGACCTCTCTGGCGATCAATACTCAATCCGCACTCATATCTGTCAACCATCGTTTTTTCGCTCGCATCCTTTTCACTGCAGTATAAGAAATCGGGAATGAAAGTCACACGTTGCACAGGGTTCTCAAGCCAAGGGCGCCGGCCGTGCCTATGTGAAAGCTCAGGTCAGATACTGCTGGATCATCTTGGCAGTCACGCCGTGGTGTTTGACGATGTCGGCATAGAACCATCCACTGGTACGAACGGTCCTCTCAAGCGTGGCGTAGTCTATCGCAACGATGCCAAATTTCGCGCTGAGTCCCTCGATCCACTCGAAGTTGTCCATGAGGGACCAATGATAGTAGCGCTGAACGTCGATACCGTCTTCGATGAGCCGACTCACCTGGAGAAGGTGGTCGTAGATGTACCTGGTCCGGAAGGAGTCCTTTGCATCGGCAGTGCCATTTTCGGTAATGAAGATGGGAGTCTGGTAGCGGTCCCAATACTTCTTGCAGACCCGATACAGCCCCTCAGGGTACAGCTCCCACCCAAGGTCGTTCTTCTGGCTGCCTTCGTGTGCTTCAAGCTTGCCCAGCGGGCTGGTCAATTTGCCGGAGCAATCGACGATGTCCCGCGTATAGTAGTTGATGCCCAGGAAATCAGAATATCGACCCTCACCGAGAGGATACCCCGTGCCGAGGGGCGAGAGCAGTTTTCCCTCGCACATCCCCGTGACAAAAAGCTCCTGAAACAGCCGTTCGTACATGCCTGCTGCCCATCGCTCATGACCGTCGCCATGTTTGGGATCAAACAGCCTGAGGTGATTGGCGACGCCGACCAGCGTATCATTGTAGCCGTTGGAGGCACGCACCTCGTGGATCTTTCGATAGGACTTGACGTGCGCCATGATCATATTGCGAGCGCCTCGGAAGTATTTCGTGATACTGATGTCGCTTGGCGGCCATCCGCCCGTGACGTATCCCGCCGCAAGGTAGACGTTCGGTTCATTGATGGTGCACCAGTCACTCACGAGATCGCCAAGGTTCTCGACGACGTAGGCCGTGTACCGCTCAAAGAGGTCGACGACGTCCGGGTTGACCCAGGCACCTGCGTCCTCGAGCCACAGCGGGTTTGAGAAATGGTGCAGCGTAACAAGAGGCTTGATGTCGGCGTCCACCAGCTGTTGCAGTTCATGACGATAGTGATCGATGGCGGTCTTGTCGAACTGGCCACGTGCCGGCTCGATGCGGCTCCACTCCAGACTCATCCGATAGGTTTGCTGATGGAGCTGTTTCATGAGCGCAACGTCTTCAGCCACCTTGTTCCAGTGATCGTCAGCTATAATACAGCTGCTGCCATCCTTGACATGCCCGGTCTGAACCCAGCGAAACCAGCTGTTGTTGCGATCGCCACCTTCAATCTGCAGCGAAGCTGTCGCAGTGCCCAGCAGGAAATTGTCTGGCAATGCAAATGATTCCATGGTCATACCTCCTGGTCTCGTGCTGCACCTTTCAGTAGTATGCCTCAATCAATTGGGCGCGCAACTCGCACCACTTGAACCCTCAAGACCGTGTGAGCGCCTTCCTGCTCAGGGGTGACGACCACGCCGTTCACGGTCCATTGATGCGATGTGTCAGGGACCGCGATCAGGGCTTCGCCTTCGAGTCGGGCGGCATCGGATCGCTGGAATCCTATCGACGTTTCAAGGCACTCGAAGCGTATGACGTCGAGTCCTGGGAACAGATGGGTCGTTGTTCCAAGGAGTTCGACACCGGCTCCCTGTGCTTTCCGAAGACACACCGAATCGAAAGGCGGGAGCTGCAGGGGGTCCTGCCCTTCGATCAGATGCCCGTTGCAGTAGTAGAAGCCAGGTTCCAGGTCTATCGCGGCAGGTCGGGAGCCCAGGTTGGCTGCGACGACGTACATGGCATTCTCGGCGCGCAAGGTCAGGCGCCATGCCTGGCCGAACGGTCTGGCTTCGTCGACAGTCTTTGCTGAGAACGGGAATTGGGAAAGGTACAGCCTGAGCTGTGCATCTGTATAGGAGGAGATGTCGTCTGACGTGAAGATGAGCCCTCCCATCGCTTGGTTCACAAGGAAGAGCGTGCGACGCTGTGCCTCCGTCAGACTGTTTCCGGTGTCGCGGAGGATCGTGACGTCCGGATCGTTCCAGAAGGCCATGCCGTTCAGATGTCTTCGGCTGATCGTGTTTCCCAGAGCGCATACCGTGGATACGCGCTCACGGTAGTGAATCGTCGATAGCAGGCGGTCCTCCCACTTCAGGGCGACATCACCGCCGATGCGGCAGAAGTCGACTTGTCCAAATGCAGGTCCAAGCGGAACGCCACATCCCAGAATGAGATTGTCCCCGATGGTGTCGCGCAGGAACCGCATGGATTCGGACATGACCTGGCCTCGCGTGTTGCCCTCAGGTGCTTTGCGGCAGGCGGCGTAGAGAAAGTCGAGCTTGACCAGGTCGAAATGCCACGTGTGCAGGACAAGGTTGAAGACATCCTGGAGATAAGAGCGAACGGCCGGGTTGGCCACGTCGAGCGAGTAGAAGAAGCCGCTCCAGCCCGGGTTGTAGCCGGCCTTGACAGGGTTTCCGCGTTCGTCACTCAGAAACCAGTCAGGATGATCCCGCAGCAAGTCGGACTTCTCCTCTGCGATGAAAGGTGCCAGCCACAGGCCAGCTTTGTAGCCGCGTCTGTGGATTGCCTCAGCCATAGCCCCCATCCCGTCTGGGAACTTGTCATTGGTTGTCAGCCAGTCGCCGATGGCAGGTTGCCACCCGTCGTCGATCTGGAAGACATCAAGAGGGACCTGGTGTTCGCTCAGAGCGTCGAGGTTATGCTGGAGGATCTCCTCCGTGACGCCCGTGTAGTAGTTGTACCAGCTTGTCCAGCCGGTCAGAGGCGGTGTCCGGAGAGGTCGGAGGTCAAGAAGCTCGAAATAGCGGCCAAATGTCTCGCGGTCTGTTCCGGTTCCCACATACACGTCATACAGAACATATGGTTCACCGGGCATGACACCCCCGCATTCCTTCTGAAGTGTGACCCTTCCAGACGAGGCGGTGACAGTCACCAGGGTGAACCCTGTCTGCTCGGCCAGTGAACCAAAAAGAGTCAGGAGGTCGGATTTGGTCCGAACATATCCATAAGTCCAGCCGTGAAATCGCCCGGGAAAGCCCGGGTTCGTGACGTACTCGTAGTCGCCGTATGCAGAACACCGTGAGCGGGCTAGCCTGTTCAGCGAAGGGATACGGTCTCTCGGTCCGAGTTCACGTGATTCTGTCCATGTCTGATAGCCATTCACGAAGATGCGGCTGGACGGTGGAACAGGAACAGAAACCCGCAGCTCGGCCGTGAGAAGCTTCACCACTGTTCGAGGTGTCACGGTGACCGTCCAGCGTTCTCCGGGGACTGTTGCGCACATGGTCGGGGCAATGACGAGATCATCGTTCTCCGTTTGCCTGTCCAGGCCGAAGTTGAGGGTCCTGACGATCCCTTCGCGGCGATATGTTAGTTTACCCCTTACGTTTTCCATTCTATTCCTCTTCTGTGGTCTCATGGGCGCCATCTGCAGCGTGTGTCTCATAGAACGCAGGTTCCAGCCGGGTCTCCCTTAGATACGCGGATCGAACCGAAGCCGTGAAGTCGGGAACCGCTTCCTGTTCGACCAGCGCAATGGCACAGCCTCCAAAACCGGCACCCGTCATGCGTGCCCCGAGACACCCTGTCGCGTGAAGCGCTGCATCCACGATCGTGTCGAGATGTGGTCCCGTCACTTCGTAGTCCTCTCGGAGGGATGTGTGAGATGCTGTGAGCAGTCTCCCGAACGCAGCCAGGTTTCCGGAGGCCAGCACTTGAGAGGCTTGCTCGACTCGTGTTTGTTCAGAGATGACATGACGCGCTCTCCGCCGCAAAGTCGGGTCCGAGACATGGAACAGTACCTGATCCCATGAAGCGTGCACTAGACCATCTCGCGGCGCGTCCTCGCCAAGAAGTCGGAGAACTGCATCGCACTGGGCTCTGCGTTCATTGTACTTCGAATCGGTCAGTCGCCGCTGCCAGGCCGTGTCCATGATGACCAGAACGTGGCTGTCCAAGGCAACGGGCACATAGTGGTACTCTTGTGATTCGCAATTGAGCAGCAAGGCACAGTCCTTCTTGCCAAGAGCGACTGCGAACTGGTCCATAATGCCGCAGTTGACTCCGATGAACTGGTTCTCCACTTTTTGACCAAGGAGGGCAATAGCCTTCAGGTCACTTGTCGGAGCACCTGCAAGAGTGAGCAAGGAGAACGCTGTCAGTACTTCCATGGCGGCAGATGAGGACAGACCGGCTCCCTGTGGCAGGGTCGTGGTGAACAAGACATCGGCTCCGTTCAGATTGATGCCCCGGAGAAGGAGTTCGCTGACGACTCCGGCGGGATAGTTTCCCCAGCCGCGTGCAGGGTCGGGCGTGATGGGTCGGTCCAGGTCGATTTCTATGGACAGCGTGTCTTCCCTGGACCGGAGTCTGACGAGCCGATCGGAACGAGGGCGGCAGGTCGCGGTAATTCCCTGTGTGAGTGCTGCTGGCATGACCAGACCACCGTTGTAGTCTATATGTTCGCCGATCAGGTTTACCCTGCCGGGGGCAAAAAAGGAGCGAATCTCATGGGATCCAGGACTGTACACGTGCACAAATTCCTCGACAACGGATGGGCGCATGTCTATGGTTTCTCTTCGGTCTGCTCGAATCTCCTGCATGCAGTGGCAAGAGCTGGTGCAGTATCCTCCACGCGCAAGGTGTTGCATGCCGCCCAGGCGCCCATCTCTGAGGAGGCGTAGTACTTTACGGTGGTCTCGTTGCGCAGCGGGGGATAGAATTCGATGTGAAAATGGTAATAGTGCTCGCAACCAGCATCTTCCAGACTGTTTACTGGAGTCTGGTGAATGCACATCATGTATGGGAAGCGTCGCCCGAACAAGAGGTCGAACCCACCGGTGAGAGTCTTGAGTATGCGGGCGAGGTCGGTTCGTTCCGAAGATGTGAAGTCGGTGAAGGATCCCTTGTGAGCACGGCTTGTAATGAACACTCCGTAGGGATAGTCGGTGAACGAGGGGATGTACGCTACGAAACTCGCATTCGCCAGAATGACGCGCCTGCCATCAGACAATTCGTTGCGTGTGAGATCGCAAAACAGGCAGCTTCCATGCTCTTCGTACCAGGCACGTGTGCTGTCCAGCTCTGTCCGAATCTTCAGGGGGACAAATGGGTAGGCATAAATCTGGCCATGGGGGTGCAGCATGGTCACCCCGACCTCCTCGCCACGATTCTCGAAAGGGAAGATGTACTTGATACGAGGATCGCCAGAGAGAACACGTTGCCTCTCGGTCCAGAGTTCTACGAGACGGGTCAGGTGAGCGACGCTGAGGTCGTGCAGGCTGGCTTCGTGTTGCGGAGAGTACAGGATAACCTCGCACTTGCCATAGTTTGGAGCAACGGGCGAGAGCTCTGATCCTACGGCGTCGGGTTCATCGGGGCTTCTCGTCAGAGCCGGGAAGTCGTTGTCGTATTCGAGAACGTCGTAGTCAGGAGGGACTTTGCCTGATCCGGGGCAGAAGGGACAGCCGTCGGCATGCAGGTTGGGTCGTGTCTGCCTGTTGCTTGCCACCATTGTCCATGTTCGTAGAAGTGGGTTCCATCGCAGTTCTGCCATCGTGGTCCTCCTGTCGCGCTCTTGTGCCTCAGCGCTGGCTGTTCATCATGCAGTCTAGCCCAACAGTAGCATTGGTACAGGCCAGTTGACGCTGTCTCCTTGTTCATGCAGTCTGTACTGACTATACTGACTTCATGACCTGTAGCGTACTGAAGAGGGGGAGAGGATGATGAGTGGAACAGTTCTTGTGACTGGCGGGGCTGGTTACATTGGATCGCACACTGTACGCAGGCTGGTACGAAAAGGCTATCAGGTCGCCGTGTTCGACAATCTCTCCAAGGGGCACCGGTGGGCCGTTCCCGAAGACATCCCACTTATTGTCGGCGACATCGCTGACACTGCCCACGTCGCGATGACTATTCGGCAGTTCCACGTGACGAGCATCATCCACTTTGCAGCCTTCAGTCTTGTCGGCGAATCGATGATTGAGCCTCGCGCATATTATACGAACAACGTGATCGGCACATTGCACCTTCTCGACGCTATGCGTGCAACGGGCGTCGATCGCATCGTTTTCTCCAGCTCGGCTGCCGTCTATGGCGAGCCGGCGATCATACCAATCGACGAGGACAGTGTTTTGGCGCCGACCAGCGTGTATGGGCGCACGAAGATGGTCATCGAGGGGATCCTTCATGACTACGTTACAGCATATGGGCTTCGTTCGGTCTCCCTGAGGTATTTCAATGCGGCTGGAGCCGATCCCAATGGCGGGAATGGAGAAGATCACAACCCAGAAACACACCTGATCCCCCTGATACTGCAGGCTGCAGCCGGTCGGAGACCGTCGGTGAGTATCTTCGGAAGTGACTACCCGACAGCTGACGGCACCTGCATCCGGGACTACATCCATGTGAATGATCTTGCAGATGCCCATGTTCTCGCCTTGGAATCACTCGACCGGCAGACGGAGGCCACGTACAACCTGGGGAATGGTGAAGGATTCTCCGTGAGGCAGATTGTCGAGGCTGCCCAGCGCGTGGTGGGGCACGAGATACCCACTCTCGAGTCGGGGCGGCGAGCGGGGGACCCTGCCGTGCTTGTCGCCAGCAATCGACGGGCATGCAGTGAACTGGGGTGGACTCCCAGGCTGGCAGATCTCGAGGCAATCGTCGGGACTGCCTGGAACTGGGAGCAGCATCGACCGATCCGCTAGTTGTGCATGAAAGTGCTGCCTGGTTCCTTCCCATTTGTTCTTTGAACGGTCAGGGTAATGCCGTAGAATAGACAGACAACAAGATACCAGACCGACCCGAAAACTGATCCTCGGAGGCACGAATGCGTGGCCAGTACGTCTCGTTAGCCATGAACCTCGTTATTGGGCTGTCCTTCTTCCTGTATGGCATGAAGCTCCTTGGGGACGGCCTTCAGAAAGCGGCCGGCGATTCTCTCAGGCGCATTCTGCAGGCCCTCACGAACAAGCCAATCCGGGGAGTGCTGGTCGGTATGCTCGTCACCGGCATCATCCAGAGCAGCGGAGCCACGACGGTCATGGTTGTTGGGTTTGCCAACGCTGGCCTGATGACCCTTAGGCAGGCCATGGGCGTCATCTTCGGTGCCAACATCGGCACAACCATAACAGCCCAGATCATCGTGCTGAAGCTGGATAAGCTCGTATGGCTCTTCATGCTGGTCGGCGTCATGATGGAGTTCTTCGTCAAGCGCAAGACCAGCAAGGCTGTCGGCGAGGCTATCCTCGGCTTCGGCATTCTGTTCTTCGGTCTCTATTTCATGGCGGACACCCTCTCGCCACTCAAGGACAGTCAGGTCTTCATCAACTTCCTCGTACGGTTTGGTAAGGTCCCCATCCTGGGCGTCGCGGCCGGAGCCGTGTTCACGGCACTCATCCAGAGTTCGTCGGTAAGTACCAGCCTCGTTGTGGCTCTGGCGATGAAAGGAATGATCACGCTGCCGTCGTCTATCGCCCTGATCCTGGGAGCCAACATCGGAACGACTCTGACCGCGGGGCTTGCGAGTCTCGGTGCCAACGTTACCAGCAGACGAGCGGCACTCACGCACTTCCTCTTCAACTTTATGGGCACCATCATTATGTTCCCGTTCCTTAAACCGTTTGCCAAGCTCGTGGAACTGACGGCGTCGACGCTTCCGCACCAGGTCGCCAACGCACACACGATGTTCAACGTGATCATGACCATCATCGCTCTGATCTTCATCAACCCATTCGAAAAGCTGGTTATGCGTCTCCTGCCATCCAACGAGAAGGAGATTGAAACCCGGATCGTCCAGTTCATTGACGATCGAGTACTTGCAACGCCGTCGGTAGCCCTCTCCCAGGCGACACAGGAGCTCTACCGCATGGGTCACATTGCATATGAGATGGTGGACAACTGCAGGATCGCCCTTTTTGAGAATCGCGTGAATCTCCTCGAGAATGTGCTTGGCAACGAGGAACTGGTGAACTCGATGCAGAAGGAGATCACCGGGTACCTCACCAAGATCACCGAGCACGATCTCTCTGAGGCACAGGGCACACGTGTCATGGCCCTGATGCATGCAGTCAACGACATCGAACGTGTGGGCGACCATGCCACGAACCTTGTCGAGCTCATTCAGATCAAGGATGACAAGAGGCTGAAGTTCCACAATATCACGAGACTGAACACTCACGAGATCGACCCTCAGATTGGTATTATTGTCGTGGACCTGTTCACGAACCTCGAGCGTATCTCAGACCACTCCGACAACATCGCCG
Organism: Caldisericota bacterium; assembly: GCA_026390155.1. Taxonomy (GTDB): domain Bacteria; phylum Caldisericota; class Caldisericia; order Cryosericales; family Cryosericaceae; genus Cryosericum. Next base: position 22,691 of record JAPLGL010000095.1, read on the forward strand.
ACGTCGTCCTGGGCGTCTACTAGCTGCTTCTGGTTCAGGATTGCTGAGAGCCCCGCCTTGAGGCGGGGCTCGTCTTTTCGAGACCGCTTGCGTCGATCTTATCGGGAGCTCGGACAAAGAATTGTCCTGACCTCGGTGAATACCTAGTCGATGTCGCGTTCAATGGATTCCATCCCTCGAACCAGCTCGCCCATGGTCCCGCGGTTGATGGATACGACCGGGCCGCCGCTGAACGTCGGCAGCGTTGCGGCAGGATAGACGCTCAGCGACGTTCCAATGGCCAGAAACAAGTCTGCATGGCGGGCCTCCGATTCTGCTTCCTCCATGCCCCGGACCGCCTCGCCGTAGAAGACGATATCCGGTTTGACCACGCCGTCACAGCGGTCGCAATGGGGAACTCCCTCGGCAAGGATCTTGTGTTTGAGCTCGTCACACGAATAGCTGTGTCTACACTTTCTGCAATGACCCTGCTGGAAGCTGCCGTGCACCTCGATGACGTTTCTGCTGCCCGCTTTCTGGTGCAGTCCGTCGATGTTCTGGGTGATCACAGACCGGAGCAGACCCTGCTGCTCGAGTTCCGCCAGAAATGCATGAGCCTGCGTCGGGTGGATGTGGTCGATCGTGGTCAGGAAGTCTCGAGCGAACTCGAAGAAGTAGTGCGGGTCCGTGTCGAACCAGTCGATGTCGAAGGTCTTCTCGGGGTCGTACTGATGGGTCACGTAGATTCCATTCGGTCCCCGAAAGTCAGGGATCCCCGCGGCGGTCGAGATTCCCGCCCCGGTCAGCGCAACGATGCGATACGAGTTCTGGATGAGTCTTGCCAGTTTCTGTGCGTTCATCATGTGTTGCTGCCTCGCTGCTGCAATGTGCAGGACGGGGCCTGTGGCACCCGTCCCCAACAGATGCACAGTACAGCGCTATTGCTGCGGCTGCTTCTGTTCAGGGAACAGCATCATTGCCTGCAGGTCCCGTGCGTTCTGCACTGCCTGGCCCCGATGGCAGTTGTTCGTCATGATGAACATCAGTGGCGCGCTTGCAGCCATGGTGCGGATGGATGGAAGCATCTGCTCCAGTTCCTCCTTTGAGTAGAGGTAGTCATACCGTTCCTCTTTGCTCGCGCCAAACCAGTTGGGATTGCGTCCGTGCAGCCGGAGATAGGCGACGTCGCTGGTGACGGCCGGGACCAGAGGCAGGAGATTACGCAGCTGTGGCTCGTCGACGGCAACGTAGCCAAGATGTTCCTGCCTGAGGAATGTCACCTGCGTCAGCCATCGGTGTCACTGCTTCCCAGAACTCAGTGAACGCAGGTGCCAGGGCGGCGGCGTTCTTGAGTCCTGAGGCCAGGTCGGGGAACGCTGGACGTCCCGGGGCGGCCGGCCTCATCGCGTTCCATACTTCGTGCGTTATGCTCCGATGGGCCTTCACGGTGAAGAGAAAACTGGGTGGCGTCTTCTGGAGGAGAGCCTCGGTCAGGGGAATGGTGGGCATGTGATAGAAGCTGCTGTCCAGCTCGACCGCGTTGAAGCCGAGCGTGCGGGCGTAGTGGACGAGGTAGAGCGAGGGGCGCAGGTTGGGTGGATAGACGACGCCCTTCCAGTCAGGGAACGAGTATCCGCACGTGCCGATACGTATCTCTGCATTCATGGCCACGGTTCCTCCTCGAGTTGCTCTGCTACCATTGCCGGCGGTTCTTCTGCCAGTGTACCGTCCACCAGCGAATAGTATAGAAGGGTCTCGCGCTCAGGCGGAGCAAGTTTGTTCTTGACCACGCGTACCCGTACTGCAAAAGAAGATAGGTCTCCTTCATCCATGGCCAGCTGTTCCTGCGTCGTTTTCAGGCGCAATGAGGCAAAACTGCACAGTGCGCTGCCGCCGATGGAGGCTGTCGATGCAGGAACAGCCATCAGGTAGCTGCGACTGAGGAAGAGCATGGCACAGTGTCGACGAGCGACCAGCGTCGTGAGCTTGCGCAGTGCATGTCCGACCATCTTGGCGCGCGCCATGTTGAACGGCATGCCTCCAGGTCGGTGAGACGGGTTCATGACAATCGCCGAGTCCATGACCAGCAGATCAATACAGGCGCGTTCCAGAAGGATGACGGCCATGTCGACAGCGTCTTCCGCCGTCTGTGGCTCAAGCAGCAGAATGTCCCGTGCGGATGGACCGGGGTCCAGTGGCAGCTTGGCCGTCAGGCTGTGTTCCAGGTCTATCCAGACGACGGTCAGCCCCAAGGCGGCTGAATTCAGGCAACAAGCCACTGCGAGAGCAGACTTGCCGGAACTGGCCGTTCCGAACAGTTC
>JAPLGL010000057.1 GCA_026390155.1 Caldisericota bacterium
TGCTGTCACCTTCGCGTGCAGGGATCATACTACTTGCAGAAACCCAATCAACAATGGTTCTTGAAGCACGGACTTTCTGTCAACAACGTCGATCTCCCGTTTGCCTCCTTTCCTCTCCGACATCGCCTGCTATGGGAACCCTGTACCGAGCATCTGCCACATTCCCCACTATCGACAAGATAACGCATTCGTCAAATTGTGCAAGCGTTGCCATCGGCCGGGTGTCAAACGACAGCATGTCCGCTCCTACTGCAAGCCAAGCCGCTCCTTTACCAGGAGTCTTACCGCTGCTGAGCTTTCCAGCTCCAGGCTTTCCCTCGCGAGGTCGCGCAGCCCGGCGATGTCCAGCGTGCGCGCAAGACTCTTTGCGGCTGGGATCGACCCAGGAGCCATGCTCAGCTCCTTGACCCCGAGACCGAGCAGGAGCGGCATTGCCACGGGGTCGCCGGCCAGTTCTCCACACACCCCGACCCATTTGCCCACTTCGTCGGCGCCGCGTATGGTCCGGTCTATCAGCCCAAGCACTGCCGGATGCAGGGCGTCCTGCAGGTAGGCGACATCGGCATTGCCACGTTCCGCAGCCATCGTGTACTGCGTGAGGTCATTTGTGCCGATGCTGAAGAAATCCACCTCGTCAGCAAATACCGGAGCAAGAAGGGCTGCCGACGGTATCTCCACCATGATGCCAACGTCGACCTTCAGGGCGATCGGAATTCCACGCTGCAGTACTTCTTCACGCGCTTCTTCCAACAGGGCACGCGCCCGGCGCAGTTCCCCGATGTCTGCAACCATGGGGAACATAATCTTGACGTTGTGACCTGCTGATGCTCGAAGGATTGCCCTCAACTCAGCCTTGAAGAAGTCCGGCTGGTCCAGGCAGAGACGCAGTGCCCGCTTTCCGAGAAATGGGTTCTGTTCTTCCTTCTGCGGAAGATAGGCCAGTGGCTTGTCCCCACCAACGTCCAGCGTTCTGATGATCAGCGGACGCTGTTCCATGACATCAGCTATTTCCTGGTAGACTGCAGCCTGCTCATCCTCTTGTGGCATGTCGGACCGGTTCAGAAAGAGAAATTCCGACCGCAGAAGCCCGACGCCGTCGGCTCCCGAATCCAACGCAGCCCGCGCGTCCTTTGCGGAACCGATATTCGCCACGATCTCCACCGCAATTCCATCTTTGCTGATGGCAGGCGCACGGCTCGTTTGCCGGGCCAGGGCCTGCTGACTGCGCCATGCCGCGATCTTTTCCTGGTATGCTGCGGAAACCTGCGCGGACGGAGAAGTCCACACTTGTCCCGTTGATCCGTCCACGATAAGGGACGTCCCTTCGGCAGTTGTGCCAAGGGCTTCACCACAGCCAAGCACTGCTGGAATGCCCAGGGTCCGCGCAAGGATGGCGCTATGCGACGTCGGGCCGCCCTTTTCAGTGCAGACGCCGAGGACCATGACACGGTCGAGCCTCGCCGTATCGGAGGGCGACAAATCCGCCGCAATGAGAATCCCGGGAGCCGCTATGTTCAGTGTGACTGCTCCCCCGCTCAACTGGACAAGGACTTGCCGGCCGATATCCGCCACGTCGGCGGCACGAGCGCGCATGTAGTCGTCTTCGATCTTGCCAAACTCGACCAGCGTATCTCGAATCGCTTCGCTCCAGGCCCATCCAGCATTCTTGTGTCCGTCAACAATGGCAAGTTGAACCCTTGCCAGGAGATCAGGGTCCTTCAAGAACATGAGGTGGGCATCAAAAATCGCTGCATCGTATGTTGTCGCAGATTTCGATATTTGCGTGCGCAGCTGCTCGGTCGAGGCCCGCACGGCTTCCAGTGCCTTCGACAGACGTTGCCATTCCGCCTCCGGGTCATCGACTGTACGTTGGTCGATTTCCGGTTCGGCTAGCTTCAGGACAATCGCCGGACCTGCCGCGTAGCCTGGCGAGGCGGGAATGCCAAGAAGGCCTCCATCAAACGTCTTGCTGCTGCTTCTGGCGGTGACCTCCCGGGCTGCAGCTGCAGGCACCGCTGTTTCTTCGCCTTCGCCAAAGCCATTCTCGGCTGCCTGTTTCAGCGCATCGATGGCAGCGGACGCATCCAGTCCCTCAGCCCACACATGAATGGTCTCGCCACGCCGCAAACCCATGCTGGCAACGGCATTGATGCTCTTTGCGTTGGATCGTTTTGCTTCATTGTCCGCCCGAGCAACGTGCACGTTCGACGTGAAGCGTCCGGCTGTTTGCACAAAGGTCGCCGCCGGCCGCGCATGAAGCCCGAGCTTGTTCCGTATTTCGATAAGCGCATCGGCAGTGGCACCTACTGTAACCTCTGTACCCGGCTGTTCCTGTGCCGGGCCCCTCTCCTCGGGCACCGAGAGCTGAGCAGCCTTGTTGCCAAGGGAGCCGACTGCTTCTGCCCGTACCTGTTCAAGAGTTCCGCCAAGGCTTGCCTGCACCGCAGCAGAAACCGCGCCTTCGACAATGGGCGCCGAGCTCAACATGAACTTGGCCTTCTTGTCCGGCGGCAGCAACTCGAGGGCCATCTCCGCGCTCAAGACCGCGCTGCCCATGTCCATCAGCACAAGCACGCCATCCTCACTGAACGCTTCCTCCATCGCCCTTGCTATCTCCTCGGCATTGGTCCCAAGTGGAGAGCTCTCGTCGCCGGTGCCGGCAGCTGTCGCGATAATGAGTGGAGACTGCTGCGTCATGAGCCGTGCCAGTTCAGCAGCTCCCCTTGCAAGAGAAGGGCTGTGGGAAACAAGTACCAGGTTGACCATGGCTTCACCTCGAATTTCATCGATGGAATGCACCGCGTGTTCTGTTTCGACTATAACGAACATAGCGTGAATGTCCAATGCCCGTCAGGCCTCTTTTCGTTGCGGGACAAGCCGCTGCAGTTTCTTGACTTTCTGCAGCAATGTCCTGATAGTATGAGTCAGCAATGCAGATGGAGACACCCGGAGGTGAGATCATCAGACGCATAGCTGTGCTCGAGGACGAGGATGACATCCGGGAACTGATCGGCCTGTACCTGAAGAGAGATTCCATGGAGCCGATTCTGTTCGCGTCCCCGGTCACATTCCTTGCGTGGCTCGATGTCCAAGAAACGCCACCGGACCTCCTGATTCTCGACCTCATGATGCCCGAGCTGTCCGGTGCCGACGTCATCAAGGCGGTGCGCAAGCACCCCTCCTGTGATAATATGGCCATCGTCGTGTGCAGTGCCCGGGCTGCCGAGAGCGACGTCATCCTCACGCTGGGACTGGGAGCGGACACGTACGTCCGCAAGCCGTTCAACCCCCATGAGCTTGTCGCCCAGGTGAGCGCCATGCTGCGTCGCGCGCAGGCGGGCCCTGCCGTGTCCCGGCTCACGACAATGACTGCCGGACCAATCTCTGTCGACACGACCCGCAAGACCGCCAGCGTCGACGGGAAGCCGATTGACCTGACGCCCGCCGAGTATCACATCCTGACGATGCTGGTCGAGCGCAAGGGTTCCGTCGTCTCACGCGAAGACCTGTTGCGAGCCACCGGCGAGACTGATGCCCTGGAGCGCGTCGTCGACGTCCACATCACCAGCATCCGCCGAAAACTCAGCTACGCAGCCCACCTGCTGCGCACATCACGCAGTTTCGGGTACTACGTCGAGGAGGATGCGTGATCAGGAGTCGACCGTACTCCCTCCACGTACTGAGTGCCATCCTCATCGTCGCTGGCCTCGTGCTTGCGACTGCATTGGCAACCGTTGCCGTGTCCGTGCATGACCAGGCAAACCTGGACGAGACTGGCCGACTCGAGGTCTCCGCTCTGCTGTTGTCCAACAGGTATCTGGCGGCTGTCCATGCAGGCAGTCCAGCTGCTCCATTGGTTCAGGGGGACCTTCCTGCCGGACTTCGCCTGACCATTCTGGATGCCGGCGGTTCGGCCGTCGCCGATTCGAACTTCGACCCGGGCTCGGTTGCGCGCCGCATCGCCGATCCCGAAGTGAAACAGGCCGCTGCTACCGGTTTGGGTGTCGCCGTGTCCTATCGCATCGAATCGGGACAGCGCGAACGCACTGTCTGTGTTGCGATAAGAGACTCAGGCCTGCTCATCGGCTTTGGCGCTGCAAGTTCACCGGTCGGCCTGACCTGGCAGTCGACATCAGGGACACTCTCCTGGGCTCTGCCTCTTCTGCTCTTCGTCAGCGCTCTGTGGCTCCTCCTGGCAGTCATACTTGCACGCATGGCCGCCAAGCCGATTGCGGACCTCGCCGACGCTTTGGAACGTCGTTCGGTGCAGAGTCTGGCGGGCCTCGCCATGCGCGCTGACGTCACCGAACTCGGACAAGCGCAGAAAGCAAGTTATGCATTGCTGCAGGAGAGTGATGAGCATGCCCGGCGAGAACACACCCAATCACTGGCGCTGTCCGCTGTGATTGATGCCGTTCCGCAGGCAATTGCCATCCTTGATGACTCAAGCACTGTTCTTTCGGCCAATACACAGTTCGAACGCTTTTTTGGCGGGGGCACTTTGCCGGCAGCGGGGCGCAATGTCGCTGAGCTGGTGACACTCCCTGAATGCCTAGCGGCCATCAATCGCTGCATCGCCGCACATCAGGCGCAGACTATCGTCACGGAGGACCGCGGTCGATACTATTCCTGCAGTGTCCACTGGCTCGATGAGAAGACATTTGGCAAGCGGCGCGCCCTGGTCGTCCTGGAAGACATCACCGACGCCATCACGTTGCCTCGCATCAAGGCCGACTTCGTCGCCAACGCTTCCCACGAACTCAAGACCCCATTGACTGCTATCCGGGGATACCTGGAGCTCCTTCGGGAGGAACCGGGCAACGCTCACTACCTCGACATCCTCGAGCGAAACGTCGACCGCCTCATCGCGCTTTCGTCCGACATCTCGCTGCTCTCCCGACTCGAGAACAAGGCACCGGAGATCGAACTCGTGGACGTCAGCGAACTGCAGCATGACTTAGCAGAGCTCTTCGACAGACAAGGCCGCGATACCGGTGTTGCCCTGAGGTTT
>JAPLGL010000128.1 GCA_026390155.1 Caldisericota bacterium
TGGTCGTCGGTCAGGCCCTTGTTGGGCTTGTCGAGGAACAGCATGTCCTCGCCCTTGACGTTGAAGACGATGCTGCGCGCGGCGGCCTTGTCGGCGGACGGCATGCCGTCCTGCATCTGCTGGTCACCCTGTTTGGTGCCCTCGAAGTGGAGCATGGAGTACAGGAGGAAGAGGGCGAACGAGGTCTTGGTGGCCACACCGCTGACGCCGCTGATGCTGACGTGCGCACCCTTTGCGCCGTTGAGGAACTCGAAGTTGACGTAGAAGGGCTCCTTGTTGCGCATGATGCCAACGGGCACGCGCTGCTTCATGACGTCAAAGCTGAGCGCCTTGTCCAGGTCGGCGCCGGTGGCGCGGTAGACAAAGTCGGCGGGGTGCGGGGCGACGAAGACCTCAGGCTCCAGCTTCGTCACCTGCACCGTCCCCACGTAGGCGACGCCGGCGGGCATGATGCCCTGACGCACGATCGTCGTGTCGCTGGCGAAGGTGATGCCCTCGTGGTACTGCTGGACGTCGATAACGGTGCCATAGAAGGTGACGGCCTCGACGCCGGCATACCCCTCAACGGCCGACCGCACGAAGACAACGTCATCCATCTCCAGGTAGTTGTGCTGGTCGACGAGGACATAGAACGCCAGCGACGATGCGGGCTTGGTGCCCAGGACAAATCCTATTGGTGCTGCTTCAGCCATGCCGTCTCCTTTTGCAGTGTCAATCAATATGAGGCAGTATAGCGCAAAAGGGCGCAGAGTGGCAGCAAGGAGGAGGAATGGGTTCCCGCCTTCGCGGAGAGTCACCCCTCAAGAGCGCCCCTCGTATTGAACCGAAATGCTCTGGCGGGAACGACGAAGAGAATGGGTTCCCGACTTCGGAGGAACGACGAACGGCCAGAGGCTTACTTGTCGAGCATGCCGAGGATCATGGTGAGGAGAGCCAGCCCAAAGACGATGGCCGCGTCGATGCGGTGCGATTTCCGCAGGGCGGCCTTCTTGGCTGGGACCGCTTTCAGGGTGAGCAGTCCTGCGAACGGCGTCAGGATCACGAACACGCTGGCCACAAGGGCACTGTAGAAGTGCATCAGGTCAGGCTCGAGCGCCTTGGTGACGACCAGCCAGACAACGCCAAGCAGGACGATCGCTGCACCGGTGCCTGCCACCGCTTTGTGGGTCATCAGTCTCTTGCCGCCATTGTCGGTCTTGCCGATGAATGCTGCGACGACAAGGACGACAACGCCGAGAACCATTGGTATGAAGTGCCACAGATCATTTGGATCCATGAATGCCTCCTGTATCAAGACGAACTGCCTCAGTATGGCGAGTTGGAAGGTGTTTGCAAAGAAAGCGCGTGAGGCATTGTTCGGACTACTTCAAGGAGAAGGAATGGGTTCCCGCCCTCGGGGAACGACGAAGGGAGATATGCTGTTCCTGCCGGCGCGGCTATCGTATCATTGGCAGGACGCTGATGATGCCGAGAACCACTACAAGAGCGGCCAGCCCAAAGAAGACGATTGCGTCGAAACGATGTGATTTGCGCAGGCCGGCCTTCTTCGCGGGGACTGCTTTCAGGTAGAGCAATCCTCCGATGGGGGTCAGGATCATGAACACAATCGCCAGCAGGGCAACCCAGAAGTGCGGCAGCGTCGGTATGAGGGCTCTTGTTGCAAGGAGTCCGGCAGCACCGAGCAGAACAAGGACGGCGCCGATTCCACCCACCACTTTGTGGGTGTTCAGTTTCTTGCTGCCCTTGTCCGTCTTGCCAATATATGCCGCGCCAAGCAGGACAACAACGCCCAGAACCATAAGCAGAATGTGCACAAGAATGTTTTGTGTCATGAGGACCTCCTGGGTCAGAATGAACTCTTGCAGTTTGTCTTATTCCAGGCCAGTTGCAAGAGGGGGACATACGCGGCGTGCCTGTGGTACTCGATGAACCGCTTGGCTCGCAGGCGATTGTATTTGGACCGCGCGCCCGAAGCGGTGGATGTGGTCAGTCGGTATCTCGTGAAAAGGGATGGAGGGCCTCAGACAGTTCCTGCATCGTGTAGGGCTTGCCGATGGCGCCGGCGAATCCATAGGCCGAGAAATCGCGCATGGCTGCATCTTCCGAATACCCGCTGGAGACAATGGCACGTGCTGTCGGGAATCGGTCCAGGAGCCTTGTGACCGCCTCTTTGCCTCCCATGCCGCCCGGGACCGTGAGGTCCATGATGACGACATCGAATGCACCCGGGGTGCCCTCTGCCAGAGCGTAGACGTCGAGAGCCGTCTGGCCGTCCGGGACGGCGACTGCCATATAGCCGAGACGCTTTGCCATGGCACAGACGACGTCAGCAACGGTCTGCTCATCGTCCATAACGAGAACCCTGCCTTGTCCCGTCAGGGGAGCCGTGTGAATGCTCTCCTCCAGCGGCTTGCCAGTCGGTCGGGACTGGGATGCCACTGGAAGGCAGAAACGAACGGTTGTGCCGACACCCGGACAGGAGTCGATCTCCATGTCACCACCGTGCCTGCGGATGATGGAGCGGGCGATCGGGAGTCCCAGGCCGTGGCCAATGGACTTGGTCGTGAAGGAGGGATCGAAGATGTGTGCAAGGTCTGCCGCCTTGATACCGGCACCCGTGTCTTCGACTGTCGCAACCACATATGTTCCCGGGATGGCATCTGCAAGCTTGCGCACGCCGTCGAGCTGCTGTCTGCGGGCCGTCACGGTGACGGTTCCACCTGACGGCATCGCCTGCCGTGCATTGAGGACGAGGTTTTGAACGACCTGAGAGATCTGGTTTCGGTCGGCATGGACCAGTGGCAGCGACGGCTCGATGTACACCTTGATTGCGACATTGGAACCACTGAGCGTGAAGTGCGCAGTTTCACTGATCAGTCCGCTGACATCGAGGTCTTCTTTGACGGGAACGCCTCTGCGGGCAAAAGTCAGCAACTGGCTTGCCAGTGCGCGAGCACGCTCGATGGCTGAATTGGCGGCGGCAAGATGCTTCTCCACGACTTCGGGTTGATCGATAGAAGCTGCAGCAAGACTGGTGTTACCCTGGATAACCGTCAGAACGTTGTTGAAGTCATGTGCAACCCCTGCCGCGAGATTTCCCAGTGACTCCAGGGCCTGCGCATAGGACAACTCATACTCGACCAGCTTCGCCGGAGGCTGGCCGGTGCTTCGTTCCTCAGCGGTTTCCGGGGCCTGCGTGGTCGCGGTCTTCAGGGAGTCGCAAGACGGTTCTGACGCTGCGACCCCGTCCTTCTTGCTCTCGTCGTGCTCGGCACTTCCATCAGTGCATTCCTGTTCTCGTGCCTTCATGTGAGCCCCCTCAAAAAGGAAGTATAGACGGCAAGACCCGCCCTGCAAGGTTGTCGTGATTGAAGGTTGACAGGAAGGACTATGAGCTGTTTGACAATGGCAAGGCGACCCCATATGCTGATAGCCGGGCAGCAGAGAACACGCCTGAGATGCAGTCAGAGAGGAGTCCAGTGGCACGATGTTGAACCTGAAACGGGGGCGTCCCGCCGGTTTCCGTGCGTTCCTGCTTGTGTGGTCCGGGCAGGTCCTGTCGATGATCGGATCGGCCATGACAGCGTTTGCGCTCAGCATCTGGGCTTACCAGAAGACCGGTCTCGCAACATCTCTCGCCCTGGTCGACTTCTTCTTCCTTGGAGCGACCATCGTCGCGACCCCTCTCGCGGGCGTGTACGTCGATCGGTGGAACCGCAAGCTGACGATGATGCTGTCAGACTTGTTGGCGGTTACTGCCACCATCGCTGCGCTGGTGCTGTACCTGTCGGGGCATCTGCAGATCTGGCACCTGTATGTGGCCGCCTCGGTGCAGGGGATCGGGTCGGCGTTCCAGTGGCCGGCCTACTCGGCCGCCATCTCGCAGATGATGCCCAAGGAGCACTATGCACGGGCCAGCGGACTGATGTCACTGGCAGATTTCGGGTCGATTATCGTAGCCCCGATCCTGGCGGGTCTGCTCATCCGCTTCATCCACGTCGGGGGCGTCATGACCATCGACATCATCACGTTTGGCATCGCGGTCCTGGCACTGCTGACCGTGGAGATTCCACGACACGTCCGGGACGTGTCGGTCCAGGAGTCCATGTGGAGGCAGATGACGTTTGGGTTCAGGTTCATCCGCGAGCACGGTCCCCTGCTGTCCCTTGTCAGCGTGTTCGCGGTCTCCAACTTCATGATTTCACTGTCCAACCCGCTGTTCACACCCATGATCCTGGCCCGCACAGGCCAGAATGCTGCTGCCCTTGGGTTTGTCCAGTCAGCAGTGGGTATTGGCGGGGCGTTGGGCGGTTTCCTGCTCGGCGTGTGGGGAGGTCCGAAGAACAAAGTGCGCGGCATCCTGCTGGGCGATCCCCTGAACTTCATGGTGCTGGGCCTGTGTGTCTTTTTTGGGCGCGGTCCGGTCATCTGGGCAGCCGGCTTCCTGGTGTCCACAGGTATCGGAACAATAGTGAATGGTCTCTCCCAGTCGATCTGGCAGGCCAAGGTGCCCGCCGGCCTGCAAGGGCGTGTGTTCTCGGCCAGGCGCATGATTGCATGGATCGTCATGCCCATTGCGACCCTGTTGGCGGGTCCTCTGGCCGACAAGGTGTTCGAACCGGCGATGCGTCCAGGCGGGGCGCTGGTTCCCCTCTTCTCGCGTATCGTTGGGACCGGCTCCGGGGCAGGGATGGCGGTGCTGTACCTGCTGAGCGCTGCAGCGGCTTCTGCGGTCACGCTGGTGGGATTCCTGATACCGCGTCTGCGCAACCTTGAGTTGTTGTTGCCGGACCACGATGCGGAAGATCCTTCCCAATAGAAGATCCGGTCTGCCCAGAAGGGCAGACCGGCTGATCAGATCTTGTGCTTGTCCTTTACGGCCGCTCGCGTTCGATGATACGCACCTTCAGTTGGCGTGGTGTTGGATCGGAACCGTCTGGCTGGAGGCCGTCCACCGGAACGATGGCGGTGATTGTGTCACCCAGGTGCAGGAACGTGATGATGCCGTCTGCTCCTTCCGAGAAGAGCGGGATTCTGCGGTCCTTCAATGTGATAACCCGTGTCAGACGTGTCGGGTTCGTGACCATGTGGGGTGTCGACACCTCGACGATGTAGATGTACGCCCAATGTGCACGGGTTACGTCTGGGAACTGCACGACGTTTTCCGGCTTCTCCCAGGGATTCGTATTGGTTGGTTGCCGGCCGAGTGCGTCGCTGGCGAGTGTTGCAAATTCGGCGCGGGACAGGAAGTCGGTCGGCTTGAACGTGTTGTCCGGGTAACCTTGAAGGAGCCCAGCCTGACGGGCTGCCTCGATGTAACCTGCCGCCCAGGACGTCGGCTGGACATCCTTGAATGACGACGAGCTGGGGTTGAGGACCGGAGACATGCCTGCGATGCGCAGGAACGCGGCAGCAGCCTCTGCCCGTGTGATCGGATCATCCGGCCTGAACGTCCCGCCGGGGTCCCCCTGCATGAAGCCTTTCTGTTTCATGAGCGTGATATGGCCTGTGGCCCAGTGGTTCGGAGCCACATCCGAGAAGCCGGACTGGTCGATGCTCCAGCCGAGGCCCAGGGCGCGTGACATCGCGGCAGCCATCTCAGCCCTTGTGATGTTGCCCTCCGGCTGGAACGTGCCGTCGGGATACCCGATGAAGAAGTTGTGGTGGTACACGATGGTCTTCGTGGAGCAGTCCCTGGGATTGAAGGTCTCCTGGTGCGTGCTCTCCATACCCTTACCATCGTGAACCGCGACAGAGAATGGGTACTGCCTGATCTCCAGATACGCGTGTTCAAGGGTCACGCACGAAGAAGACGTCGTCCCGGTGACGATCGGCGTGCCGTCAGCGAAGTCCACGGTGTACGTGTAGGGTAGAGTCCCGTTCGTGAAACAGACCCTGTATGGCAAGTAGGCGCCGACACACAGAGGATCCGGAGCCGTGACGTTGATGGCAATAGAGGGTGGAGGCGGCGGTATCACCGGCGGCTCCACGGGAACCGTGACGATTGGCAGGACCGGCGTCTCGACGGTATTCGAGTGGCCCGTGCCGCCAAGGGCAGCACTGTAGAAGCTGGTGTTGCGGATGAGCAGGAACACGTTCTGGATTGCCCGGACATTCACCGAGAAGGTGACCCCCCAGCTACCCCCAGGCGCGATCGACCCAACGGTCCAGGTAATGGTCCTGTTGGTATGGTCGTACGATCCTCCCCAGCCGCTAATGTTGCTGAGGGTAGATTCGTCAAGCCAGCCATCCAGGACGTCTGTAACGATGGTGTCAGGCGAAGT
>JAPLGL010000053.1 GCA_026390155.1 Caldisericota bacterium
TCTGTAACAGGGGACAGTCGTGGTTGTTGTAACAGGGGCGTGCCTTGGTTTTCGACAGTTGTTACTGATTGCCGGGAGGGCTCCACCGCTTTAAGTGCCGCCCGATTGTCATGGCACTGACATCCAACCGCTCAGCTATCTCCCGCAGCGTTCTCCCCTCGCTTCGCAGGCGTAGGATCTCGGCTGTCAGCTCAGCGGGACTCAGACTGCGTGACGACGGACCATCAGGAGTAGCATGGACAACGGGTTGCCTTCCCGTGCGGCGCGGCAGCAGGAAGTGTGGCTTCTCCGCACCGAGGCCCGCCCGGACAAAGTCGCGGTACGCCTGTCGCGATTCGTTCTCTCCGCGACTGTCCAGCATCGACAGCAGCATCCGGTCAGCGACGGGCACGAGCCCGTGCCTGCCAAGCGCACTTGCAGCATAACTGCTCCACTGCCAGTCGCTGGGCGATGCTACCAAGCCGGCCCTCACGGGGTTCAGGACCGTATAGCGGCAGGCCTCAAGCAGGTGGCTGTCTGACGCAAACGGGACCGAGAAGAACCTTCCTTGAAACACATGGCCACGATGGTCGTAGTGGTGGTTATACATCTCCCCATACGAGCCATTCATCGCGTGCATGCCCTGAGACAGATTCGCCAGGGGTGTCCGTACGACAAGATGATAGTGACTGTCCATGATGCAGTACGCCGCGACCTCCCACTTCTCTCGCGTTGTCGTCGTGCCCAGGAGATCCAGCAGCGCGCGCTTATCCTCGTCCGTGGCAAAGATCATGTCGTCGCCGTTGCCGCGGGCGGTCACATGGTAGAACCCGTCGGGTAAGACTGCTCGTGCTATGCGCGGCATGTCAGCATCCCCCCGATCCACGGGCAGCCTTGCATGTTAGCAGCAGTCTCCGGGGCTTCTTTCTCAGAAGCAGCGTCACCGAGCAGAACAACATACAGATCTTTCGCGTCACACATAGCGCGTTCACCCCCTACGATTTTCATTCGATAGCCGCCCTCAACCAGTTGCCAAGACGATGCGTCGGTCGTTCGGGCACACGAGAACCCACCAAGAGCACAACGATGTGCCACCCTTCCCTTGATGCGACGGTGCCATGTTACAACAACTACGACTGTCCCCTGTTACAGGTCGAAGTCGGCGTCGGTTATGGCTCGAAGTTCGTCGAGGGTGATTTCGGGGGATAGTTCTTTGAGGGCCAGCCTGCCCTTGTCGAAGAAGAACACGGCATATTCGGTGACGACCATGTCGGCCTCGCCGATGCCGGTGATGGGGAGGGTGCATTGTTTGACGAGCTTGGGCTTGCCGTTCTTGCTGGTGTGCTGCATGGCGATGACGACTTCTCTTGCTCCCGTCACGAGGTCCATCGCTCCGCCGACCCCAAGCTGCTTGCCGTTGGGGATGATCCAGTTGGCAATGTTGGCATTCTGATCTACTTCGAACGCCCCGATGACGGTGGCGTCGACATGGCCGCCCCGGATCATGCCGAAGGATGCGGCGCTGTCCAGGTAGACGCATCCGGGAGTCTCGGTGACACACGTCCTGCCGGCGTTGATGAGGTCGTGGTCCATCTGGCCCTCAGGCGCGGCACTGCCGACGCCGAGCATCCCATTTTCGGCCTGGATGTAAATGCTGGGGCTCGTGACGTAGTTGGCTACCATGGTTGGAATACCGACGCCAAGATTGATGAAGAGTCGCCCATTCTGTGCTTTCTTGTCGAAGTAGCGCGCAATCGTCGATGCTATGCGTTCTTTGGCCTGCTGTTCGGTTATGATCTGCATCTCAACCTTTCCTCATCGTCACGACGTCAACAAACATGTGGGGCGTCACGATACACTCGGGGTCCAGAGACCCTGTGGGGACGATCTCGTCGACTTCGGCAATGACGATGTCTGCAGCCATTGCCATGACGGGATTGAAGTTGCGGGCAGTCTTGTAGTAGACCAAATTGCCCAGCTCGTCGGCACGGTACGCCTTGATGAGGGCAACGTCGGCATGAATGGCTTCTTCGAGGATGCATGCTCTGCCGCCGAATGCTCTGGCCTCCTTGCCTGCCGCGAGTTCTGTTCCCGCTCCGGTCGGCGTGAAGAAGGCCGGGATGCCCACTCCGGCGGCTCTGATCGCCTCCGCGAATGTCCCCTGGGGGACGAGCTTCACACTGATTCGACCTTCATTGTTGGCAGCCGCCACCTCGGGGTTCCAGTTGTAGTAGGTCCCGATCAGGGACCGGATCTGGTTGTTGGTCAGCAGCTTGCCGAGGCCCTCCCCGGGAGCACCCAGGTCATTGCTGATGATCGTCAGGTCTCCCGTCCCACTTGCTGCAAGGGCCTCGATCAGTTCCTCAGGATATCCCGCCAGGCCAAAGCTGCCGACCATGACGCGCGACCCCGGCTTGACCATGGCAATTGAGTCCTCGATGCTTCTGTACTTGTCACAAGCCATAGACTGAACCTCCCGCTCTCACACGCGCAGATTCTCGAAGATCGCGGACACGCCAAGGCCGCCCGCAACGCAGATGGTCGCAAGCCCGTACCTGGTGTTTTCACGCAGCATCTCGTGGATAAGTGTCACCGATATCCGGGTTCCGGAACACCCGAGTGGATGCCCCAGTGCAATCGCCCCTCCATTGACGTTGAGGATCTTCCGATTGATGCCCAGTTCTTTGACAACAGCAAGGCTCTGTGCCGCAAATGCTTCGTTGAGCTCGATGAGTCCGATGTCATCCAGCGACAGTCCTGACCGCGCGAGTGCCTTGCGCGTGGCGGGGACGGGTCCAATACCCATGATGGTGGGGTTGACGCCGGCGATGCCTGCCGCCACAAACCTCGCCAGAGGCTTGATTCCCAGCTGGGCAGCCTTCTCTTCCGACATCACCACGACGGCGGCGGCACCGTCGTTTCTCGTCGAACTATTGCCGGCCGTCACCGTCCCTCCCGGCTTGAACGCAGGCTTGAGGCGGGCCAGCTTCTCGAGGTTCGTATCTCTTCTGGGTCCCTCGTCGGCGCCAGCCAGCGCGGTCTCTCCTCTCCCGGCGCGTACACTCACAAGGACGATCTCCTCTTTGAACCGGCCCGCGTCGATTGCCGCGACGGCCTTGACATGACTGGCATACGCAAATTCATCCTGTTCTTCCCTGGTGATCCCATACTTGTCCGCAAGATTCTCGGCCGTTATGCCCATGGTGAACGAGCCGTAGATGTCCTCGGGCTGGGACTTGGGCTGACTCTCGGTGTTCGGATCGAGCAGCTCGCCGTTCCCGGACTTGTAGCCGTAGCGCGCGTTGCGAAGGTAGTAGGGAGCTGTGCTCATGCTCTCGACGCCACCGGCCACGATCACATCGCCATACCCGGCCTGGATCTGCCACACAGCATTCAGGATGGCCTGCAGACCCGACGAACACTGCCGGTGAACAGTATAGGCAGGCACTTCTTCGGGAAAACCGCCTTCCAGAGCAGCGACTCTGGCAATATTGGGGGCATCCGTGCTTTGTTTTGCCTGCCCGAGGATGATCTCGTCCACGATCGATTTCTCAATGCCTGACCTCTTGACGGCTTCCTCCAGCACAGTCCTTGCAAGCTCAACGGCAAGAATGTCCTTGAAAACTCCCCCCATGCTGCCTACGAGCGTTCTCACTGCGGACGTGATGACGACTGACTTCATGCCTGGTTCCTCCTGTTCGGTGCTTTTCACTCCTCGGGGTGACGACCAATCCGTCGCGCCAGCCAGATTCCCGCTCAGCCGATCGCCACGAAGATCCGGTCGAGCTTCTGCAGCGTCACCTCATAGTCCTGAGCCGAGTGTGCCAGTGACGTGTAGAATGGCTTGTGTGGATGAATGTAGATGCCCTCTGTCAGGCACGCGAAGTCGAAAGCCTCTCGCAGCGCCCCGTTCTCGCGGGCCAGGTCCCGATAATTGCGAATCGGTGTTTCACTCATGATGACGCCAAAATTGGCTCCGAGGCCGGCCACGTGCCCGGGAATATGGTGTGCTTTCAACAACTGCCGGATACTCGCCTTGAACTCCTCGGTTGCTTCATAGAATGGACGTGTCTGGGACTCATCTGACAAGATATGCAGCGTAGCAAGCCCCGCAGCAAGCACCTGGACTGCCCCATTGAACGTCCCGGAGTGAAAGACGCTTCCACCGACCGACAACGGCGACGTCAGGTCGAGAAGGTCCTCCCGCCCCGCTACCGCTCCTATGGGGAAGCCGCCTCCGATGATCTTGCCCAGTGTCATGAGGTCGGGAGCGACACCAAACACACCGGTCGCGCCCCTCGGACCCGAGCGAAACCCGGACATGACCTCGTCGAAAATGAGGACCATGCCGAGCTCCCTGGTCAAGGCACGAAGCCCCGCCAGGAACCCCGGGTCTGTCTGGTAGAACGCGCGAGGCGAGGGCTCAAGGATGACGGTGCCGACGCGGTCACGATTGGCCGTGAGCAGCGTCCTGCACGCGTCGAGGTCATTGAACGGGAGCACCAGCGTGTTCTCGAGGATAGACGCAGGAGTCCCGCGGGACCCGGACACGGACGTCGGCCGCTCTGGATCTCCGTAGTCTGCCGCCCGTGGGCTATTGCTGAGCACACCCTCATAGTGCCACCCGTGGTAGTGCCCTTCGAAACGCGCAATAACCGGCTTGCCCGTAGCGGCGCGTCCCAGCTGCAGGGCCAGGTATGTCGCTTCCGAACCACTGTTGGTGAGACGTACCTTGCCGGCGATCGGCAGCATGGACATCAGCTTTTCCGCGTACTGGATCTCCAGTTCGTTTGGGGTCCCAAAAATCGTCGTACCCCATGTCGCAAATGATGCTGCCACGGCACTGACAACAGCCGGATCCCCATGACCAAGGATGAGCGGCCCAAAAGCGAGACAGTAGTCGATGTACTCGTTCCCATCGACATCCCACAAGTGCGAACCCCCCGCCCGCCGCATGAACAGTGGGTAGGGGGCAAAGTACTTGACGTTTGCAACGACGCCGGCAGGGAGAAGCCGTCGTGCGCGTTCGCTCAGCTTTCGGGATGTCGGTGTCCTCGCTGCATACAACTCTTTGAACTCAGCAGAAGACTTCATCGCACACCCCCTAGCTGTTCATCTGTTTCTCGACAGCCGCCAGAGACTCTTCCCAGACGTCCAGCATGACATCGCACTGATCCTGTGTGACATTGAGCGACGGAGAAAGGCGGACCGAGTTCTCGCCACAGGGAAGGAGCAGCAGGCCGCGTTTGAATGCCTCGAGGACCATCTGGATGCTCTCTTCCTTGGCCTTGGTCTTCTTGACGTCCCTTACAAACTCCACCCCGACCATGAGACCCTTGCCGCGCACGTCGCCCATCAGTGGGTGCCGCTTCTGCATCCGGCGCAGATGATTCATGATGTACTCGCCCTGGACAGCAGCATTCTTCATCATCCCATTCTGAATGAGCTCGATCGTCTTGAGCGCTGCAGCACAACTCAGCGGATTTCCTCCGAAGGTCGAGCCGTGGGCGCCCTGTTTCCAGTCCATGACATTCTTCTTGGCGACCATGATGCCCAGAGGAAGGCCCGAAGCGACGCCTTTTGCGATGGCCATGATGTCCGGCTCGGTATCCCAATGCTCGATGGCGAACATCTTGCCGGTACGGCCCATGCCGCTCTGCACCTCATCGACCATCAGCAGGATGCCTCGCTGCTCGGTGAGCTGGCGCAGCTTCTGGAAGTACCCGGCCGGCGGCACGACGTACC
Organism: Caldisericota bacterium; assembly: GCA_026390155.1. Lineage (GTDB taxonomy): Bacteria > Caldisericota > Caldisericia > Cryosericales > Cryosericaceae > Cryosericum. The sequence continues at coordinate 5,725 of JAPLGL010000053.1, forward strand.
CACCCTCGCCCTGGATTGGCTCGACCACCATGACGGCCGTATCCGAAGGCGGAGCAATACGCTCCATGACTTCCTCGATCATACCGATGCAGCCGAAATTACATGTCTCCGGTGTGAGACCAATGGGGCACCGGTAGCAGTAGGCGTATGGCACATGAACGACGCCCTGCAGCATGGGCGAGAATCCTTCGCGGTGCTTCGCCTTTGAACCTGACAGCGTGACGGCGCCGTAGGTGCGGCCGTGAAACCCGCCAAAGAAGGCAAGTGCCAGCGGACGCTTCGAGTGCCAGCGTGCAAGCTTCAGGCCTGCCTCGACTGCCTCGGATCCAGAGTTCCCATACCAGACCATCTTCTCGGTCGGGCCGGGCGCGATTTCCTTGATCTTCTCTGCGAGCACAATCTGAATCGGGTAGAAGAAGTCCGTGCCGGACATGTGCACCAGCTTGTCTGCCTGGTCCTTGATGACCTTGATGACTTCGGGATGACGATGGCCGGTACTGTTGACGGCGACGCCGGCCGTGAAGTCCAGATACGTGTTGCCATCGACGTCCACGACCTCCAGGCCCTCGGCATGGTCGGTCACGAGGATATATGGGCGAACGTACGAAGGCGAGATGGCGGCGCGGTCACGCGCATACCATTCCAGGCCCTTGGGTCCCGGGATCGCGGTCTTGAGGTCGATATAGTTGTTCCTGGCCATGGTCGTCACTCCTTTGAATAATGCTCACGACGCTTTTCGCGCAACGTCCCTGGCGGTGTCAGGTCGTAGGCGTCCTGCGTGAAAATCTTGGCGATGCCCTCGGGCGGCACCTTGCGCTTCTGTGCATCACAGATGAGACATGTCTCTGGACAACGGCTCCTGGTGTCCTCGGGCTCAGGGTACGACACAATGACGCCCTCGTAATTCCGAAGGACGATGCGGTCTGGAGACATGGAGAGAATGTAGTTCGGATTGACTGGGATCTTGCCACCACCGTGCGGAGCATCGACGACGAACTGCGGCACAGAGAATCCACTCGTGTGGCCGCGCAGGAACTCCATGATCTCGATGCCCTTGTAAACAGAGGTACGGAAGTGACTGATGCCGCTGGTCAGATCGCACTGGTAGATGTAGTAGGGTCTGACGCGGATAGCCACCAGCTTCTGGACGAGTTCTTTCATGATGTAGGGGCAATCGTTGATCCCCTTGAGAAGGACGGACTGATTCCCGACCGGGATCCCTGCGTCGACCAGCATCGCGATAGCCCTGGACGACTCGGGCGTCACCTCGCTGGGGTGGTTGAACTGC
>JAPLGL010000018.1 GCA_026390155.1 Caldisericota bacterium
TCCCTTAACAAAGTAGTTGCTGTCGACAATTTCGGGTGAAACGGTGGTTGGCAAGCACCTCCTTCCTCGCCGGTAGTCATAGCTCTCACTGACCTCAGTTCGTCAGTCACGATTACCAATTGGCAAAGATGCACAGGCAGCTTACATATCGTGCACGTTTGTTGCACCACAACGCACGGCAAGACACGTCAATGTCTACCTGAACATTACACGAACGGCTTCTTTTGTCAAGCAAGGGGCAAGGAGGGTTCTGGGCCAGAAACGTGTTGTCTCGGCGATTGTTCACACATCCTGACGCGCCAACGAGCGCGCCAGGTTCGAATAGTGAAGGCGAGACGACACACCTGGCTGAGGGGAAACTGGTTTGTCAGACCGTATGTTCCTGCTGTTCCTTGCGCCACTTGAAGAAGTCGAGCGCCACTTGAGGGAAGATGGCGTATGAGAGCACATCCTCATCCTGCTGGATATACTCCTTGATCTCTTCGCGGAACTTGGCCATCTGGGGTTCAATCAGGTCCGCAGGACGGCAGTCGATGGTCGGTTCGTCGCCGATGATGAGCTGCCTGATCTCATCAGAAATCGGTACTGACGCGCGGCCATACTCGCCCTTGACGAGTGCCTTGGTCTCCTTGGTGCACTGGACATAGCGGCCCATCATCACGTTGAACACAGCCTGCGTGCCGACGATCTGTGACGTGGGCGTGACCAGAGGTGGGTAGCCCAGGTCCGCGCGCACTTTCGGAACCTCCTGCAGGACCTCCTGATACCGGTCGAGCATGTTTGCCTGCTTGAGTTGACTGACCATGTTGGAGATCATGCCTCCGGGCAGCTGATAGATCAGGGCATTCACGTCCACCCCCATCACCTTGGCATCCAGCAACCCTGACTCCAGCGCCTTCTCGCGGACCGGCATAAAGAACTGTGCCACGGCGTTCAGGGCTTCGAGGTCGATCTCTGTGTCGTACGGTGTGCCCTTGAGCGCAGCCACCATCGTTTCTGTACACGGTTGGGAGGTCGCCAGCGCGAAGGGTGAGATGGCGCAGTCGATGACGTCGGCTCCCGCCTCGATCCCCTTGAGGTACGACTGCCCCGCCAAGCCAGTCGTGTAGTGGCTGTGAATCTGAATGGGCAGGCTAGTCATCTTCTTGAGCGCTGCCACAAGGTCATAGGTCGCGTACGGCGTGAGCAGGCCAGCCATGTCTTTGATGGCGAGGCTGTCAACGCCCATCTGTTCGAGCTCGCGGGCGATGCCCACGTACTTGTCGACCGTATACGTCGGGGCAATAGTGTAGACGATACAGCCCTGAGCTATGCCACCCAGCTTCTTGGTCGTCCGAATGGCGCGTTCCACATTGCGCATATCGTTCAGCGCATCGAAGACGCGAATGATGTCGATGCCGTTCTTCAGAGACTTTTCGACAAAGGCGTCCACGACGTCGTCTGCGTAGTTCTTGTACCCCAAGACGTTCTGGCCGCGCAGCAGCATCTGCAGCCTGGTGTGCTTCATGGAACGGTGGATCGTGCGCAGACGTTCCCACGGGTCTTCGTGGAGGAAGCGCAGGCACGAGTCAAACGTTGCCCCGCCCCACATCTCGATGGAATGATATCCGATCGCGTCGATCGCTTCGAATGCAGGTTCCATCTCCTTCGTGGTCATGCGGGTGGCAACCAGCGACTGCTGGGCATCCCGGAGGACCGTCTCCATGATGCCGACCTTGTGAGCCGGAGCCATGCTGGAGGATGTAGATGCCGCGTCCTGTCTGCTTCCTGCACCGATTTCCTCAATCTCGACGTCGAACGACTTGCCACCGACGTTCATGCTGAACTTGTTTGACACGTGAACCCCCTCTGCAGCGATTTCTCCACTTCGGCATCAACAGGACGGCATTCCCTCTGCCGTTTCCCTGGTGTCATTATACCCCATTGTATCGCGATGTGGCACGCCCGCACTTACGGCGCTGGCCAAGTTATGGTAACTCTCCTGTCTGCAGCGTCGTAGTCAACCCGCGCACCCAGCTGTTCGGCGACGAACCGCACGGGCAGCATGGTGCGCCCGCTCACTATGAGGGGGACCACCCCGGGGTTCTGTGCGTCGATTGCCACGCTGCTTCCATTCACACGTGCAGTGCTTCTCCCAATCCACAGTTCCACCGTCGTCGTGCCTAAGACGACCGTCACCTTGCGTTCAGCGGAGTTCCACGCAACCGATGCCCCAAGTGGCTCCGCGACCCACTTGATGGGCAACAGTGTCCGTCCCTGTACGACCTGCGGAGACACATCAATAAGGACGGTCTTCCCGTCCTGAATCATTATGGGACTGCCAATGCGAAGGATGAGGACGACACGGCGTGGCTCGGGCGGAGGTGGTGGTGCCGTCGTCTTCCAAGCGATGTTCAGGGTCAGCGTCCGACCAGCATTGAGAACACCGCCGATATCGGTCTCCCCACCGGCCATCCGTGCGTTCTGAGGACCGCCCGAAAGTACGTGGACGCTCCACGTTCCCGGCAGGGTCTGCTCGGGTCCCCATGGGAGTGCAGTGACAGAGCGGGGCGTTTCGCCCGTCAGGACGGCGTTCACCGGGCATGTGACAGGTTTGCCGTCGAGAGTTGCTGTGACAGCAAGGTTGCTCACAGGGTTGAAGTCGACGGATCGATATGCGAAGATGCCGGAGAGAACCGTCGCCGCCAGGATCGTCCCTTCGCCCTTGACTCCCTCGACAAGGCTGAAGGCGTCCAGCTGCGAGTCCTCATCACTCAACCCGTTGCTGATGTCCTTCCACGTAAGACCCTTGTCACTGGACACCATGAGACCGTTGTTCTGTTGACTCAAGTATAGCAATCCAGCCTGTTCCCGGCTCGCCAGGAGGCTTGAAATCGAATCACGCCCGAGCCCCTGGGAAGATGCCGACCATGTAGACCCTCCGTCCAATGAGATGTAGAACCCCGCCGGTGTGATAATCCGCCCTCCCGGTTCGGTCAACGCTGCGGTCGTCAGGTAGACACGCATCGGGTCCGTCGCATCACGGGCGAGCTGCCGTACGAGCAGGTTCTTGATGCCATCGTTGGCTGCCACGAATCGCTCTCCCGCGTTCACGGTCCGGAAGACGCCCACGTTGTTGACCAGAACGAGAATGTCCGATGGGTTTGCGGGGTTCGGGCTCACATTCGTGATGAAATCGCCTGTAATGCCATTCTTCATGCGAGACCATGTTGTGCCCGCGTCCACTGAGACCTGGAGTCCGCTGCCGTGTGTGCCGGCGTAGATGATGTCCGAATGCCCCGGCGAGAATGCAAGACACCGAACAGTGACTTCTGGCAGTCCGCCAGCCGCTGGTGTCCATGTGGCTCCGCTGTCGCTGGAAGTGTACAGACCCTCTGGCGTGCCTGCAAGAAGCCGTTCCGGATTCTTCGGATCGACCAGCAGTGCGCCGATCTCACTGGGAGTGAAGTCCGCTCCACAGCGCTTCCACGAGCCGCCTGCGTCAGTGCTGGTCCACAGCCCGGCACCGAGGGTCGCTGCGAACAGGCGCTTCGACGCGGCATCATGAACCAGCAGTGACGCAGACTGCAAATCCAAAGGAGTCTCCAGCCTGTCCCACTGCGCCGGCGTGTCGGTGAAGAGCTGGGCCCCTTCGGCTGATCCTACACAGAACAGCGACCCAGAGCTGGACATCCTGACGAGGCAGGTCAGGTCCGGGCTGTCGAGACCGCGGCTGTCGTCGATCCAGTGTCCTGCGTTATCGACCGTACGCCACAAGCCCCATCCCTTGACGGCTGCGTAGCGGATTCCGGGTGATGCTGGGTCAACCTCGAGACCGGTGACAGGAGAGTCCGGTAAGCCTGTGTTCTGTGCTGTCCATGTCGCTCCCTGATCCGAACTCACGGACACACCCCCGGAGCCGCCGATGCGGACCACACCCTCGAACGCAGTGTCAGGCTCCACGACACGGATACTGTCGCTCAGTGTCAGGTTCCACGTACGGCCTCCATCCCGACTCACATACAACCCCGACGATGTGCCGACATAGAGGACCGACGAGTTCCATGTGTCTGCTGCGCCACAGGTGACGCCTGTCTGAGGCAGTCCGGCTCCGACCGTCGCGAACTCCTGTGTTCCACTCTTGCTCAGATATGCCGATGTCCCCGATGTGGCCATGAGATGCCAACCAGCGTCGGTGTCTGCCACAGACAGACACATGACTCCCGGCGGACTTCCGCTGACCAGAGACCAGGACTCGCTGCCCTTGGGCAGTTCCCAGAGACCTTGTTCCGCCGCAGCCATTACCCTGCTGCCGTCAGGGGCACACGCGACAGAGGACACATTGGACCCTGCAAGACCGTTCCCAAGTGCGTGCCATGGGCTGTTCCCATTGGGCAGCACGAACACCCCCTGGTCTGTGGCGGCATAGACCCTGCCTGGCTGACCGGGATCCTCGACGAGCTGCACAACACTGACTCCCACCAGTTCGGCGACATCGCCGACAACACCGACAGCTCCCTTTGGACATGTCGTGAGGACGAACGCCACCGCGATGAAGATGCTCATCAGATACCTTCTCATACCTGCCTCCCGCCCTCCATCTCCAGCAACCCTCTTCTCGAACAGGTGTAGACCTCACCTCACTGGCAAGGTCGTGACACGGTACAAGAGGCCGGCTCCTCGAAACAACAAGAATAGGAAGATGCCCGCAGTCCGCTGAACAATGAGGTTCCGTACACTGGAGAGTTGAACTCAGCCCAGAAAACCGAAAACCGGGCCAGATCGCGCAGCGAGTCTCACGTGTGTCTCTATGGGTAGTGTAGTCATCAGTCTCCGGGACGTCAATCCAATATCGCCGGGGTCCGTGGAACCACAAATGTTTGACCCCCGCCGAAGCGGGGGTCAAATCACGTCCCAAGAGGAAGGGCGTACTATGTGCTGGAGGGTGAACTGGAATCCAAAGAAGGTCCTGGCTCCATCATGCCACCACGGAACCCACGGCCGGCACCTTGACTCTCGCCCCGGCCACCGGGCACTTCGCAGCCTCCGCGGAAGCCGCCTTCAGTGATCGTGACCGTCTTGCCATCAGCACCCGTGAAGCTGGTTGCCATAACGGTACTGGCATCCATAGGGGTCTTGAAGCCTTCGACCTTGACCGTATCGCCGACCTTCACAGCGATACTGCTCGCGTCGTGTCCGAGAATCACTGT
>JAPLGL010000038.1 GCA_026390155.1 Caldisericota bacterium
GGTGCTGTCGGGTGCGCTGACGAATGGTTCCGCGATATTGGCCGCGGAAGCGATGGGTTGCGATCTCGCGTACATCGGCACGCGTTTTATCGCCACCCGGGAGTCGATGGCGGTGGAGGGCTACAAACAAATGATCGTGGAATCCAACTCGGGCGATATCGTCTACACACCGCTGTTCTCGGGCGTGCATGGCAGCTATCTCGCGGGCAGTATCCGCAACGCCGGGCTCGATCCCGAGCATCTGCCGTCGAACGAAGCGCCGGGCGAATACCGCAATCGCGAAGCGCGTCCTAAGACGTGGAAAGAAATCTGGGGCGCGGGGCAGGGTGTCGGCAACATTGACGTTGGTCGCGGGGTCAGGACCATGATTGGCAACCGTGACTGCAAACGTGACATCATATCCTACGAGCGGCGCACTGCTGCTTGCCGTCTTCGTAATCGACAGATCGACGGCGAGCAGCCTTCCGGTGACAACTGTGGCCGCCGTGTTGTTGGCGGGAACCTGATCCGCCTCTTCGCCGTCGACCAGAGCGCTGTTGGTCATCACTCCCGTCTGAGCGACCGTCGCGACGATGTGCAGGGTCTCAACGGCCGCGTTCGCCATCGCTCCGATCGCCCAGATGTGGGTCCCGGAATTGTACGAACCCTGGCTTGCGCTGGACGACACGTAGGTAAGCCCGGCAGGCAGGGTGTCGGTGACATTGACATTGGTCGCAGGGTCTGGGCCATGGTTTGTGACTGTGACCGTGAACACGACGTCCCTTCCCACAATCTGTATGCCGATGTCGACCGTCTTCGTAATCGCAAGATCGGCAGCGAACATGGTCCCGGTGACTGTCACACTCGCCGTGCTGTTGGCACTCACCGGGTCCGGCTCGTCGCCGTCGACAAGAGCGTCGTTCGTGATCGTCCCCACCTGGGTGACAGTGGTGGCCATGTGTAGCGTCGCGCTCGACCCGGTCGCCAGCGCTCCAATCGCCCAGACGTGGGTCCCGGGGTTGTACGAGCCCCAAGTGGCGCTGGATGACACGTATGTGAGCCCGGCAGGGAGCTCGTCCCAGACGTTGACGCCGGTAGCAGGATCAGGGCCGTGGTTCACGACGGTGATGGTGAACGTGACATCATATCCTACGAGCGGCATGGAGCTACTCGCTGTCTTGGTGATGGACAGGTCGACACTGGAATCGGCCCGTGTTTCCGGGAAGAAGCCCCCGAGCGGCGTTATCAGAAGAACGCACATGACCATCACAGTCGCAAGGAACGCAGCAATCCATCGTGCCCTCATGTGCATGTCTCGTACCTCCTCAAGGAGTGTGACGAGGAGACCGGTTCTGCCAGTGACTCGTTCGGAGATTGAAGCGGCAGCCATGGAACATCTCCGACGTTTGTGTCTTCTCCCTGCTTGTCAGTCTATGCAAGCGGGGCGGACTTTGCAATAGGTAGGTAGGCAGGTAGTCCAGGAGGCTTGCAGTTGTCTGCAAGGGTTCTGGTCAGGCCCAAAGGAGGCATACACGCCCTGGATCATGCGCTAAACGTCGTTCCTGCACACGAGAGCGAAGCGGGCAGGGAAACGACGCATCCGTGGAGTCCAGAGACTCAACGCCCTCATCCGGCCTGACCCAGCCATGAGAAGCCAGGTGTCGAATGAGGGGCATTGGAAAGAGTACGTCAGTTCTCAAGCGTTCTCAGGGGTTCGGAAGGTTCCCGGCCCTTGCGACCCTATGCCAGCTTCTTGGACCAGAGTCCGTGAATGTTGCAGTATGCCCGTACCTCAATCAAGTCGTCGACACTGTGGCCAAAATGCACCTCGGGTGTGTCTCCCGGATGCAGCGGTATTCTCACGACTCTGCCATTTTTCAGGAATACTTCGATCCACTCGATGTAGTGTTTCTCTTCCATCGGATGTGGAACCGAGCCAATCTTGATCGTCGTCCCATGCTCGGCTTTTTCGACAACCGGCAGGTGTTTCTCGTTTCCGGCATCAGTGGATTTTGCGACCATCAATGTCATTGGCTGTCCGCAACAGACAAGCGTCCCCGTTCCCTCATGAGTCACTTCGACGATGTTGCCGCAGATTTCGCACTTGTAGAGTTCGTTCTTCTGTGCCATTCCCTTACCTCCTTGTCTTTGCAAGCATTGCTGGATCGCACAAGGCCATCTACGTTCATTGTATCACGGTTGTCTGTTACCTTACCTGTGTTTGTGTGAAGCACTAATGGAACATGAGGGACAGTGCTCGGCGCCAGTGCTCTTTGTCCTGTTGAAGTGCCTTGTCACGACGTTTGGCTACGTCGTCCCCGCCAGCCCAAAGGCTGCGTGAACTGCGCGCACGGCCCGCTGAGCTTCTTTCTCGGTGATAAGGACCGAGATATTGACCTCGCTGGAGCCCTGGGCGATCATGAGCAGGTTGATATTCTCGGTGGCCAACGAAGTGAACAGACGTGCGGCGACGCCGGGTGTGCCACGCATCCCATCACCCACGGCGGCGACGATGGCGACGTGTTGTGTCGTGATGATGTCCTGGATGATCGTGCTGCCCGCGAATTCCTTGTGCAGCAGGCGTGTTGCGCGTTCAGCGTCGGTTTGGGTCATGACCAGCGAGACATTGGCCATTGATGAGCTCTGAGAGATCATCAGGACGGGGAGCTGAGCAGCAGCGAGCAGGCTGAAAACCCTGCTGACGACGTCCGATGTACCGATCATCGCTGCCCCACCGATCGTCAGGGCCGTGAGCTTCCGGATCGAGGTCACTGCCTTCACGGGACCCGCTTCGGGCGCGTCGGCGCACACAATTGTGCCGGGAGACTCCGGCAGGAAGGCGCTTCGAATGCGGACGGGGATGGCGGCTTCCTGGACGGGCGCAACCGTCATGGGGTGGAGGACCTTGGCGCCAAACCAGGCCAGCTCCATAACCTCGCGATACGACAGGGCCGGCACGCGGACGGCATCCGGGACGAGCTTGGGATCGGCAGTCATGACGCCGTCGACTTCTTTCCAGATCCACACCTCGTCAGCCGGCAAGCATGCACCCAGGATAGTGGCGGTGTAATCCGATCCACCTCTGCCCAGCGTCGTGATGACGCCTTCCTCGTCGGCTGCGACGAACCCGGTGATGACAGGCGTGAGTCCGCGGTCCAGCAGAGGCGTCAGGGCACGAGGAACGGTCTTCCGGGCAACGTCCAGCAGAGGGACTGCACCACCGAAGGTGTCGTCGGTCATAATCCCCGCCTCACCGCCGGTCAGCGACTTGGACGTCAAGCCCGCCGCGCGCAGGGCCGCAGACATGATGGGGGCCGAGCAGCGTTCACCAAACGAGACGATGAGATCCCGCGAGCGGGGCGTGAGTTCGTGCAGCATGGTGACACCTGCCAGCGCCTGCCTGAGGGACACGAACAGTGCATGCTCTTCGTCCACCACCGGCTGGACGGCCATCGACGGGGAGGAGGTGAAGACCATCTGGACCGCGTCCTCGTGCCGTTTCTCGAGGAGGTTCACTGCCTGAGCGACCTCGTCGCCATGTCCCTGGCGTGCTCGGTCGGCCAGGTCCAGGAGTCCGTCGGTGACGCCCGCCATGGCGGAGACCACGACCACTGCACGAGTGTTCTTGTGCGCCGTCTGCACGACCAGTTCGGCCGCATGCATGATGGCCGGAGCGTCCTGCACGAGGACGCCGCCGAACTTCATGACGACGGTTGTCACAGGAGGCCCTTCGCCGCCAGCAGTTCGGCGGTCAGGACGGCGTTGCCTGCAGCGCCGCGAATGGTATTGTGGGAGAGGACCGTATACTTGATCCCCGTCGCGAATGCGGGATCGCTGCGGACGCGTCCGACGACTGCGGCCATGCCGCTGGCTCGTGCCGGTTCCCCTGCCAGGCGGTCGAGGCGCGGCTGGGGCCGGTCAAGTTCGGAGCGTACGATAATGGGGTGGTCAGGAGCCGTGGGGAGGTGCAGGCGCTGCGGTTCTCCCTCGAAGCTGCGCATAACAGTCTCGACCTCTTCGGAGGACACGGGACGGTCGAGTTCCACCAGGACGGATTCCGTATGCCCCTCCAGCACCGCGACGCGATTGCACGAGGCGCTGACGGGGATGTCAGCCGGCTGGAAGGCTCCATCTTGCCAGGAACCGAGCATCTTCTGTGTCTCGCGTGCCATTTTCTCCTCTTCATTCTTGACAAAAGGAATGATATTGTCGATGATGGCCATCGAAGGTACGCCGGCATATCCGGCGCCCGACAGGGCCTGCATGGTCACGACGATGACCCGTCGGATGCCGAATGTCAGCTGGAGAGGCTTGAGCGACAGGACCAGTCCCGCGGTGCTGCAGTTGGGACCGGTGACGATGAAGCCTCTCTTGCCGCTCTTGCGTTGAAAGGACAGTGCGTCCAGGTGCTCCGCGTTGACCTCGGGGACGATCAGCGGAACGTCCGCATCCATACGGTGAGACGCCGTGTCCGCAACGACCGCCATGCCTGCGTCGGCAAGAGACTGCTCGATGGGTCCGGCGACGTCGCTGGGCAGCGCGGAGAAGACCAGGGTGGCGCCGGTAGCGGCGATGGCATCGGCCTTACAGGGGAGAACGGTCATGCTGCGTGCTGTGGAGGGGATGTCTCCCTGGACGTACCAATGCGCGACGTCGCTGTACTGCTTGTCGGCCGACCGTTCGCTGGCGGCGACGCCGACCAGCTCGAACCAGGGGTGGTCCGATAGCATCGCGACGTAGATTTGGCCGACCATCCCTGTTGCCCCACACACAACTGCTTTCGTCCGTTCCATTGCTGACCCCTTTGCCACGGA
>JAPLGL010000118.1 GCA_026390155.1 Caldisericota bacterium
GGAACTGGTGAACTCGATGCAGAAGGAGATCACCGGGTACCTCACCAAGATTACCGAGCACGATCTCTCTGAGGCACAGGGCACACGTGTCATGGCCCTGATGCATGCAGTCAACGACATCGAACGTGTGGGTGACCATGCCACGAATCTTGTCGAGCTCATCCAGATCAAGGACGACAAGAGGCTGAAGTTCACGAATGGCACTCAGGACGATCTCAAAGCTGAATTCGCTCACGTCCTTGCGACTCTGGACGAGGCCATGGATGCACTCCGGGACTACGACGTCGAGCGTGCGCATCGGGTGAAGGAAATGGAAGACCGATGTGACGTGATGACGAAGGAGTGCATGTCGCGTAACATTGCCAGGCTGAATGCGCACGAAGTGGATCCCCAGGTCGGTGTCGTAGTTGTCGACCTGTTCACGAACCTCGAGCGCATCTCAGACCACTCCGACAACATAGCAGACGTCGTTCTAGGCGTCTACTAGTTCGACGGGAATCGCAGCATTGCCTGCAGGTCCTGTGCGTTCTGGACCGCCTGGCCTCGGTGGCAGTTGTTGGTCATGACGAACATCAGCGGCGCGCTTGCAGCCATGGTGCGGATGGACGGAAGCATTTGCTCCAGCTCCTCCTTGGAGTAGAGGTAGTCGTACCGTTCCTCCCGGCTCGCGCCAAACCAGTTCGAATTGCGTCCGTGTAACCGGAGATAGGCGACGTCGCTGGTGACGGCCGGGACCAGAGGCAGGAGATTGCGCAGCTGTGGCTCGTCGACGGCAACGTAGCCAAGATGTTCCTGCCTGAGGAATGTCAGGGCACCTTCGTTGTGCCAGCTTCGGTCACGGAACTCTATAGAGAGGGGCAATCGGGGCAGCAGGTCGCGGGTCAAGAGGAGGAACCTTCGGTTTTCCGGAATGTCCCGGAACCACGGTGGATACTGGAGGACGACAGTTCCCAGGCGGCCTGTGTCAGCCAAGGGGATCACTGCCTCCCAGAATTCCGTGAATGCAGGCGCCAGGAGGGCGGCGCTCTTGAGGCCCGAAGCCAGATCAGGGAACGCTGGACGTCCCGGGGTGGCTGGCCTCATCAAGTTCCACGCTTCATGCGTCATGCTCCGATGGGCCTTGACGGTGAACAGAAAACCGGGTGGCGTCTTCTGGAGGAGAGCCTCGATCAGGGGCATGGTGGGCATGTGATAGAAGCTGCTGTCCAGCTCCACTGCGTTGAAACCAAGTGTGCGGGCGTAGTAGACGAGGTATAGCGAGGGGCGCACGTTGGGCGGATAGACGACGCCCTTCCAGTCTGGGAACGAGTATCCACACGTGCCGATACGTATGTCTGCATTCATGGCCACGGTTCCTCCCCGGGTTGCTCTGTCACCATTGCCGGCGGTTCCTCTGCCAGTGTACCGTCCGCCAGCGAATAGTATAGAAGGGTCTCGCGCTCAGGCGGAGCGAGCTTGTTCTTGACCACGCGTACCCGCACCGCAAGAGAGGATGGATCTCCTTCGTCCAGGGACAGCTGTTCCTGCGTTGTTTTCAGGCGCAAGGAGGCAAAACTGCGCAGTGCGCTGCCGCCGATGGAGGCAATCGATGCAGGGACAGCCATCAGGTAGCTGCGGCTGAGAAAGAGCATGACACAGTTTCGACGAGCGACTAGCGTCGTGAGCTTGCGCAGTGCACGTCCGACCATCTCAGCGCGCGCCATGTTGAACGGCATGCCTTCAAGTCGGTGTGATGGGTTCATGACAATCGCCGAGTCCATGACCAGCAG
>JAPLGL010000141.1 GCA_026390155.1 Caldisericota bacterium
TGCTGCGTGAACCCTTCGCCTGCAAACAGGTCGTAGGTCTTGCCGACTCCGATGACGTCCATGCCGGCCTTGCTGACCTGGGTAAGCGTGGTAGGGAGCAACGGCCGAGCAGCAAAGTCGTGCCGATCCTCTGTTCGCACAAAGTTGCCCGGGGTACCAATGAACGGACGCGCAATGACCCGGCCGACGAGGTGCTCACCCTGTAGAATCTCGCGCCGGCTGATGTCGCACATCTCGTACAGCTTGTCGAGAGGGATGATGTCGTTGTGCGCGGCAATCTGGAACACAGAGTCTGCGGATGTGTAGACAATTGGATATCCCGTACGCATGTGCTCTTCACCCAGCTCCGCGATGATCGTCGTCCCAGATTCGGGCCGGTTGCCAAGAGCCTTAGTGCTGAAGCGCTTTTCAAAGGCGTCGATGACGTCAGGTGGGAATCCGTTGGGATACGTGGGAAATGGCTTGGTCAGCGTCAGCCCCATCATCTCCCAGTGGCCACTGACAGAATCCTTGCCTTTGGCCTTCTCCTCCATGATCCCGAACGACCCTATCGGGCTGTCGAAGTGCAAATCGAGCAAGTACTTCAGGCCCAGTTCCTCAAGGTGAGGGAGGTGGAATCCTGGCACGCTCTTATAGATATGGCGAAGCGTATCCGACCCGCCGTCCCCATAGATGAATGCATCCTTGGCCGCCCCGATGCCGACGCTGTCCAGAACAATGACGATTGCTCTCTTCTTCATGGCTTGTTTGTCCCTTCCTTTGCACTGGTTCCCTTCTCCGCCTGCCGACGCTTCCCGCGACGACGAGCCGGTCTCAGTACGAATTCGCCAATGGCTGTGATGCCACCAGCACCCATCTTGACATAATGATCGAAAAAACGCCAGATCAGAATGAATGCTCCCAGGATGCCATTCGGAACGAACGCTGCAAACAGTGCCACCGCGCCGAGTTCCGCTCCGACAGATGCACCAGGGGTAGGGAAATAGGATATGGCGATGTAGTAGATAAGCGTCGCCACAATAATCTGAGTGATCGACGAAGTGACGCCAAGACCATAGAGCAGGAGGATCGGCGTCAACACGACGAGACCCCAGGAAACGAAGCTATAGGCCAGGCCCCTGACGAGCAGTGGCCGATTGGCCTTGATGGCTGTCTCTCGTGCGCGCAGCGTATCCTTGATGAACTTCCGGATATATCGCGCCGGGCGCTGCCAGAACCTGCCCCGTCTGTTGAGGCCTTCTGCTGGGTGCTGAACCAGCCTTTCAATATAGTCATTGATCCATGCCAGCCGGATCAGGCAATACACCAGAAAGACAAAATTGGCTACGTACGCCGCCAGGCCGATGTAGAGGATGAGGCGAAACCGATTGCCGACCCCCAGGCTCCGGCCTGAGAAGAACAGCCACACTGGCACAAAGACAAGAACGACCATCTGCGAAGCACCTGAGAGGATGGTCTTGATGGCAAAGACCATCGTCGAATCGGCCACGTTGATGGAATCGTTCTTGAAGAGCATGTAGATCTGGGCCGGCTCGCCTCCGCCCGCTTCGAATGGAGTGACCCTGGCAAAGAACTCGCCTACGAGGATGTTGCGCATGGCGGTGAGAAACGTGATCCGCAGACCGACCGAGCTGACGATCGCCTGCAGCCGCAGCGCCTGAAAGACAATTTCAAAGAAGATGAGGACGAATGCGGCCAGGATATAGCCCGGATTGAGAGACTCAACCATCTTCACGATATTCAACTGATGCGAAACAAGTGAAAGGGCGAAGAAGCCCAGTGCTCCGAATCCCAGGGCACCGAGAAGCTTCCAGACAATACTCGCGACGTTCACGACCTCGGGACGATCGGGGGTTGGCAGGACATGTTCAGAGCCTGCGGTCACGGAATCGACCTGACCGGCCGCGTGGTCCTCTGGAGTCGAGATGACAGGCTCCGTCGGGTCGTGCTGCTGCCCGTCCCCTGGAATACTGTCGTCTATGCGTTCTTTGCCAGTTGCCATAGCCGTTCCAGTTCCTCCTGAGATGCAGTCGAAATGACGACACCCTGCTGTGTCGCGAACGTACGGACGCGTCCGTATCGGTCGCGGAATTTGTCAAATGAGTGCTGCAAAGCCTTGACGGGGTTGACGCCTGACAGCCGCGCAACGTTGAGCGCAGAGAAGAGAACGTCCCCCAGCTCCATGGCCAGCGCACGTTCGTCGATGGATGCAGCGCTCAGTTCCTCTCCCAGCTCGCGGGACTCTTCGAGAAGCTTGCCATAGGCCTGTTCCACCGATTCGAAATCAAAACCATCGGAACGCGCCGTCTCCTGGCACAACAAGGCATTTTCGATGGACGAGAGCAGTTTGGCGCTATCGACGAAGTGCCTTTTCCGACCCTCCTGCAACTTGAGTTTCTGCCAGTTCTCCAGCACCTGGTCACTGGATGTCACCGATGTGGTGCCAAAAACGTGCGGATGCCTGAAGGTCAGCTTGTCGTCGATGGTTTGAATCACGTCACAGATGTCGAATCCGTCTTCGACGCGAGCGACCTCCGATTGGATGAACACTTGCAGCAGCAGGTCTCCGAGTTCCTCTTCAAGGTTGTCCGCGCTGTTTCTCTGGATCGCGAGAGCCACCTCGTACGACTCCTCCAGAAGCGCATCCAGAAGCGAGACATGCGTCTGCTGGCGGTCCCACGGGCACTTCTGGCGCAATTCGGCAACGAGCAGTCTGAACTCCTCAAGGGCAGTAAACTGCGTGCCAACGAGGGGCCAGAGGACATCTGCCAGCAGTGACGCCTCCCGACTCAAATCGCCTGCCTCGGCTGTCGAAGATCGAACCAGCCCAGGCAGCCGCCCAAGGAGCCCGTCAAGAACGGAAGCCGTCTCGATTGGGCACAGGCAGACAATCGTGCCATAGTGGCGGCCCGCAAAACGTGTCCATGTCAGGAAGCTCATGGCCTCGACCGGATCCAGCAGGCTTCGCGCCGAGACTGGCAGAAACCGGATGCTGGAGGCCGATGCACAGGCTGAAGCATCAATTCCGGCCGGCACCGCGAGGGCAAAGCGCTGTCCACCTTGGATCAGCGACTGCAGAGCAGAGTCCTGCTCAGTGACAATGCGTATCTCGTATCGTTCCATGCTTTCAGTGTACTGTCTCCGACCGCGAAAGCAAGGAGGAAAGCAGTGAGAGCGGCTTCTCGCCGGCCTCCATGGGAAGGACCACCGAGTCTCGCACGGTTCGGGCTTGAGCGACCTGGCCGGCATGCGTGCGAAGGAACCTCGCGGCTGCCTCCTGACCAGTGAACTCCAGGATGATGGCACGGCCTGACTCTTTTACAGACACGACGCCCAGCGGGATCATTGACAGTTCGAGGCGCTTCAGGGCAAAGATGCCTGACACTTCGGGAGGAAGACTGCCATAGCGGTCCACGGTCCGTTCTTCGAGTGCCGTCAGGTCCTGGCTACCAGCCCGTGAAAGGGCGTTGTAGAGCGCAAGCCGCTCTCCCGAGTCAGCAACGTAGGACTCCGGGATGAAGGCGGACATGCCAAGGATGATGACCGGCTTCGCCACAGGCTCTGTATATTGCCCCCGTACTCTCATGATCTCCTCCTCTACCATGGAGAGGAACATGTGGTACCCGACGTCGGAGAACCGGCCGCTCTGTTTCACGCCCAGGACGTCGCCGGCCCCACGCAGCTCCAGGTCCTTGAGAGCGATTTGCATGCCAGCCCCAAAGTCGACAGCCGAGGCAATGGCCTCGAGACGCTTGAAAGCCAGCGACTCGCGCATGACGCCACGCGAGTGGAAGATGTAGGCATACGCGTGGCGCCCTGCCCGGCCCACCCTGCCACGCAGTTGATACAGCTGGGCAAGTCCGAGCCGCTCTCCTTCGTCGATGATGATCGTGTTGACATTGGGGAAATCGAGCCCTGCCTCTATGATCGTGGTCGACAGGAGAATGTCGTACTTGCCCTCATAGAAGTCCAGCATGATCTGTTCCAGGGCCTCGCTTCTCAACTGCCCGTGTGCCACGGCGATGCGAGCCTCCGGAAACAGTCGCGACAGCAGCGACAGCCGGCCCTCGATGTCCATGATGCGGTTGTGGACGAAGTACACCTGACCCTGGCGCCCCAGTTCAGCGCGGACAGCACGCGTCAACTGCTCCTCGTCGAAGGGCATCAGGAAGGTTCTGATGGGATACCGACCCACCGGAGGCGTGTTGATGAGGGAGATGTCCCGGATACCTACGATGGACGACTCCAGCGTGCGCGGGATGGGTGTGGCACTGAGAGTCAACACGTCAACCTCGGCTTTCATCTTCTTGATCTTCTCCTTGTCCAGGACCCCAAAGAGCTGTTCCTCGTCGACAATCATCAGGCCGATGTCCCTGAAATCCGCCGCCATGTTCAGCACCTTGTGCGTGCCGACGGCGATATCGACTCCACCTTCGCATAGGAGTTTTCGGTCAGCCTTCAACTCCCTGGAACCTACCATGCGAGAGAACAGCGCCACTTTGTATCCAATCGGCTCGAACCGTTCCTCCAGGTTGCGGAAGTGCTGCATCGCCAGGATCGTCGTCGGAGCA
>JAPLGL010000024.1 GCA_026390155.1 Caldisericota bacterium
ACGTCCGGCCACCGCCCAGCCGCTCAGATCTCCCTGCGCGCGCTGATCCGGGACATTGGCCCACACGTCGCTGAACAAACCACCCCTGTTGCGCTCCTGAGAGCGCATCGCTTCCCACATCGCCTCAGCCTCAGCCTGCTGCTCACGGGGGTCCGACTCCGTGCTGCTCCACTGCGGGTTCCACGTGGACTGTGGCCTTGCGCCGGCCGCCGGACTGCCATATGCGGACTGTCCGTAGCCGGCGGGGGCAGCAGTCTCACCCCTGCTCTGCGACGACGCACTGATCTCGGCATCATATTGCTTCCGTTCCTCGGAGTTGCCGACAATGTCGTATGCCGCATTGACCCGTTCCATCATGAGAGCGGCACTCGCGTCGCCGGGATGCAAGTCCGGGTGATATTTCTTCACCAGGACCCGATACTGCGATCGTATCTGCTCCTGGGATGCCGACGGGCTTACGCCCAGAACCCCATAAAGGTCCTTGTCAGGCGTCACTGTCCTCGTCCTCCGCATCTGCTGGAAGCCCAACCGCTTCGGCCAGGTTGCGCTCCCGGGCGGCTCTCTCCACGTCACCCGTGGCGTCACATGCCATGCTCATGGCGAAGTGAAGCTGCGCCCGTGTCTCTGGATCGGGTGACATCGCCTCGAAAGCCAGTCCCTGTTCATACTGTCGAATGGCCTGTTCGTGTTCGCCCGCAGCCTCCGAGACGTCTCCGACCGTTCGCATCGCCTCAGCTTCGAGCATCCGGTCATTGCACGTATGAGCCAGCGAAAACGCCCCCATAGCCTCACTGCGCGCAGATGCCAGGTCCTGCCGCGCAAGACTTACCTGAGCGAGAGCAAGCAGCGCGTTGATCTGCCCGAGGCAGTTGTCCGTGGCACGTGATACCTCGAGAGCGCGACTGTCCTCATACATCGCCTTTTCCCAGTCTCCCAGCTCCGCGTACATGGCCCCCAGGTCGGATGACACATGATAGACAAGCCCGGGGTCGGGATCCAGCTGGCCTGCGAGTTCCTCGGCCTTCCTGGAGAACTTGATGCCGCGCGGGACGTCCCCTGTCTGCGCCGCTATCGGTCCCATGTTGGCATACAGCTCCGCAACCTCTTCAAGACGCGACTGTTCCTCGTACATTCTCGATGCCTTGTCCCAAAGCTCCAAAGCGCCAATAGCCCTGTCATCAGAAGCAAGCGACGCGCCCATCTCATCAAGAAAGCCTGCGACGTCACCATCTGGAGGTACCAGCGCTTCGACGGCACGGACAAATGCACGCAGGTCCTTGCGGTTCGCTTTCAGCAGGGCGACCACGCGCTCTTCGGTCGTCTGACTTTTCTCGTCACGCATTTCCGTCTCCTTTGGGGTCAGCTGGCAACTACACGTCATGTTGATGAGTTCGTCCCTCCAGCCGGGCCAACATGACCACTATTGTAGCAGAACACCTGACGAGAACCATGACCAAGTTCCGAGAAGGCGTTGTCCACCTCTCTCAACTTGTGCTCCCGATTCCGCCGGGTGAGCGGATGATACGTCTCTCAGCCCGCGAAGCCTCCTGTTTCCTGGACGTCCACCACGATGGCTGTACAGTTGTCAGGTCCTCCGCAAGAGTTGGCAAGGTCCACCAGCCGGTGCGCCGTCTCATCCGGGGATCCTCCTGCCATACCAGCCTTGAGTTCGGATTCAGAGACTGTGCCCCACAGGCCATCCGAGCACAAGAGATACCGGTCGCCAACAATCAGCTCGTCCGATACGAGGTCCACCTCGACCCTTGCCGCCGTCCCGACCGCCCTGGTCAGGATGTTCCGTTCGCTGACAGTCCTGGCATAGGCCGGATCCAGGAGTCCCTGGCGTATCATGTCCGCCGCCATCGTGTGGTCCTCCGTGAGCTGAGTCATCACGCCGCCCCGAAGACGGTAGCACCTGCTGTCACCGACGTTGCAGACATACGCACGCTCAGCGTGGGGCACAAACGCCACAAGCGTCGTCCCCATGCCCGACAGGTCCTCCGACGAAAGTGACAGCCGGTAGACGATCGCGTTCGCTTCATGGACCACAAGCCGAAGGCGCTGTCTAGTATCTTCGGCCGACAACTCCTGCGAGGACCATGCCGCAACAAAGGTCTCTACGGCCGTGCGAGAAGCAACTTCTCCTGCCCGTGCTCCGCCAAGACCGTCACAGACGACATAACAGGCACCCTGACGCTCGACATCCTTGCCTTCCTGCACAACGGCAAAGCTATCTTCGTTCGTGTGACGCTGTAGTCCGATATCGCTCCAGCCTGCTCCGATGACCCTCATGGTGACCTCCTGACTGAGTATATCCGACCCTGTCAATAGTCACAAGTCCGGCAGGTTCCGTGCGGACGAACTATTCCTGGACCAGACGGCGGGAGGGGAGATGCGATCGAGTGGCAACACCCTGGAATTCGAGCGTTTGACACCGTCTTGCCGACGCATTTGACCTTCGTAGTCGGTTTCCCTACAATGTCAGCGGAGGTTGGTTCTGGCCGTCAGTTATCCTTGGGAGGTGTCCATGAGGCGTCTGGTCGTTGTGCTGATTGTCGTAGTTGCCATCGCTTTGCTGACTGTCCCAAGCCTGCTGTTGTCGCCTGCAGCCACCTCAGGTGCAACGCCGACGTGGCAGCAGACGTCACTCGACGCGGGGAAGATCCATGCCGTTCTGGTCCATCCCACAAATCCCGCCACCATCTTCACAGGCACCGACCGTGGACTCTTCAGGTCGACGGACCGAGGAGTGACCTGGGGGCAATACGGTACCGGCATCAAGACGAGCTCGTCCGCCACGCTCAAGATACTGGCTCTTGCTGCAGCTCGGGACGGAAGCCGATTGTACGCAGGAACGTCTGCCGGGGTGTTCCAGTCGACTGACGGAGGCGCGGAGTGGTCACAAGGCTCAGGAATGCTCTCGGGGAGTGGCATACTGCGCTACTACTATGCAATTACGGCGTTGGCAGTCGACCCTGCAAATCCACAGACCGTCTACGCGGGCGACAGCGGCATGATGACGGAGGGACGCGTCCTGAAGTCCACGGACGGCGGAGCAACGTGGCAGTCGTCCGGGTCAGGGATTTCAGGTGACGACGTGGACGGGTTGGCCATCGACCCAGACGGACCCTCGACAGTCTACGCGGCAGTCGAACATTCACTGTACGTTTCGGTGGACGCCGGCTCCGGCTGGACGAAGATCACCGGGAAAATGGAGGTCAACTCCTCAGGCGCAGGTGTCCTGACAGTCGTCGTGACAGCGGACGTGATCTATGCCGGAACCACGGCCGGTGTGTGGAAGTCCAGAGATGGGGGAGCCACGTGGTCACAGGGAACCGGGCTCAGCTCATCGGGCATCCTCCGGTACTTTTTCGGAATTGCGGCACTCGCCGTGGATCCGGTCAACCCATCTGTTCTCTACGCGGGCGACAGCGGCATGATGACCTCTGACGGCGTGTATGCATCGGCTGATGGCGGTGACTCCTGGACGCAGGCAGGAGGGCCGCTCACAGAGAACGTCTCTGCGCTTGCCGTGGATTCTTCGGTGCCCCCCACGGTGTACGCTGGCACGGACGCAGGCCTGTTCCGCCTGGTGAACGTTCCCGTCGCCCGTTTCCGGATCTCAGCGTCTGTACCACAAGGACGTGGAACCATCCTTCCACTACTGAAGGAAGTCGCCGAGGATGGCAGTGTCACACTAACCATGTTGCCCGACGCAGGATACCGGCTTGTGCTCGTGACCGACAACGGCACCAACGTGACCGGTCTCGTGCGCAACAGCATGTACGAACTGACCGGTGTCACGGCAGATCACACGATCACCGCTGTCTTTGAGCCAATCCCCATCGTCCTGCCTCCGCATCCGTCGCACACCCTGGTGCTCACCATCGGTTCGTCGGTGATGTCCGTCGACGGCAGCAGCGCGACGCTCGACTCGTCACCCATCATCCGCGAAGGGCGCACCCTGCTCCCCATACGCGCCGTAATCGAGGCCCTCGGGGGCAGTGTCGGCTGGGACGCTGTCAAGCGGAAGGCGACCGTGACGCTCGGCCCACATACTGTCGAAGTCTGGATCGGCTCAAGAGAGGCACGTGTAGACGGGGTGAATACATCCCTGGATGTTGCTGCGATCATCGTCAACAGCAGAACACTGCTACCTCTCCGGTTCGTCGCCGAGAATCTGGGCTGTGCGGTCACCTGGGATCCCGTCGGCAAGACGGTGACGATCGAGACATAGGCACGGCTCCGTCAGTTATGACTGCACCTTCTCCACAGGAAGGCGAAGGATAGTCTTCATCCTCTCTGGTGCGGTGCGGTTGGGGTCACTGAGGTATACCTCGTGGTGTCGGCCCCGCGTCTGGTAGCCGTTCCCGGTCATCCAGGCACGCATCAGCTCGATGGTCGGGCGTTCGCCTGCATACGGACCCACGTGCATCGTCTGGACACACAATCCCTCGGTCCATGTCTCGAGACGCACCTGCGGGAGAGCAGGCATGCTCTTCTTCTTGCGGACGACCTCGGCCTTTGCCTGTTTCAGCATGTCCGCAGTCACGACTTCGGGCTGCATCAGCAAGGCCCGCCACGCCATCTCCTTCGGCACGGTGGAATACCCGGCGTCAAAGAGGTCGCGCCCGGCCGGGTCCCACCATAGTGCTTCCAGTGGTGTCACCTTCCATTCGGCGACCCCGGTGGACTTGGCCCCAAACTTCATGGTGTAGGCAGCCGAGTACAGTGCCTGGACTGCATCCTGAAACGCTTGTGACGTGTTCGGGTTGCCCACACCCTCGATCATGAGATACGGCAGTGCGGTCACGGTGACCAGGACGACCTTGCCCACTGGTGGATTCCACAGGTCCTTCATCTGCTTGCGAAGATCGATCGTCTCCATATCTGAAACCTCCGTCAGCTGTTCATGCGCAATCGCACGCGCTCGACGAGCAATGTGACCCAGCGCGATGGACCCTTCTTCTGACCGAACTCCCAGTCCTTCCAGGCCGTCCACACCGATCCGGGCGTCGCGCGTCCGTCACTCCCCACCTGTTGCATCATCACACCCATCATCTCATGCAGCCGTCGGTCCCGCCGCAGCCACGGAATTCGCGACAGGGCGTCCGTCACGTGAAGAACGTCATACCATATGAATGGCGCCTTGAGCCTGCAGAAGTCCGTACCCATGTAGAACATGTAGGGGTGCGACTCCCGCCGCTCCGACCACTGCGTCAGCAGCGCCTCGGCCCCATCCCGTGTTTGTTGCTCGTGGGAAATGCCCGCTGACAGCTCCATCTCGACACATGCAAGCGTCGCACAGGGACAGGGGTCACCCTTGCGTCCAGGGCCCCGAAAGCCCTTCAATTCGGGCGATACCGCACACGGCCAGCCATTCTCTCGCGCCAGCCCTGCAATGGAATCGACAGCACGGCGCACGGTGGTTTCACCGGACAGCCCCAGCTCACAGAGCGTGCCCACGATGACCGGGGCGTCGCACAGCGCCCATCCCCGATCCTCGTGTCCAGTTCCACCGTGCGCCACGGACACAGCCATGGGCAACTGGAACGGCCCCTGCTGCGACTGATATGCCATGGCAGCACGGACCACCTCAGGCATCCCCGGATCGTCCCAGCGCAGGCCGAGGTCCGCCGCAAATCTCAGCTTGTGGTACAGCTGCCCGGCTGACTTGTGGCTATTGAGTACGACTCCCGGCCATCCCTGCAGCTCCTGGACCAGAGCCGACACCTGCGGGTCTTCCAGCATGGCACGTCGGGCATCCTGAACACCAGGTGACGATTCCGGCTCGCCCGCCAGGTCCACCAGCGCCCGGTACCGTATCCAAGCAGGACCTTCCAACAGCCAATCAAGCAGTGCGCCCATCCGTTCCTCCGACAATCCCGGGAGATGTTTCTTCCTCTTCAGTGTAGTTCACACAAGACAAACTCAAGAGCTCAGGCGAATAGTATGAGAGTTGTACTCTTGCCAGATAAGGTACAATTTCAGCACGATGAATTGCATCTGCCCACACGGTCGTGCCAATTCCACACGACGGTTCTCTTCTTCCTGGCCTCCATTCAATCCCCGCTTGGCAGGCCCGCCTATCGCAGAATCCTGGTCAGGGCCCACTTCAGGCTTGTTGCAGGCGCAGATCGGCATTCCCGACTCCACAGAATAGTGCTTTCGCACACGCCGGGCTGACCGACATGGAGCGTTGCCGTATGCTCGGCACATGACCGCGCGCCTGATCCTGTTTGCAGTCAGCCTTCAGAAGAAGGGAAGCGCACGGACCCGATGGTGTGATTCAGTATGACAAACCGCACCAGAAATTTCTGGTGCGGCGTCGAATCGTGGGCTCCAAGCCCAGGTTCGGGCTGCCTGCCGTTTGCTGTACGGGCACCGTCCACGAGCATGGTGACCGTCTCAGAGAAAGAACCTCGCTGTGCCCGCACAAGTGCGGGCACAGCGAGGACACTTCCGGTACAGTATACTACTTCTTGACTACAGGTTTCTTGACTACAGGTTTCTTGACGACAGGCTTCTTGGCTGCCGGCTTCACAGCCTTGACAGCGGGCTTGGCAACCGTCTTCTTGACCACGGGCTTTGCCACAGGCTTGACCGTCTTCTTGACCACCGGCTTCACGGCGGGCTTCACAGCAGCCATGGGGGCACAGCCTGACTTCATGGGAGCCTTGGTTGCGACCTTCTTCACTACCTTCTTCGGTGCAGCGACGACCTTCTTCGGTGCTACTGTAGACTTCTTCGCAGTTTCAGCCATTGCCATCTCCTTTGTTGAGATTGATGTTGACACTACTGTGGACGTTTGATACCCAGTCTTGATGTCAATACTCTACAATAAAACAAGTTTCATAAAAGATGTCAAGCCCCCGCGCGCGACGACGTGAAAAGTGCCTATTGCCATTATCACCGCTTCCGAAGCCACGATACGGACCTTCTCGCGTTGTTGCGCACTCGGTTCAATTGTCAGCTGTCGCTTCAACAGGGACAGAAATCGTCGCTCCAGGCACTTCTTCGTCCGGCGGAGCATAGTCCGGAATCAGGACCTCCACGTCGCGGATGTCACGCACCATGAAACTCGCGACGCCCACCAACAGCGCCACGCCGCCGAACAGCACAAACATGAGAGCCATGCCGGCACCACGACCGACACCGACCAGTGGCCCGAACACTCTCGCCAAGGTACCTCCAGTCATCATCTGTGGCTCGAACACGAGGTCCGCCAGTGGTCCAGCGGTCAGCATGGCGATTGGCACGGAGACCTGCGCAATCATCATGCGCGTTCCGAAGACCTTACCCTGTACGTCATGTGGCACTTTCGCCTGCCAGATAGCGTCGTTGCAGCCGTTGAGAAATGGGATGATGAGGGATCCGAGAAATCCGGAAACGAGCCAGATGGGCAACGTTCGACCAAACCCCATGAGCATGATTCCCAGGGCGGACACAGACACCATGCCCCACAGGACACCATGCACCTTGCGGCGCGGACCGCCCCACGCGGCCATGAGCACGCCTCCAATGACGCCGCCGATGGCAGCCACCGTGTTGACGATGCCCAGTTTCGTCGCGCTGTCACCGGTACGCGCCAGGACCATGGGGGTCCACACGGTCATACACAACGATGCGATGAGGTTCGAGGCGAAGAAGCTGAGCTGCAGCATGAACAGAGGGCGCCGCGCCACGATGTAGCGCCATCCGAAGATCGTCTCCTTCCGGAGACTGCCACGTGCTTCCTGACCTTCCTGTGATCGAGCGGGATTGGGGACATTGACCGCCAGCAGGAATGCGACGGCGATGCAGAATGAGGCGATGTCAAACAGGAAGATCGGCACGAGGCCCCACATAACGACGACTGCGCCTGCAATGATGGGCGCCAGGATACCGGAGCCACTCTGTGCCAGCGACATCATGCCGGCGGCCCGGCCATAGTTGTCCTTGGGCATCATGGTGCTGATGGCAGCCTGATACGCCGGCCACTGAAACGCCTGGAAGGTCCCGGACAACACCCCCACGGCGCAGAGGTGCCAGATCTGCAGGTGTCCGGTGGCATACAAGACGAGCATGATGACTGTCCCCAATCCTGACGCCACGTCCGAAACCCCCATGGTCACCTTGCGATTCCAGCGGTCGACCAGCGCTCCAGCGATGGGACTCATGACGATGGTAGGTGTGAAATTGAAGAACGCGACAATGCTCAGTGCGGTTGCATGACCCGTCGTCTGCCAAGCCCACACACTCACACCAAAGGCCGTCATGGCAGATCCAATAAGCGAGACCACCTGACCAGCCCAGATGAGTGTAAACGCCTTCACTCCCATTGGTCGTGCGCGAGCCATCGAGCCCTCCCCAAGGGTTTTGCTGCTGACAGCCTATGTATGAAGAATACGACAGTCCTCGACTTTTGCAACGGCATTGCCGAGATCAGGAGCGAGAGGCGCCACACCTCGTCTGGTGCGGCGCCTGGAACGGACACATCTCGAGGAGATATCTACGCGACGGTCACCAGCTTGTACTGCCGCGTGCCCAGACCGATCTCCTCGGCATGCGTGACCTGAGATTCCCAGTTCGTATCGGGGTGGACGCGCGTGAACTTGTCGCCCTGTTCGAAGTGGACGTCCCCAAGGACACTGCCCTGATTGGCGACGGCCTTGTTGACAAGGTCCACACATGCCTGGTCGAGAGCCACAGGGTCGAAGCTCGCGGCGATGCCTATGTCGGGCACGATGGCCGCATCGTTGAGGTTCCAGCAATCGCAGCTCGGGCTGACGTTCATGACGAAGCTGACATGGAATGCCGGCTTCCCTTGCAGGACGGCATAGGCGTACTCCGCGATCTTCTCGCCGAGCGCGTCGTTGGTCCCCTGGAACACGGGGCGTGCGGCGCCGTACATGCAGACCGCAACGCACTGCCCGCAGCCGACACACTTGCTGTAGTCGATGACTGCCTTGTGGTCGGCGTTCCAGGCGATCGCGGACTGCGGGCATGAGCGGACACAGGTGCCACACGCGACGCACTTCATGACGTCGATGCGCGGCTTGGATTCGGAGTGCATCTGCATCTTGCCACCCCGCGAACCACTGCCCATGCCGATATTCTTGAGCGTGCCCCCAAAGCCGGTCTGCTCATGCCCCTTGAAGTGCGTGAGTGACACGATGATGTCGGCGTCGGCAATTGCAGTGCCGATCTTGGCAGTTTCACAGTGCTTGAGATGGATAGGGACCTCACGGTAGTCCGTGCCCTTGAGGCCGTCGGCGATGATGACGTCGGCTCCTACCGCAATACGGTTGAAGCCGTTCTCCTGGGCAGACTGCAGGTGGTCGACCGCGTTCGAGCGGCCCCCTGTATAGAGCGTATTGCAGTCCGTGAGGTATGGCTTGCCGCCGAGCTCGCGGATCAGCCTCACAACGCGTGCAACATAGTTGGGACGGATATACGCGAGATTGCCGGGCTCGCCAAGGTGCAGTTTGAGCGCAACGAACTTGTCCTTGAAATCGATGGTCTCGATGCCGGCTGCCCGCATGAGTGTCTCGGTCTTGTCCAGCAGATTATGGCCGGGACGCGTGCGCAGGTCGGAGAACCATACCTCCGATGCGTTCATGCCTGCTCCTTTGCAGTTTTCAGACGCAGCGATTCTGTCATCCTCGTAGCCGAATGGTCTTTCATGTGATCCTCCCGACGTGTCATCTCTCCACGTTACTGTAGCGCGGATGCGCTCGCGCACAACCTCCTTGGCCCACATCACTCGCACTCATCGCGAGACTGCCCGTAGAGGACACATGTCCCGTTGCCAATCGCTTTGGCTCACCTAGACTATAGTATAGAGGTAGACGTGTGGTCGGGAGGTCGCAATGAAGACAACGATGGGCATGCCGTTTTCGCCGGAGGTCCGCATCAGCCGGTCTCTGCGCGAGCTGCGAGACTTGTTCCAGCATCGCGTGAACGTCGAGATGATCATGGAGCCTCTCGTGTCGGTGCCGGCGCAAAGTGACGCTTTGGACATCAGGCAGGACCTGACAGCCCGGGACTGGGACGCCGTCGGTGTCGCCAGTCCAGAGGGGACCGTACTCACGTATGTCGACCGTGACGAACTGGAAACCGGGGTCGTAGCATCGTACGCACATCCTATCACGCCTGTCATGCTCATCCCGAATTCGTCCTCGGTGCTCAACCTGTTCAAAGTGCTCGGGGCGCGGGACTATGCCTTCGTCCTGACGAGCGACGGTGTAACCGGCATCGTGACGCGAGCAGACCTCGAGAAACCACCGGTGCGGCTCCTGCTGTTCGGTTACACCCAACTCTTCGAGTCACACCTCCAGACACTCATTCTAGACGCCACCGATGATGAGCTGGCCAGACGCCTTCCTGCCCCTCTGGTTGAGCAAGCCCGTCGCATCTGGCTCAGGCGGCGCGAACACAATCACTCGCTGTCTGTGGCCGACTGCCTGTCGCTGTGGGGAAAAACCGACCTGGTGCTGGCCGATGAGCGGCGCTGGCGACATCTGGGAGACGACCGCTCGGAACTGGAGCACTCCATGCATGATGTCGTTGATCTACGCAACAGATTGAGCCACGGTGAGGACATCGCCCCGACCCGCGATGACTGGCAGTGGGCCACCCGCTGCGTCCAGGATATCGAGGAGATGCTAAGAAGGTCCGACGGGCGGCGGTAGGACGGCCGCTATCTCAAGGCCTCAGCATTGAACCATACAAAAGGGGCCGTAGAATATGGGGCAGCGTCCGGGAATGTGCTGTTCGGTGGACGATTCGTCCGTGGTCGGAGTATCAGGGGGTAGCGATGGGCACAACGGTGGCGGTCCAGGTGCGGGACCTGCACAAGACGTTTGGATCAATTCACGCAGTCGACGGCGTTTCCTTTGACGTCCTTCAGGGCGAAATCTTCAGCCTGCTGGGTCCCAACGGCGCCGGAAAGACCACTCTGATCAGTATGCTCTGGTGCTTGCTCAAACCTGATTCTGGCGACGCCCTTGTCATCGGGCACAGCATCTCAATCGAACCGCAGCTGGTGAAAGCTTCCATTGGCGTCGTCCCGCAGGAGGTCGCCCTCTACGGCGATCTGTCGGCCCGTGAGAACCTGCTGTTCTGGGGGAAAATGCAGGACCTCCGCGGCATTCCTCTTGCACGCCGTGTAGACGAGGTCCTGGAAGTCATCGGACTCGTAGATCGTCAAAGAGACCGGGTCAGCACATATTCGGGCGGCATGAAGCGCCGCGTGAACATCGCTGTCGCGCTTCTCCACAAACCTGCGCTCGTCATCATGGATGAGCCCACGGTCGGCATCGACCCGCAAAGCCGCAGGTCCATCCTGGACAACGTCAAGCAGCTCCGCGACCAGGGAATGACGGTCCTGTACACGACTCACTACATGGAAGAGGCACAGGAGCTATCCGACCACGTGGGCATCATGGACCACGGCAAGCTCGTCGCGGTGGGCACACAACGGGAACTGGTCGCCAGCGTTGGCGAACTCGACCGCATCCAGTTGCGGCTGAGCGAACTGACCGAAGGTCTCCTGAAAACGTGGAAGACAATCGAGGGGATCCGGGACGTGACGTCCGAGGATGGCGTTGTGACTGTGTTTGCAACCGACAGCAACCGCGTCTTACCCCGGCTCTTCGAGAGCGCCGCCGCGGCAGGTGTCAGGATTGTGTCGGTGGACGTCCAGGAGCCGAACCTCGAGGCGGTCTTCCTTCATCTCACCGGCCGTGCACTGCGCGACTGATCACCCATGCGGGCATTCGATATCGCTCTCAAGGACATGCGACATTCGTTCACCAGCTTGTTCGGGCTCATGTTCATGTTTGCCGTCCCACTGCTCATAGTTGGCCTGTTCACGGTGGCATTCGGCGGGACCGCAACGTCGAAAAAGCAGACGTTCAGCGTCCCCGTCACGAAGGTCGTCCTGGTCAATCTCGACATGGGGAATGAAGCGGTTGACCTTGACCCTTCTGACGCTGACCCGTCCACGACGGCGGGGGACATTCTTACACGCGTGCTCATATCAGACGAGATGAAACAGCTCATGTCCATCGCGACGGTCACGTCCGCCGACGCTGCCCGTGACGCGGTGGACAGCCGCACCGCAGAGGTCGCTGTCATTATCCCGACGGCCTTCACGAAGACTTCTATGGAAGGTGCGCCGGGAGCAGTAGTCGAAGTCTACCAGGACCCCACACTCACTCTCGGGCCCGGTATCGTCCGCGCCATCATCGGCCAGTTCGTCGACGAGTTCACGTCCATCCGTGTCCTGACGTCGACCGTGACCACCATTCTCGCTGCTGCAGGCATCACTCCTTCCCCGGACAGCGTCGCCCTGGCCATTCGGCAGTTCGTCGACGAGACGCGAGCCATACAGTCTGTATCCGGCTCTCTCAAGGTGGAAGCACCGCCTGCAAAACAACAGAAGTCCGCGAGTCTTCTTGCCACGATCCTCGCTGTCTACATGGCAGCCATGATGGTCTTCTACGTCTACTACACCGGAACAGCTGGCGCCGAGAGTATCCTGCTGGAACAGGAGCAGGGGACCCTGCAGCGCCTGTTCACCACCAGGACCACTCCGGCAGTCGTCATGCAGGGCAAGATGCTGGCTATCCTGCTGACCACGGCGCTCCAGATGCTCGTCCTGATGCTGGTTTCGGCACTCACCCTCGGCATCCACTGGGGCGGAATCCTGCCGATCGCGATCGCACTCGTGTCGACGGCCCTGTGCGCTTCGGCATTCGGTATTTTCCTCATGTCGTTCCTCAAGACAACGCGGCAAGCAGGCGTCGTGTTCGGCGGAGTCGTGACTGCGACGGGCATGCTTGCTCTCGCAAGCGTGTTTACGATGAACGTCCCGTCCGCTGCCCAGCTGGGACAGCGCGTCGCCCTTTTCGTGCCCCAGGGCTGGTCACTCCTCGCCTTCCGGCAAGCCATGGACGGGTCCCCTTTGGGCCAGCTGCTCACGAGCGCAGCAGTCCTGCTCGCCTGGACCGCAGTCATGTTCCTCGTCGGCCGCGCCCGCATGGCGCGACGGTTCGCGTAACGCCCGCCATGAGTGCTTTCGACCTGACGATCAAGGACCTCTCACAGATCCTGCGTGACCGCAAGTCCTTGATGTTCATCCTGATCATGCCGATCGCGTTTACCCTCATGTTCGGGTTCGTCTTTGGTGGCTATGGTGCTCCTGCGGACACTCGTCTGCTGGTGGTTGTCGCCGGCGACACGGGCGACCCCGCCCATGCGGCCTTCGTCGACCTTGTGGAGTCCTCAACCGTCGTTCGCGTGGCCACACCCGCAAGCATGGACGACCAAGCCCTTCGTGCTTCTGTCACGGACGGCAAGGTCACCGCGGTGGTCTTCATCCCGGCCGGATTTCTGCGGACCTGCTACGACGGAATCAACCCTGTCCTGCCCTGCGTCGTCGACGTCGCAAGCACCAGCGGAACGATAGCCAGAAATGAGCTGGGAAACCTGTCAACGCGTCTCACGAGCGCTGTACGCACGGCGCGTGCAACGGCCGCCATTTATCGGGAAGTGGCGACGCCCTCGGCATCCAACAAGCCCTCGACACTCACGTTTGAGCAGTTCACCTACGCGTTCGAGACCGCAGTGTCCGCCTGGAAGAAACAGCCCCAGACCGTGGTTGTGACAGTGTCGAGCAAGCTCACGGAACAGCAGCGCAATGCGGGCGGCTTCGCGCACACATCCCCAAGCATGATGCTGCAGTTCTCCATCGCTGGACTCATCAGCGCCGCCGGGATCGTCGTCGAAGAAAGAAAGTCACGGACACTTGCCCGCCTCATGACGACCAGGCTATCGCGTTCCGGCATCCTGCTGGGACACTACCTTGCCATGTTCGTGCAGGTCTTCGCACAACTGTCAATGCTCATCCTCTTCGCGGCTCTGGTCCTCCGCGTCCAGTATATGCATGCTCCCTTCGCGACGCTATTTGTGACAATCTGCGCTTCGGCATTCGTGGCGGCAATCGGCCTGCTCATCGGGGTCGCATCACGCTCTGAGGAGCAGGCAATAGCATTCTCGCTTATCCTCATGTTCGTCCTCGCCGGCCTTGGCGGCGCATGGGTCCCTCTCCAGTTCACCGGGGCGGCTTTCCAGCGAGTGGCGCGCGCGACCCCGGGGGCACTGATCGTGGATGCCTATGAGAACGTTGTGCAGCGAGGTCTTGGCGTATCCTCGGTCCTCTGGCCCTGTACGCTGCTGTTGGTCTGTGCCATTGTCCTTGCCGCCCTGGCGGCTCTCCGCTTTCGCAGACAGTCTGCCTGAGGTCCAATCCGGTCTGACTCGACAGAACGACGGATGGACGGGAAGTCACGCACGGCTTGACAATTCCGGCGGGACGGCAATAGTGTACGCAGATGGTGATTGAACATACGAAACGACACGAGGAATGTCGTGAAGCAGGTTTGCTTGATGCGAGGTGCTCGAACGTGGTGCGCATGGGTCCGTCTCGTTGTGATCGGATCTTCCGCTTATGTTGGCGTGCCTGCATCGGCCAACGTTGGGCACGTCGGACGTCTATCGTGTGGTTCGATTGCAGGCTTGTATTCTCCGTCATATCGGAACGAGCTGTTTCATGTCGTTCGACAGTAGTCTTACCATGTTTCTCTTCACCCGCCTCTTGACTTTTTTGCCCAGTCTGCAAGAATGCAGTATGGACATCAGATGGTTCCCGGTCTTTTTCTCGTACCATGGCTCAACACACCTAGTCGGTCTATGCCCACGTCTTGTCCCAGGCTGCGTTGCCTCAGACTCCCCGAGCGGGGATGTGCCTGGAGTCCGCAGTGAGCTGGGAGCCAAACCCTTGGATTGCGCGGCCGTCAGAAGGTCTCGCGGATCATACGCTGTAGAGTCTTTCCGCTTTCTTGGAAAGGGGGTGTCACCGGGCCTGCAAGCCTGACGATGCTCTGTCGTTCCGCGAATCGGAACCAGTACCACACATCCATATCACGAGAGGAGAACACATGAGGAGACTGCTAGCGATTATTCTTGTCTGTGCACTCATAGCCGGCATTGGCGTCGGATGCAAAGCAAAAACTGGGGTTGTCAATCTGGGTGGTATCTTCCCGATGACCGGGGCCTCGGCCACCTTTGGTGCTTCCAGCAAGAACGGCACGGCCATGGCCGTCGAGGAATTCAACACTGCCGGCGGAGCAATGGTCGGCGGCGTCAAGACGACGATCAACTACATCAACGAGGACGACACCGCGTCCCCTGAAGTCGGCGCCAGCGCTGCCCACAAACTCATCGATAACGACAAGGTCATCGGCATCATCGGCGCCGTCATGAGCAAGGTCAGCTTGGCCGTCGCGCCTATCGCGCAGTCTGCCGGCGTCCCGGAGATCTCGCCAACGTCCACCAATGCGAAGGTCACGCTAGTCGGTGACTACATCTTCCGCGCCTGCTTCATCGACCCGTTCCAGGGAACGGTGATGGCCAATTACGCGTACAATACCCTCAAGGTCAAGACAGCCGCGGTGCTGTACGATAACGGCAACGACTACAACAAGGGTCTTGCCGAGTTCTTCAAGGCAGGCTTTGAGAAAATCGGCGGCAAAGTCGTCGCCTACGAAGCATTCACCGACGAGGAGAAAACGGTCGACTACAAGGCTCAGCTAACCGTAATCAAGGCCGCCAATCCCGAGTTCCTGTATCTGCCCAACTATTATGGTTCTGCTGCACTTCAGCTGAAGCAGGCACGCGAGATGGGTCTCAACGTTCCTGCCGGTGGCGGCGATGGATGGGATTCAACCAAACTCGTCGAGATAGGTGGAGCGGCTGTCGAAGGTGGCGTCTTCTCCAACCACTTCTCGAAAGACGACAAGAGCCCCAAAGTCCAAGCTTTCGTCGCAAAATACACGACCAAGTACGGAGAGGCGCCCGACGCACTCGCTGCTCTTGCATATGACGCTGCAGGGCTGTTCCTCGACGCCTTCAAGACTGCTGGCTCAATCAAGGGCTCGGACATCAGGGATGCCATGAAGAACACCAGCTTCGTCGGCATCTCCGGCGCCTACAAGTTCGACGAAAACCGAGACCCAATCAAGTCGGCCGTTATCATCAAGATCGTGAACGGCCAGCAGACGTACCTGACGACCGTCAACCCATAGCCTAGCACGCATCTCGGCGCAGCGGGGACCGGGTACTCCCTGCTGCGCCCCCTGTTGGAGGAGAAAACATGGGTCAGTTCCTGCAGCAACTCATCAATGGCATTCAGATGGGTAGTATCTATGCTCTGATTGCCCTAGGCTATACGATGGTGTATGGCATCGTGCGCCTCATCAATTTCGCTCATGCCGACATTTTCATGTTTGGCGCTTACATGGGATTCTTCCTTGCCCCCGTCATGGCCAGGATCTTTGGTGGCGCCTTCATCCCGACGATCATCGCAGCCATGCTCATTACCGGCCTGCTTGGTTTTGTCATGGAGAAACTGGCCTATCGCCCGCTACGGTACAAGTCACGGTTGTCCGCCCTCATCACGGCGCTGGGCGTGTCGCTGTTCCTCGAGAACTTCTGTTCCCTGCCGTTCGTCTTCGGCCCGACGTTCCGCAAGTTCCCCGACCTCATCCCGGCCGGGAACCTTCCCATCCCCGGCAACCTCGGCCTCATCATCCCCTACGTGCTGCTGCTCGACGTCGGCGTTTCCGTCTTCCTGATGGTCCTGCTGTTCTGGTTCGTCAACAAGACGCTCATCGGGAAACAGATGCGCGCGGTGGCATTCGACAAGCCGACAGCCAGCCTCATGGGCATCAACATCGACGTTGTCATCAGCACCGCCTTCATCGTGGGCCCTGCGCTGGCGGGCGCTGGCGGCATCCTGTACGGCACGACCTACGGCATACTGGCATCCCCGTTCCTAGGTGTATGGCCGGGCCTGAAAGCGTTCATCGCAGCAGTTCTTGGCGGCATCGGCAATATCCCGGGCGCCGTACTCGGCGCATACATCATGGGCATCTCGGAGGCGTTTGCGACGTCGGTCAACTCCAACCTGGGGTACGGCATCGCGTTCGCCATCCTTATAGGCATCCTGCTTGTTCGACCAAGCGGCTTGCTAGGCAAGTTCATGCCGGAGAAGGTCTGACATGGCATTTCTCCGTACACACCGCACAATCGTCACAGTAATTGCATTCGTGCTGGCCTATGTCGTCGTCAAGGTCCTGAATCTGGCGGGCGTCCTCAACGCATACTATATCCAGCTCATCATGCTGGCTGGCATCAACATCGTCATGACCGTCAGCCTGGGTATGGTGAACGGTTTCACCGGCCAATTCTCCATCGGACACGCAGGCTTCATGGCTGTCGGCGCCTATACGTCAGCCATGATAACGACGGTCTGGTTGCACATGAGTACGGCCAATCCATGGGTCGGGTATCCTGTCTTCATCGTCGCAATTCTTGCAGGGGGGTTGCTGGCTGCCGCAGCAGGCTATCTTGTCGGTACGCCGTCGCTGCGTCTCAAGGGTGACTACCTGGCTATCGTGACGCTGTCCGCCAACGAACTCATCCGAACGGTCATCCGTGTCACCAACGCCCTGGGCGGTCCCCGTGGTTTGGGCGGCATCCCAAAGTTCACGACGCTGGAGGTCGTCTTCGTGTTCGCAATCGCAAGCGTCGTTCTCATGCGCAACTACCTGTTCTCGTCGCATGGACGCTCCATGAAGGCGGTCCGCGACTCGGAGATCGCCGCTGAATCCACGGGCATCGATACGACTCGGCAGAAAGTGTTTGTGTTTGTCTTCTCGGCCTTCTTCGCCGGAGTCTCGGGCGGTGTCTTCGCTCACCTGCTGCAGTTCATCCACCCCGACAACTTCAGTTTCGTGAAGTCGCTGGAGTATCTCATCTATCTGTACGTTGGTGGCTCCACTTCGATCAGCGGCGCCATCGTCGGCCCGGCTGTCTTCACTCTCCTGCCGGAACTGCTGCGCAGCCTCAAGTCATGGCGCATGGTCATCTATCCGCTGATCCTCATCCTGACCATGATTTTCCGGACAGAAGGCATCATGGGCGTCAAGGAGTTCAGCTTCATCCTCATTCCCCAGCGCAAGAGAAAGGAGGTGAGCGCGTAATGGCTCTCCTCGACGTTCAACATCTCACGGAGTACTTTGGCGGCCTGCGCGCCGTTTCCGACTTCAACATCCAGCTCGAGCACGGCGAGATCGTCGGTCTCATCGGACCGAACGGCGCTGGCAAGACAACCGTCTTCAACGTGATCACCGGTGTCTATGCGCCGACCAAGGGGACTATCGTCTTCGACGGACAGAACATTGTGGGCAAGAAGACCTACCAGATCACCCAGGCAGGGATCGCCCGCACGTTCCAGACCATCCGCCTGTTCAGCAAGTCCAGTGTGATCGACAACATCAAGATCGCCTATCACTTCCGTATGTCCTACGGCAACACTGATGCGTTCCTGCACACACGCAAGTACTGGGAGGGCGAGCAACTTGTCGACGACTACGCCATCGACCTCCTGCGCCTGTTTCATCTGGAGGGACACGCCGAAGACGTCTCCGGCTCCCTCCCCTACGGGGCTCAGCGTCGGCTGGAAATCGCCCGCGCCCTTGCCACCAAACCCAAGCTCCTCATCCTGGACGAGCCCGCAGCCGGCATGAACCCGGCAGAGGCAGACGAACTGATGGAAATGATCCACTGGCTCCGCGACAAATTCGACCTGACTATCCTGCTCATCGAGCACCAGATGAGGGTTGTCATGGGCGTCTGCGAACGTATCAAGGTCATGGACTTCGGCGAGACCATCTGCGAAGGCGTGCCCGAGTACATCCGCAATGACCCCCGGGTCTGCGAAGCGTACCTTGGAAAGGGGGCCTGACATGCTGCTTGAAGTCAAGAACATCGACGTCTTCTATGGCTCCATCCGCGCACTGAAGGGCGTCTCCTTCAGCGTAGAAAAGGGCGAGATCGTTTCGATCATCGGCGCCAACGGTGCCGGCAAGTCGACGACGCTGCGTGCTATCTCTGGCATCCTTCGTGCAACGTCCGGCAGCATCATCTATGACGGGCACGACATCACGCACACGCCGCCGCATCTCATCGCGCGCATGGGTATCTCCCAGGTCCCCGAGGGCCGTGGCATCTTTGGCAACCTGACCGTGCAGGAGAACCTGGACGTAGCCCTGTCGTCAGTCAAGGACAAGAAGACGGCCGGCCCCAACCAGGACAAGGTATTCTCACTGTTCCCGCGGCTCAAGGAACGCAGACGGCAGATCGCCGGTACACTGTCAGGCGGCGAACAGCAGATGCTGGCTGTCGGCCGGGGTCTGATGCAGAACAATCCGTTCATGCTTCTCGACGAGCCTTCGATGGGCCTGTCACCCGTCCTGGTCGAGGAGATCTTTGGCATCATCGTCGAGATCAACCAGCTGGGCAAGACGATTCTGCTGGTCGAGCAGAACGCGTTCAAGGCGCTGTCCATAGCCAACCGCGGATATGTCCTGGAAACCGGTTCTCTGGTACTGTCAGGGACAGCCGCGGAACTGCGCGACAACCCGGACGTCAAGAAGGCCTACCTGGGCGGCTAGCCTCCCCGCCGTTCCTCCTTCTCAGCGCTTCCGGGCAGTGGGGTGTCCCCACTGCCCGGAACGTCGTTCTAGGGGCAACCCTACGAGGTCCTCCTGTTACTGCTGGCGCTCGAGCTCGGGCGTGTACGAACCCGTCCGGGCCGAACTGTTGCACTTGCTTCGATGATAGAGGGCGGCCTGGGCCGCAGCCACGTTTGCAGCCTCGCCGTGCCAGATGGTCAGTGCGGGCTCCTGCAGTGCCCGTCCGTACGAGTAGCTCAATTCCCACGGGTGCGGTCCCAACTTGTTCATCGCATTGAGGTGAGCGGTGGCCAGTTCGGATGACTGCCCACCCGAAAGGAAGACAATCCCCGGGACAGCTGCAGGGACAGTACGGCGCAGTGTCTGCACGGTCGCCTCAGCGACGTCCTGGACCCCCGCCTGGCGGGAACAGGACTTGCCCGCGACTATCATGCTCGGCTTGAGAAGGATGCCCTCGAGCAGGACCCCCTGCCGCGCAAGTTCCTTGAAGACGGACCTCAGGACGCCCGACGTGACCAATTCACAGCGCTCCAGGTCGTGATCTCCGTCCATAAGGACCTCTGGTTCCACGATGGGGACAAGTCCAGCTTCCTGTGCAAGAGCCGCGTAGCGCGCAAGGTCCTGGGCGTTGGCACTGAGGCACGCCTTACTGGGGATGCCGGCCCCGATGGTTATGACAGCACGCCACTTGGCGAACCGGGCGCCAAGCGACCGATACTCGGCCAGCCGTTCGCGGAGCCCGTCCAGTCCCTGTGTGATCTTCTCACCAGGATGAAGTGCCAGCTCAACCGCTCCGGTGTCGACCTTGATGCCGGGAATGACACCTTTCTCAGCCAGCAATCTGGGGAACAGCGTTCCGCCCAGAGACTCCTGGCGAATCGTTTCATCATACAGAATGACGCCCGCGATGAATTCCTCCATGCCGGATGTCGTGAACAGCATATCCCGATAGGCGCGATGCGTCTCGGCCGTCGACGCAACACCCAGTTTCGCAAACCTCTTCCCGATCGTTCCAACGCTCTCGTCAGCAGCCAGGATTCCTTTGTGCGGGGCCACGAGAGCTCTAGCTGTCTCCTTCAATTCACGTTCGTACAGCATGTCATCCTCCTTGTCCGCAGGTCGCCCTTGACGACGCGGCATAGCCGTGTCCGGTGTGTGATCACGCTTTTGAGTCGTCCATCTCATCCATGTCTCCGTCACCCTCGTCGAGGTCGGCAGCGCGACTGCGATAGTCTTCTGCCAGTTCTTCGTTTCCTGCTTCTTCGTAGGACTCGCTCATTTCCCAGAACAACTGCTGTCGAAGTTCCAGGTCTGGCTGGTCAGCCTCCAGGTCCAGCGCCTGCTGGAACAGGACGACAGCCCCGTCACGGTTTCCCTCGAGTGCGCTCGCATCGCCAATCGTCTGTAGTGCCCGTGCCTGGAAAAGCTTGTCATGGAGCGCCCTGCCAAGAGCACCCCCTTTCTCTGCGAGCTCACGCGCCTTTGCTGCGTCTCCCTGCGCGACGGCCACCTGGCTCATGACGAGAAGAGCGTCGGCTTCGAGTTCCTTGTTGCCCATACCCTTCGACGTGTCACAGGCAAGCTGGAAGTAGTGCATAGCCTTGTCCCACTGCTCCGTCTCCGTGTACATGCCACCAAGGTCGCTCGCATAGTGGAGCGTGAATTCGGGATCGGCCGGCAGAGCCTTGGCCAGCGCTTCGGCTCTCAGCGACAGGCTGATGCCCTTCTCCAGCTCGCCCTGCATGCCATACAGGGGGCCCATGTTGACATAGACGCAAGCCAGGCCGGCATTGTCATGGCTGGTCTCGTACAGCACGACCGCCCTGTCCAGCAAGGCCAGCGCTGGTTTGAACTCGTCCTGCTCCGCAAGAACCACCGCGGCGTCCACTAATGCAGTCGCAGGCGGAGTGCCCGTCGGACACGCCTGCTCCACCTTCTGGACAAAGTCCCTGGGGTCCTTCTTGAACGAACGCGTCAGCTCCGCAAGGCGTTCCCGCTGCCTGCGGCCCTTGCGATCCTCGGCGCTGCTGCTCATCGGTTCCCTGTTCTTGTCTGCCATATTTGTCCTCCTTTGCCGCTCTGCCGCGGCTATGCGCGCGGACCGGCCAGCTGATTCGCCACAAACGCGATCGCGCGCCGCATATACGCCTCGTTAAACCCGTTTACGACCGCCGGTGTCTCAAATACCCGGTGCGGAATCGTCAGCTTGTCGAAGTCAAAGCCGTTGGCTAGCTTGAATGCGAACTTCGCCCGATAGATATCGTCTGCGGTTGCTGCCAGCTGTTCGCCGGTCAGGTTGTATCCCGCGGCGGCAAGCGCCCGCAGTGTCAACTCCGGCGTGTAGATGCCCCGGGCAAAGTAACATATGGTCAGAGAACTGAGCACCTGGCGCCAGCGCTCCTCGTCCATGAGCTTCTGAGCAAGCTGCTCGGCTGGAATGGACCCCTTGGTCAGTTCCTTCTGGTCGATGGCATAACCGGCATTGTCCAGATGGCTGTGACGTGCTCCCAGCATGAATCCCAGGTAGCCGGCCGGGCCCGTATGGTACCCGGGCATCTCGTTGCCACCAAACGCCATGGCAAAGTCTGTTCCACCATAACGGGCAGCTGCTGCGTCCACACCACGGCCCAGGGTCCTCCAGAACTCGTTGGACCGGCTCGTGATAGCCTCGACACCTGCAACATACCCATCAACCTTGCGAAACTCGAGCTGCAGGCCGCCTGTGTCCTGTTCGGTGACCAATCCCTTTTCCATCGCTTCAGTCGCCCAGGCCAGGCACACGCCGGAGCTCATGGCGTCCAGTCCCAGGACTTCCACCTTGTCCATCAGGCTCAGCACCTGCTCAGGATTTCTGATGCCAAGCATCGAGCCAAGCGCATAGATGGGCTCATAGTCATACGAGATCATCGTCGTCTTGTAGTAGTACGCCTCATCCTGATAGGGTTCGCGCAGGGCCGCTATGTGGATACACGCGACAGGGCAATGCGAGCAGGCCAGGCGGCGGCCGAGATAGTGCTCGGCGTAGTGCTCCCCCGAGATAGCTTCAGCAGAATCGAAGCGTCCCGCCTGCAGGTTGCGTGTCGGGAGCCCGCCGAGCGCAGACAGGGGCTGGATGTTCTCCGCCGTTCCCAGGTCGTGGTATTTCTTCATGACGGGGCTGCTGACCGCCGCCGTGTTGATCTCATCGTAGAGTGCCCGGTAAGCGACCTTGTCCGCGACTTCAAGCGTCCGATTGCCGGACACCACGACAGCCTTGAGCTTCTTGCTCCCAAAGACCGCCCCCATGCCAAGTCGCCCGAAGTGCCTATAGGTTTCGGTGCTGACGTCGGCGTAGGTCACCAGGTTCTCACCCGCACGACCAATGCGCATTATGCTGCGCAGGCCCGCCGACTTTTCGTTCTGCCGTATGATGCGACCGGCCGTCACGCTGGAAGTCATGCCCCACAGGGTGGTGGCATCGAGGAAGTATGCCTTGCCGCCCTCGATACTGAGGTACCCCGGATTGGTGTTGGCGCCGGTGATGACAATTGCTCCGAGGCCCGACATGCGGATAGCTACTGCACTACGGCCTCCCGCGTGGGACTCGCCCAAGTTGCCAGTGTGTGGCGACTTGAACATTGCCACGGTCTTGGACGCAAGAGGAAAGAGCCCATCCAGAGGTCCTGACGCAAGCACGATCGGTGCCTCGGGAGCCAGCGGATCCATACCCACGGGGCAGTTCTCGGTCAGGAGCTGGATGCCGACTCCCGCCCCTCCGAAATACTTCCCGAACAGGTCCTCGCGACGCTCGACCCATGAGCGCTTCTTGCTCAGGTCGATATACAAGACGTTGGCAAGCGGGTCATTTGGCAGCATCGGGGACCTCCTCGCGGCGTTCTTCGAGCGCCAGCACTCCATGCGGGCAGTACTTGGCACAGTAGCCACAATGTACACAGATGATCGGCTTCTCCGCTTCCTCGTCCCAGAAGATGGCGCTGACGATGCACGCTTCCCGGCACAGTCCACAGCCAGTGCACTTTGAGGGGTTCAGAAGGACTCCTCCACCCTTGCGCAGGACCAACGCGTCCTCCGAGCACACCTTGGCACACGGGGGGTCCTGGCATGCCCGGCATACGACCACCGACAGACCACGTTCCATGCCACCCACGGACTTGATATGGATCGCCGTCTTGCCCGTTCCTGCAAAGCCTAGCCGGCGAGTGCACGCAAACATGCATATCTGGCAACCTGTACAGCGTTCCGCGTCAATGACGGATAGTCTCATGGCTTCTTCTCCTCGCACTGCTGCGTCTTATGTGGCCACATCTCCCGATTTATTTATAGTATACATTCACTATGACCATGTCATGCATACAAAGCGACGTACGTAACGTACCCGTGAATCGGTCGGTCAACTCGTGGATCACAGAACTGATAGGTTCCAGGCCAGAAAACACCCTCCAGGACCAGAATGGCGATTGAACATCAAGCCAGGCAAAGTGAACGCCCAATATCCTGCAAGGCTATCGTTGCGTGGTTCGCCTAATGACTGGTTTGAGTATACTCTCTTTACAATACGGGAGGCTGGAATGGAGCAGTTTCACGAGACAATGAGTGGAGCGACGGTTACGCGCATACCGGTTGGCCCCTTGTTGACCAATTGCTACCTGGTGCAGTCAGGGACCGAACTCATGCTGGTGGACCCGGGCATGGTCTGGAACCGCGAGTTTGAGGCCGTGGCTACCGTCATCGAGAGCGCCAATGCCCGCCTTCGATGGATCGTGTGCACCCATGGGCATTTCGATCACGTCTCCGGCGTCGACACGGCGATGAAGCGTTTCCCTGACGCCACGCTGCTCATGGACCCACAGGAAGCCGAACTCGCCAGAGACCCGATGGCCAACTTCGCCGCACAGATGGGATCCACGTTTGCCATGCGCGCTGAGCCATCTCCACTGATTGCAGGACAGGAGCTGCCCCTGGGGGTCATCACCTACCGCGTTGCGACCATACGGGGGCATACGCCGGCCAGCAGCATCCTCATCGCGGGAGACCACGCATTCGTCGGCGACACACTGTTTGCAGGCAGCGTTGGGCGTACACCCAGCCAGGAGGGGTTTGA
This sequence comes from Caldisericota bacterium, assembly GCA_026390155.1. GTDB lineage: Bacteria > Caldisericota > Caldisericia > Cryosericales > Cryosericaceae > Cryosericum. Next base: position 24,685 of record JAPLGL010000024.1, read on the forward strand.
GCAGCTGCTGGCCGGCATCCGTGTCACTCTGATGTCCCTGTCGCCAGCAACCCGCATCTTCCCAGGCCACGGCCTGCCGACGACCATCGCTGCCGAACTCGGCGACAACCCCTGGCTGTAGTCAGCTTTCAGTCCGCGCGCGCAAGTCGATGCGCGTCTGCTCGATGTCACGGGACACGTTCCTGAGTGCCACCAGGTAGCAGGGGATCCACAGCACCGACGCCCCGGCTATCAGCACCAGGAAAGCAGTTCCCAGGCTGATCCTCGATGCCACGACGCCGGTCAGCAGTGGTGCGAGCGCCGCACCGGTCGTCTCCACCAGGCTCTGCATGGCGAGCGCGGTACTGCGGACTTCAGGCGGGCTGACGTCGCTAATGGTGGCCACAATGTTGGGAGCTGCGAATCCCGTCAGGAAGGCTCCGGTCATGGCAAGCAGGGCAAACGCCACATGGCCTGTTGCAGGGACCAGGAGAGCGGCGCAGAGCAAAAGCGAACCCGGTATCGTTGCTGCAACCACGAGCAGGCGCCCTCTAGGTATGGCGTGGAACAGCCTGTCACCCAACGCCCCACCCAGTGGAAGGCCCATCGCGAGTCCTGTGACGGTGACGATGGCGACCGATAGAGAGGCT
>JAPLGL010000080.1 GCA_026390155.1 Caldisericota bacterium
GAACTTGATCTGTGGATGTTCCTTGGCGACCTGGTAGATAGCATCGGCAAGCATGAACCCTACGCCGATGATGAGCTTGCAGCCCTCGTCCTCGGAGAGCTTGGTGAGGTTGGGGATGTAATCCGTTTGTTCCTTGGACTCGAGGATAACCGGAACGACATTTGTGAGAGCCACAATACCGCGGTCACTAAGGTCAGGAGCATTGTCGGCCAAGGACTGCTTGTATGCGGCATCAGACATGGCAGTGTATCCGCCACCCTTGACATAGGACTTCTTGGCGGCCCAGATCTCGAGACCACGCAGTGCCGAGTCGTTGAACGACTGGTCGCCACGGCCACCGACGTCGGTGACAAGACCAATCTTGATATTGGTGGTGATGGGGGCCTTGGACGTAACGCTGACGACACGGGTGGTTCCATTCCAGCCAACGTTCAATCCGGACTTCTCAGAAACGAAGCGAATCGGGATCAGCGTACGGCCGGCCTTGGAGATGTAGGGGGCTGCGTCCATGAGAACCGCGTCGCCATTAATCTTGGCTGCCTTCTCACCAATGACAAACTCGAACTGCGTGGCGCCGAGGAGGACGCCTACCGTCTTCGTGGCGGCGTCATAGTTGACGTCAGCCCCGAAACTTTCCCCCACCAGACGAATCGGCACGAACGTGCGCGAATTCGTGATCTCCGGGGCCTGGTCACCCGTCTTGGTAATCCCGTTGAGCGTATAGCTGAGCTTGCCAATCGTCAGAATGAGAGAGGTCGTCGTTGCAGCAGCAGCGGTGGATACACCAGCAGTGAGCCCTGCAATCATTGCCAGGACGACGAGAAGCGAAACAAATCTCTTCACGTTTGCCTCCATAGTAGGATGTCGTACGCCTTGGGGCACATGTCAACGCTCCACCTAAGAGAGTAGACACATCGGCCGTTCAGTCAAGATACCAGGCCGTGCTGGTCCGGTATTTGCGAGGCGTCTAGATGTACTGGAGGCGGCCCTCGACTTCTGCGCTCAAGTTCTGGTGGTTGCGCAAGTATTCCTCGACGACGTCACGACCGGATGTCGCGAGCAGGTGGGGCTGCTCCAGCTTTGCCAGCTCCTCGTTCGTCAGCTGAAGTCCGACCATCGAATTCTTGTAGTGATAGCCCTGCAGGCAGATCGAGTAGCGGGCATCGTTCTCGACCGGGACGCCACTGAGGGTTAGCGACACCATCTCATGCTTTACCAAGTCGTACACTGCCTTGACATCCTTGTTTACCTGATAGTACTCGCCCTCACCATTTCGGTTCTCAGGTCGCATGAATCCGGCGAATGCATGTTTGAGCTGTGCGCCGGTCACTATGAACCGGGTGACAGAATCGTCGTAGGGGAACAGAGCCAGGTAATCGCCCAGCGTGACGACAGGACCCAGCTCTGTCTTGCGGATACTGCCACTGCCAACAAATGCGACGTCGACCCCGGTCTTCTCTTGGATTGCGTCTGCAAACAGGTTTCCAAGTTCGGTCTCGCGCGTGCGTTCCGGGTGTGTGAGAGTGCGCTTGAACTTCGAGATCATACTGCCGTACTTCTTGTCGACGACGTCCTTGAACCCGTCGATGAAGGCCGTGAGCTTCTCGTCCGGCTGGCAGTGCTCGCCATCGATGGGGATCAGCTTCCACGTCCAGTCGACGATGCTGTTCGTGTCGTCGTCCACGGTGATGTCAAACCGCCCGATCTGGTCGGTGCCCACGCCCGCCTGGGCAATCAAGATGCCATTCACCAGGGCAGGCTGCTCTAGGATAGTGTGGCTGTGCCCTCCAATGATCATGTCGACGCCCCACGCAGGGTCCAGCAGGCTCGCAAGATCCTTGTCGGACTCGAAGCCGATGTGCGTTAGCAGGACCGTCAGGTCAATGTCGTCGGTCTTGTAGGCATTGCAGATCTTTCCGACCTCGGCCGCAGCCTCCTGGAGCGTGATAAACGCAGACAGCATGTTGTCAGTCTTCAGCATGTCGATGACGCGCTCAGTGATGATCCCAATGAACAGAATATTGAAGCCATCGACGTTCTTCACTATATATGGCTGGAACAGGCGCTTGTTGTACTGGGTGATATAAAGGTTGGCGTTGATGATGGGGAAGTTGGCCATCTTCTCCAGAAACAGCAGGTGGGGCAGTCCATAGTCGAACTCGTGATTGCCCAGCGTGGCGACGTCGGGCGCCAGGTAGTTCATGAGCTCCATCGTGCTGATTCCCTTGTACTCGGCATCGATGAGGGACCCTTGGACCATGTCGCCTGCAATACAGTATACGACGTTCTCTTCCTCACTGCGGATCTGGTTGATGTACCCGGACAGCAGCGACAGACCGCCGATCAGATGGCCCTCTTCGCCACGCATCTCTGCGAGGAAGTCGCCGTGCATGTCGTTGCTGTGCAGGATCGTGAACCGTTTCCTGATACCCATCGTGACCTCCTGTTGAGAATGGCGGTGAGAGACTCTGGGCACATTCTGAGGGAAAGGGACTCTGTGTCAAGCGACAGCCACTATTCATGCGGAACGATCGCCCATCAGGGGCGTCCAACCCCGCTGACCATTGCCACGGGCGCGTGGGTGTGTATGATTGACCTAAAGAGCTGGAGGCGACTGTGGCGACAATACAGGACTTTGAGCAACTCGACATCAGAACGGGAACGATCACGGCATGCGATCCGTTCCCCAAGGCCCGCAAGCCGGCGTACAAGCTGACGGTCGATTTTGGGCCGGAGGTGGGCGTCAGACACTCCAGCGCGCAGATCACAACCGTCTACACGCAGGAGCAACTTGTCGGGCGTCAGGTGCTGGGCGTCGTCAACTTCCCCACCCGCATCGTGGCGGGTTTCCCTTCGGAAGTGCTGGTCCTCGGCGTCTACGCGCCGGAGGGCGTCGTGCTCATCACTGCCGACCGCCCGGTACCTGACGGTCTCAGGCTTGGCTGATCCGGACGCGTTGTGCAGCGGCGCGCTGCGCTGATAATGTGAGAGAACCTCAATCAGGAGGCAACCATGGACGAAGACAGAAAGACCTTTTACATCGGTACTGAGGTGGACCCGGCGACGGGACAGGCTGGGCCCCCTGTCCTGTACCCAGGAAAGGACCTGACGACGCACGGCATCATCGTCGGCATGACCGGCTCAGGCAAGACGGGCTTGTCCATCGACCTCATCGAAGAGGCCCTGATGGATGGCGTTCCGGTGATTGCCATCGACCCGAAGGGAGACCTCGGGAACCTGCTCCTTACATTTCCGACCCTCACTGCGGCAGAGTTCCAGCCATGGGTAGATCCTGCGGAAGCCGAGCGCAAAGGGTTGACCATTGAGCAAACCGCCGTGGCCACGGCTGAGACATGGCAGAAGGGATTGGCCGGTTCCGGCATCGCCCCCGAGCGGATCGCCCAGCTCAAGGCGGCTGCCGATTTTGTGATCTTCACGCCGGGTTCGACCGCAGGCATCCCGGTATCAGTCCTTCAGAGCTTCCGCAGGCCTGCCGGTGAGCTCGGCGATGAAGAGACACAGGAGAAAGTCAAGGGCGTCACGTCTGCCCTCCTCGGTCTCGTGGGTATCGATGCCGACCCGATCCGCAGCCGCGAGCACATCCTTATCAGCTCCATCATCAATGATACTTGGGGCAAAGGTCACGACCTGACCCTCCCGGACCTCATCGCGCAGCTGCAGAACCCACCCTTCGAGAAGCTCGGCGTCTTCGAAGTGGATACGTTCTTCCCACCCAAGGACCGGCTGGACCTTGCCATGTGCATCAACGGTCTCATTGCCTCGCCCTCGTTCCAGTCATGGCTGAACGGCGCCCCTCTGGACGTTGCGAGTTTCCTCCACGCACCGGATGGCAGGCCGCGCTGCAGCATCTTCGCCATCGCACATCTGTCGGACGCGGAGCGCATGTTCTTCGTGACGCTCCTTCTGCAGGAAGTCATCTCATGGATGCGTGTGCAACAGGGGACGGATTCCCTCCGAGCTCTGCTGTACTTCGACGAGGTCTTCGGCTACTTCCCGCCGTATCCCTTCAACCCACCGTCCAAGGTCCCGCTTCTTACCCTCATGAAGCAGGCGCGTGCCTTCGGGCTGGGCGTGCTGCTGGCAACCCAGAACCCAGTGGACATTGACTACAAGGGTCTCAGCAACGCCGGCACATGGATCATTGGCACGCTGCAGCAGGAAGGCGACCGGGAACGCGTGCTCGGTGGCCTGGAAGGCGCCCTTCAGGAAGGGGGCGGCACACTCGACAGGGCATGGTTCACGGGCGTCCTGGGCAGCCTCAAGCCGCGCCAGTTCCTGCTGCACAACATTCATACCGCCAGGCACATCGTCGTGCAGTCGCGCTTCGCGATGAGCTATTTGCGCGGACCACTTACCAAGGCCCAGATTGGCGAGCTGATGGCGCCTCGGAAGCAGGAGTTTGAGCATGTCACCCACGAAGCGATGCCGACGTCAGGACCGTCGCGCTACCTGCCTGCCTTCCCTGATGGCATTTCAGTCCAGTTCGCTCCCGTCCCGGCTGGGACCACGGTCGACCCGTATGTGTTTGGTGAAGCCGATGTAGCATACGAGGACAAGACGACCTCTGCATTCGTCCAGCAGCACCTGTTCCTCACTATTCCGGCATCCCAGTGGTCCACCGTCGACTGGAGCACTGCAGAGCAGCTCCCGGAGAATGTGGCGTGGTCCGACAAGGCACCCGATGGCGTCTTGTTCCAGGACGTACCCGCCGACTTGCAGAAGCCGGCATCGTGGAAAACTCTCACGGCACGGTTCAAAGACACTCTCAAAGTCCGGCCCCTCACGCTGCTGACCAGCAAGGTATACAAGGTCGCCCAGCAGGACAGTGAGACCGAAGCTCAGTTCATGGCACGTCTGGGCGTCCTGTCTGCACCGGACATCACCAGAGCGGTCAGCGAAGTGCAGGAGAAGCTGGCGGTAAAGCAGCGCAAGCTGCAGGACGACCTCACCGAAACGCAGCAGAGACTGAACATTGCACAGATGCAGGCGCGCAGCAGTGGCACAACCGAGGGCGTCCAGGCGGTCGAGACAGTCATTGGCTTCTTGACGAAACGCAGGCGCAGTGTCAGCGCTATCGCGCGATCCCATGGAATCGCCCAGAGGCAGAGGGAGCAGGCCAATGATCTCCAGCAGAAGGTGACCGATCTGCAGCAGCAGGTGTCGGTCCTGGCGGCCCAGACGCAGGCCAGCGTGACAGAGGCGGAACAGGCTGCCCGGGCGAAGTACCTCGCTGTTGACCAGAAGCTCCTGCGACCCAAGGTGAGCAATATCGTCGTCAAACGGGTGGGTGTCGTCTTCCGGTAGACGCTGTCACACTGCCTGGCGATCGGCCCGCCCGGCTCCATCAAGTCTGGAGCCGGGCGGATGCTGTTCAGGGTGCTTCAGGGCTGGCGATCTGCCAGCGCGTCGGCGACTGCAGTGACAAGGTCCTCCATGTGATAGGGTTTCTGGACATAGCCGACCATGCCTGCATCGAGGGTGTCCTGCGCGTGTCCGTCAAGACCATAGCCAGTCGACAGGATGGCGCGTACGTTGGGGTCGATAGCTTTGAGAGCTTTGAAGCACTCCTGGCCGTCTTTTCCCGGCATGACCATGTCGATGATGACGAGGTCCGCCTCATGGGGATGTGTGCGGTACCAGGCGACCGCCTCTGTGGAACCGGTGACAGTGACGACGTCGTAGCCTGCTCGGTGAAGCATCTCACGCGCTAGCTTCCGGACAACCTCTTCATCATCGACGATCAGGATGCGCCCATGTCCCTTGCCAGGGAGGTCGGCAGCATAGACGGTTGCGGGAATGATGTCAGTTGCAGGGATGTACACGGTGAAGGTTGCCCCCTTGCCGATGTCGCTCCCCACATCGATGAACCCATTGTGCGCTTTTACGATCCCATACACCATGGCAAGCCCCATGCCCGTGCCCTGCCCAGTGTCCTTGGTCGTGAAAAAGGGCTCGAAAATGCGGCGCAGGTTCTTCTTCTCGATGCCGACACCGCTGTCCTTGACTGAAAGGGCGACAAACATTCCCGGCTCGGCTCCAGGGTGGGCCATGAGCTGCTCCGCGTCGAGGATCTGGCGCCAGGTCCGGAACGTCAGGCTCCCGCCCCGTGGCATTGCGTCACGACCGTTGATTGCCAGGTTGAGGACGACCTGCTGGAGCTGTCCTGGATCTCCCAGGACGGCGGCCTGGTCAGTATCAAAGTGTTCGGTCACGGTGATGTTTTTGTTGACCGTCCGGGTGATAAGGGAGACGACCTCAAGGACAGTGCTGTTGAGATCGACTGTAGTATTCTGGTGCTTGCCTCGTCTTGCGAAGCTCAAGAGCTGCTTGGTGAGTTCGGCCGCTCGTTCGGCCGCCTGCTGGATGACATGCAGGCCTTGTTGCATCGTACTCCCCGGTGCGGCGTCGGGTTCCAGCATGTTGGCGTATCCCAGGATGCCCGTCAGGATGTTGTTGAAATCGTGTGCGACGCCGCCGGCCAGGAGCCCGATCCCCTCCAGCTTCTGGGACTGGCGCAGCTGTTCCTCGAGAGCAGCTTCCTGTGTGATGTCACGTCCGACATAGGTGTAGTTGGCGACCTCGTCGCCGGGGCCCCGGACGGGGCTGACCGTCAAGTCGAGTTCCACTGCACTGCCATCTTTCCGTACGCTGGTGATCTTCTTCTTCCAGCTGTCGTAAGTGGTCAGGTGCTCTTCTGTACGCCGCTCGAGCGGGACTGCAACCTCTTCTCCCAAGAGCCCCCGGATGTCGTGTCCTCTGCTTTCGGCTTCCGGGAATCCGGTGGCGTGCCCAAAAGCAGGGTTGACGTAGGTGACGATGCCGTCGGGATTGGTGATGGCGATGGCGTCGGCTGCCTGTTCGATGGCGGTGGCTAGACGAAGAGCCTTGGCCTCAGCACGTTCGCGCCGGAGATCATTGATCGCAAGGAAGACGATACCCATCACCAGCATGGCCATGATCAGGATGGTGAAGAAGACGAGCCTGCGGTTAGTGTCAAGGATGGTGACGGGGCGGTTGATCACCGTAGCGCCGACGGGGAGGCTGGACAAGGGAATACTGAATGCCTGCAGCTTGAGCCAGTCGAATGCCACGAGTGTCGACCGCTGTGTCACGACTGGAATCGAGCTAGCGGGTGCGCCGGCCAGGATGCGGGTGACGAGTTCTCCTGCCTGTGTACCTTCCAGCTCAGCGCTGGTGAGCACGCCGCCGACGATGCCTTGACCCAGGCAATGTTCATACATGCCGTAGATGGGGAGGCTGGTGTGCCGGGCAAGCTCTGCAGTAAACTCCGGCATGTCCGTGAAGACCCCGTCGCGATCACGAAGAAACGGAGCAGCCAGAATGATGGTACCACTCGGGAGTTTCGCCACAGCATCCATGACCTCTGCGACTGTCGCATCAGGGGAGAATGTGAACGCAGCGCGGTCCCGAAACTCGGAGATGGCCGTCTCGATTGTTCGGCGAACAGCAAGTCCCGTCTCAGTGAAGTCGGTGATGACATAGACACTGGTGGCGTGAGCGTGGAGCCTGAGTGCCAGCGCGAGTGTCCCGGCGGGGTCGATTTCCTCGGCTACCCCCGTGACATCCTTCGCTCCCCTGAGCAGAGACACCTGATAGTTGTTGATGCCACAGAACACAATGGGCACGCCGGCAAACAGACTTCTCCGGCGGTCCAGGGCAAAGTCCAGGGCCGGGTTGTCGGTTACGATCAAGACGTCGGGCTTGTCGGCACCGTAACGCGTCTGCAGAAGCTTCTCGACCTGATCAAGGTTCTGCTGCGTGGGGAACCGGCGCCAGTCGAGATACTCGACGGAGAGTCGAAGCCCCGATACATCATAAAGGCCGTTGTGTATGCCGGCGACCTCACCGTCCGTCCAAGAGTAGCCCTGCTGGTACGAGTTGAGGACAAGGACACTACCGGAAGGCGTTGCCAGAGCGGTGGCCGGAAGCCCAGGCATTGCTACAAGAACGGCGGTCAGGACCATCAATATGACAAGACGCGATGCCTTCATGCACAAGCCTCCAGGCCACGACCATCGCGAAACAAAGGACGACGCACGACTATTGTGACGCTCAGGCTCTGCTACTCAAGAGGAGGCTGGTCGGCCAGCGACGCGAGGGCCGACGTCAGCTCAGCGAAGTTGTAGGGCTTGGCAAGCACGCCATCGAAATGATACGCGCGGTACTCGGCCATGACGGGGTCCGTGGCGTATCCGCTCGAGGCAATGAG
>JAPLGL010000075.1 GCA_026390155.1 Caldisericota bacterium
AGTTCTGTTATCAGGACCTATCTGGACTGGCTTGTCGGTCTTCCGTGGGACGTTAGAACTGCCGACAAGATCGACCTGAAGCGCGCTCGCAAGGTCCTCGACAAGGACCACTATGGGCTTGAAGAGATCAAGGACCGGATACTCGAGTATCTTGCTGTGCGCAAACTCTCGGACAAGGCCAAGGGTCCGATTCTGTGCTTTGTTGGGCCGCCTGGCGTGGGCAAGACGTCGCTGGGCAAGTCCATTGCGGAGACGCTCGACAGAAAGTTCGTCCATGTCTCCCTGGGTGGCATTCGGGACGAGGCGGAAGTGCGTGGACATCGTAGAACCTATGTTGGAGCCATGCCGGGGCGCATCATTCAGGGAATCAAGCAGGCGGGCACCAAGAATCCAGTATTCCTTCTGGATGAGATCGACAAGGTTGGAGCAGACTTTCGGGGCGATCCGACTGCTGCTCTGCTCGAGGCGCTCGATCCCGAACAGAATACGCAGTTCAGCGACCACTATGTCGAGATTCCGTTCGACCTTTCCGAGGTGCTGTTTCTTACGACGGCGAACGTGTCAGACACGATTCCATCGGCACTTCTGGACCGCATGGAGGTCATTTCCCTGCCTGGATACACTGACGAAGAGAAACAGCAGATAGCCCGCCATTTTCTTCTTCCCAAGGCAACGCAGCAACATGGACTGAAGCCTGAAGACCTTATCATAGACGACGGGGCGGTGCTGGCCATTATTCAGCAGTACACGCGGGAAGCGGGAGTACGGGGACTTGAGCGGTCGCTGGTCAGGATCTGTCGCAAGGTAGCCAGAGCAGAAGTTGAGCAGAAGAAATCGTTCAAGGGCGTCACCGTGAGCGCGAATGACCTCGCAGACTACCTGGACCTTGCCCCCTATTCCTATACGAGTCTAATCAAGGAAGCGCGCGTAGGAGTCGCATGTGGTCTTGTTGTGACCCAGTATGGCGGTGACACTGTCTATGTCGAGTCGACGCGCATGGATGGCAAGGGCAATCTCCAGCTTACGGGTCAACTCGGCGACGTGATGAAGGAATCGGCCCAGGCTGCGCTCAGCTATATCCGTACGCATGCTGTCGACATTGGGCTGGACCCCCATTTCATCGAGAAGACCGACCTGCACGTGCATGTGCCAGAAGGTGCTGTGCCGAAGGAAGGGCCGTCTGCGGGGGTCACAATGGCAACGGCCATGGTTTCGGCTCTCACGGGCAGAAAGGTGCGTTCCGACATAGCGATGACTGGCGAAATCACACTTCGGGGACAGGTGCTACCCGTCGGCGGTATCAAAGCGAAGGTACTCGGCGCGTACCGCGCAGGGATCAGGAAGTTGATCCTTCCCGAGGAAAACCGTCGCGACACGAGCAAGATCTCACCCGAGATCAGCAAGAAGCTCGAGTTCACCTTTGTCAACGACATTGCACAAGTATTTGAGAAAGCCCTCATTCCAGTTGAGCCGACAAGCACTTCCAGGGACTCGCGTTAGGAAAGAGAAGATGGACCACAAAGAAGCCGGGACAGCTCTTCGAGATAAGCGAGTGTCACTTCGAATGTCGCTTGAGGATGTTGCCCGCGCGACTCTGCTGCGCAAGTCCGTGCTTCAATCGCTGGAAGAGGGTGGTCCACCAGAACCCAACGGGTTCTTCAAGTCATATGCGCGGCGCTACGCCGAATACGTCGGGTTGAACGGCGATGACGTTGTTGGAGCCCTGGCAGGTTCGACGCCTTGCGTGGCCGTGGACTCGGGCGTGGCGCCTGTACAGCCTGCGAAGCTCAGCCGTTCCGTGACAACTGCTCCAGCATACAGGAAAAAGCGGAGCCTTGCTTCGGCCGTTATGATAGTGGCAGTGGCTCTGGTGGTCGCCGTGGTCATGCTTTCAAAGACGTGGCCGGGGACCCCCGTTGTGCCAGGTGGGCAGGATGGGCCGTCGATTACGCCTTCGGCGCCTTCGAATACGCAGGCTCCCTCCCTGCCCGCAACACCTTCGGTACCTGATACGACGACGGGCTCGCCGACCGAAGGAGAAACGACGCTCAGTTTCGCGCCGACCACGCAACGAGCGTGGCTGGAGATTACAGTCGATGGGAGTGTTGTCTTTTCAGGGGTCTTGCGTCCAGGAGACAGCACACAGGTTGCAGGGGGCTATGTTGTCGTCAACTTCGGCAATGCCATGTATACGCGGGTGACGATAAATGGTGTCGATAAGGGAGTCGCTTCTCCAGACAAGACGGTGATGACACTCGAGTATAGTTCGCCAGCGCATGCACCGTAGGCCCCGAGTCTGCGTAGTCAGCCTCGGATGCGCAAAGAACCTGGCTGACAGTGAGGCCATGCTCGGGCAGATCGTGGCCGCAGAGCCAGCCGCTGTCGTGTGTGCCGAGCCCCAGGACGCGGACGTCGTTGTTGTCAACACGTGCGGGTTTCTGAAGGCAGCTCGCGATGAAGCGGATGAAACGCTGGATGCAATCGAGCGCCTGCGCGCCGACGGGCACATTGCGCGAATTGTGGCGGTAGGGTGCTACCCACAGCTGTGGAAGGGGCAAGTTCTCAAGCGACATCCAGGTTTGTACGACGTCATGGGCGTGGGTGCAATGTACCAGACGGCATTCTGGAAGAGCCTGCTGAAGGAGGTCCCGCCTTCAAGGATCGAGCAGCCATCTGACCCCGATACCATGAGGGCATTCGAAGCACCACGTCTTCTCAGCGGGACTGGTTCGTACGCGTACCTCAAGATAGCGGATGGGTGTTCCCAGCGGTGCTCCTACTGCACCATACCCCAGATCAAAGGTCCTCTCGTGAGTCGGTCCGAAGACGCGATTCTACGTGAAGCGGAACAGCTACTACAGGCGGGCGCGACCGAAATCATCCTTGTTTCGCAAAACACGAGTGCCTATGGCGTGGATCTGACACCTGAGCATCGCCCGCAGCTTGCAGGTCTGCTTCGCGACATGGAGCAGCTACCGGGGATGAAGATTCTGCGAGTGTTGTACCTTTATCCTACAGCGGTAAGTGAGGAGCTACTCGAGGTGATCGCCGGTTCCAGCCGCATCGCCCACTACGTCGATATTCCTTTGCAGCACACGGATCCGGCGCTTCTGAAGGCCATGGGGCGTCCTTGGGCAGCTGGATCGGCGCATCGGGTGGTCGAACGCGTTCGACGGATCATCCCGGATGCGGCCATTCGGAGCACGTTCATTGTTGGATTTCCCGGAGAGACCGAAGAGCAGTTCAGGCGTCTGCTCGATGACCTCCGCACGCTTCGTCTGGACCATGCGTCGGCATTTGCTTACTCGAGAGAAGCTTTGGCAGTTTCTTCGGGGTTCTTGAATCAGGTACGTTCCTCAACGAAGGGGCGCCGCCTACGGGAGTTCATGGAGGTTCAACAGGAGATTTCCGCTTCTGTCAACGAGGTTCGATACCTGGGTAAGAACATCGAGGTCATCGTTGATAGCACGACTCAGTCAACGGTTCATGGCAGGACTCTGCTCGATGCGCCCGATGTCGACAATGCCGTCGCACTGCGAACCGGCCACAGGGCAAGGCCCACGCCGGGCGACATATGCAGGGCGCACATCACGGCCGTGGGCCCGTACGACCTTAACGGCATCCTCGTGTGAGAGCGTTTGTCGCAATCCCTCTTCCAGGCGACTTCTCTGACTGGCTGCAGCAAAACGGGACGAGCTTTGCTTCGATTATCCCGACGCTCAGGCTGGTTCCCGCTGCGTCCCGTCACCTTCCCTTGCGGTTCCTCGGAGAGCTTCCGGATGAGCAGGTCAATGACGCTATAGGGCGACTTACCGGATCGCTGTCGACGTTGCCAGGGACCAGGGTCGCGCTGGACAGGTTCGACGTATTCGGCAGAGATGGACACCCCACAGTCCTGTGGGTTGGTGCCAGCGTTGTTCCCCAGGCTCTGATTGATTTGGCGACAATAGCCGGTCTCTCCTTGTCCGGACTTGGGAACAACAAACGAATAGACCATTTTGCGCCGCACGTGACGCTGGGTCGCTTTGTGTCCGGTACGCGTGACGACGAGGTTGCGGCCCTTGGGGCAGGGAGTCTGGAACCGTATGTCGTTCCTGTCATGGACGTTGTTCTATATGAAAGCAAGGTGGGGCAGGGTCACCCCGTGTACACTGCCCGCGCCGCAGTGAGGCTTGCGCCATTTGCCGAATAGGGAGACCGAATTATACTGAGATGTAATGCTTACACCAAACGTGGAGGCTGTATGGAAAACGCGAAGATGACCGACAAGGCACAGAAGAACGAGGCCGCTGACAGAGTAACTGATCGCGACAAGGCTCTGGCAGCTGCCATGTCCCAGATAGAGAAGCAGTTTGGCAAAGGTTCAGTCATGAAGCTTGGTGATCGCCCAAGCGGGGCGCTGGTTCCTGCGATTTCGACTGGCAGCCTCTCCCTTGACGCGGCGCTCGGTATCGGCGGTCTTCCGCGCGGAAGGATCGTCGAGATTTACGGCCCGGAGGGAGGAGGCAAGACCACTCTCGCGCTCCAGGCAATTGCCGAAGCACAGAAGGCAGGAGGCAGGGCTGCATTCATCGACGCTGAACATGCGCTGGACCCCGTGTACGCTCGCAGCATCGGAGTCGACGTGGACGAGCTGATCATTTCACAGCCTGACTATGCCGAGCAAGCTCTGGAGATAGCCGACATGCTTGTTCAGTCAGGCGGTTTGGACGTCTTTGCTCTCGATTCTGTGGCTGCCTTGGTGCCGAGAGTTGAACTCGAAGGCATGATGGGAGATCAGTTCGTGGGACTCCAGGCACGTCTCATGTCTCAGGCTCTGCGGAAGCTCGCGGGCGTCCTGAGCAAGTCACAGACGTGTGCCATCTTTATCAATCAGTTACGCGAAAAGATTGGCGTCACGTATGGAAATCCAGAGGTCACGCCAGGTGGGCGTGCCCTCAAGTTTTACTCATCTGTAAGGCTGGAAGTGCGACGCGTCGAGAGTATCACCGAAGGAGACGCCGTCATTGGCAACAAGGTGAAGGTGAAGGTTGTCAAGAACAAGATGGCGCCACCGTATCGTGTGGCGCAGTTTGACATCATTTTTGGCAAGGGCATCGAGACATTCGGCGAGGTTGTTGACCTGGCCGTGCAGTTCGACATTATCGAGAAGAGTGGGTCGTGGTATGCCTACGGCGGCACACGGCTTGCACAGGGACGCGACAATGCTGCGGCCTACCTCAAGGAGCACCCAGACATCATGAACGAGATAAAGAGCAAGGTCCGCGGCAAGCTTTCACCTCAAGCGGATCCTGGTCCGGCAGAATAGTTCGGCGGGGTTCCTTGAAGGCACTTCGGTCGGCGTTTGCCGGACCGGAGTCTCACACACTAAGGATGGTAGATACATGCCTGGAATAAACGGGATCATCTCCTCCGCGATATACGCGGGGATGCTGATTCTTGGAATCGTCATAGGTCTCCTTATTGAAGGATACATAGCGAGGAACCGTGTCGAGTCGGCGCGTGAGCTGGTACGCAAGATGGAAGAGGAAGCGCGTTCGAGCATCGAAGCCGAGAATGCCAAGAACAGACTCAAACTCCAAGATGAACTGGAAGAGAAGAAGAACAGCCTGGAGGACAGGTTCATTGCCCGCCAGACGGAGTTGCAGAAGACGGAGCATCGCCTGATCCAGAAAGAGACCTTCCTTGATCATCGCGTTGAGCAGGTGGAGCAGAAGGACAGGGACCTCGATGCCGCTCAGGAGAGACTTCGCACCAAGATGGAGACCGTCGAGGGCCAGCGAACTGCTGCGGAAGCTGAATTGCAGCGGATCGCGCAACTGAACCCCGAGGAGGCCCGGGCGGTCGTTCTGGACCGAGCGGAGAAGGACACGAGGTCCCGTGTTGCCAAGATGGTAGGCGAGGTCGTGCACGAAGCTCAGCTTCAGGCTGATGCCAAGGCTGCCGAAGTCATCGCCTCGTCCATCCAGAAGATCGCCACGGATTATGTGGGTGAGTCGACGATTAGTGTTGTTCCTCTGCCGTCGGAGGACTGGAAGGGGCGTATCATTGGTCGGGAAGGCCGCAACATAAGGGCTTTTGAGACACTGACCGGGGTGGACCTCCTGATCGATGATACTCCGGAAGCTGTGACTCTGTCGGCGTTCAACCCGATTCGGCGGGAAGTGGCACGGATTGCGCTGGAACGGCTGGTTGTCGATGGGCGGATTCATCCGGCGCACATCGAACAGTTCGTTGAGGAAGCAGAACGCCAGATGGACGAGCGAGTTTTCAGTGAAGGGCAGCAGGCCGCGAATCATGTAGGCATTGCTGGCCTCTCCGACGAGATAACGCGTCTGATTGGCCGTTTGAAGTATCGCACCAGCTACGGTCAAAATGTTCTCGCACATTCCGTTGAAGCGGCTTTCATAGCGGCCAACATCGCATCGGAGCTGAAGTTGCCTGCTGGACCCGCAAAGCGGGCCGGGTTCCTTCACGATATCGGCAAGGCTGTCGACTATGAAGTCGAGGGGCCACACGCCCTGATAGGTGCAGATATCCTGAACAAGTCCGGTGAAGCTGAAAACATCGTTCATGCTGTCGCTGCACATCACAGTGACGTCCCCATGGAGACTGTTCTTGATGTGATCGTGCACGTTGCCGACGCACTCTCCGCGTCAAGACCGGGTGCTCGCCGTGAGAGCGTGGAAAGCTACATCAAGCGTCTGGAGAAGTTGGAGTCTATTGCAAACTCGATACCTGGAATCAAGAAGTCCTACGCCATACAGGCGGGACGTGAGCTTCGAATTCTTGTGGAACCAGATGAAGTTGACGAGTCCCTCGCCGCAAAGATTGCCATGGATGTTGCTCGCAAGGTGGAACTGGAAGTCTCGTACCCGGGGCAGATCAAGGTGACCGTCGTTCGTGAGACCAGATACTCCGATTACGCCAAATAGCACTCTCAACGGCCTGGAAACTGCATACAAGCTGCCTTTCGAGAAGGATTCTCTCGGTAAACTCCCGGCTATGCCGGGGGTTTACGTCATCCGGGATTCTTCGGACCGAATCATCTATGTCGGCAAGGCGAAGAATATCCGCAAGAGAGTCGAGTCCTACTTCAGAAATGACCTGAACCCAAAAACAAGATCGATGGTGGGCAATGCCCGGTTCTTCAGTTTCATCACAGCAGGGCATGAGGACCAGGCGCTGGTGCTCGAATCGAACTTCATAAAGTGCTACAAGCCTCACTACAATATCCAGCTCATCGATGGCAAGTCGTATCCGCTGATCGAATTGACAGGAGAGTCTTTTCCAGTCCTCAGGAAGACCCGTCGCGTGACGACGGCCGGGAGTCGCTACTTTGGGCCGTATCCGAAGTCCGGACTGCTGAACCTTGGCCTTGACAGCCTGAGACACGCGTTCCCCGTCAGAACGTGTCATCGGAGAATCGATCCGACAAAACCTACCAAGCCATGCCTAGACTTTGACCTGGGGCTCTGCCTGGCTCCGTGTGGCAACAGGTGCTCTCATGATGAGTATGCCCAGGTGATTCAGAACCTCTCTGAGTTTCTGAACGGCAAGATGCGTTCCTTGCTGAGGCAGCTCGAGAACGCCATGGATCAGGCGTCTCGGTCGCAGCAATACGAGCGGGCCGTACGCTATCGTGATTCCTACCTTGCGCTGAAAGGGCTATTTGAGCGTTACGCCGTGTTTGCACCGCGGACGCGAGACATGGATGTCTTCGCGTTTCACCAACAAGGGAATCTTGTCGCAGTCGTCCGGCAGGCACTTCGTGAAGGCAGGCTGATCGCTTCCACCGAGTTCATCTATGACCTCAAGGGCAGGGAGGCTCTCGATGCAGTCATGCGGGCGGATCTCATCACCGACTTCTATCACCGGTTTCGGGTGGCTGCTCCGACACGGATAGCCGTCGATGCCATGCGTGCAGAGGCGACGGTTGTGCGCGAGCGACTGCGGGAGACGCTTGGGCCCACGATTTCTCTGGCCTCACCACGTTCGGCGGAGACTTCGAGCCTCCTGCGCTTCGCTGGTGAGAACGCTGAACAGAAACTGATTGCTTCGATGAGGGCAACTGACATCCCTGCGCAGCTTTCAGTCTTGAAGGCGGTCCTGGACCTTAAACACCTTCCAGTGCGTATTGAGGGATATGACGTATCGAACATCTCAGGAAAAGACGCTACTGTTTCCATGGTTGTCTTCATAGCTGGGAAACCGGCAAAAGATCAGTACAGACTGTTCAACATGCGCTCTCTGGATACGCCGAACGATCCGGCAATGCTGGCAGAGGCTCTGGGGCGGCGCTTCGCGAGGTGGAGTGACGTTGCGTTTGGTGATCCTGCTAATCTGCTGCTGATCGACGGTGGGCTCTCACAGCTGGGAGCTGTCTGTGCCGTCCGCGATGATGCCGGAGTGGATGTACCTGTCGTTGGCATCGCCAAGAAGGAAGAACTGCTGTACCGTGAAGGGACACCGGAACCGGTACGGCTGTCGCATGATTCCGGCCCCTTGTTGCTGCTCATGGCAATTCGGGACGAAGCTCATCGCTTCGGAAAGCGTGAGTTTCACAAACGGCACGAGCGTCCCCTGAAACACCATTGATCTCGAAAGGAGACAACATGGACCTCATTGTTCGTCTACTGCTGAACGCTTCAGTCTTCTTGCTGGTCAGCCAGGTCGTCCCCGGGTTCGACGTTGCAACCCTATGGACAGCGCTATGGGCTGCACTCATCTTCGGCTTCGTCAACGCCCTCATTCGCCCGATCCTTCTTGCCATAAGCCTGCCGCTCAGTATTCTGAGCCTGGGCTTGTTCACCCTCGTCATCGATGCTGCTGTCATGGCTCTGACGGCATGGCTGGTACCGGGTTTTGACGTCCACGGTTTTCTAGCAGCGCTCCTCGGGTGGATGCTGGTCTCTTTTGGGAGCATGATTGTTTCATCGCTGCTCAGAGACAACGGAGGGAAACGGTCATGAGTCCACAGATGCTTGGAGACTTCCATGTCCACACCGTCTTCTCCGGACATGCGTTCTCTACGCTGCAGGAAGTCGTTGTTGCGGCACAGGCGCGCGGCCTGAAGTACCTGGCCATCACGGATCACGGTCCTGCGCGCGCGGACGGGCCCAAGCTTGACTATTTCAAGAATCTCAACAGGCAGGATACCCTGCGGCAGCTGCCCGAGATTCGCGTACTCATCGGGGTCGAGGCCAACATCATCAATCCCTGGGGCGACCTGGATATGCCCGAGAAGCTATTGCATGAGCTCGACGTCGTTGTTGCCGGGTTTCACAACTCGACAGGCTATGGAGGATCGTCAGTCTCAGAGAACACGGGGGCCCTCGTCAAAGCTATCGAGAAGAACCGCATAACGGTGGTGGCCCATATTGGCGATCCACGTTTTCCGTACCCCGTTGATCTCGAAGAATCGATTGCTGCAGCAGCAGCGAAGGGAGTGCTTGTCGAGATCAACCAGTCGGCGCTTCATACGTGGAAGGACGTCAACGTCGCGCACTATGAGCGCGTCCTGGAGCTCCTTGGCAAGTACCATGCCCCAATCCTGATGAGCTCGGATTCACACATCTCCTACAGCGTAGGCATTGTGTCCGAGTGTGAGAGACTTCTCGCTGCGCACGATATCGATCCAGCCTCAACGGTGAACTACTCGGAAGAACTGATCCAGCAGTACCTGGTGCCGCAATCATGAGCGGCGAAGGCATCGCGCGAACGGCTGTCATCGTCAGCGTTCGGAAACTCGGCGAGATGGTCGATCCCGACCGCCCGGGAGAAACGCGACAATTGGCTGAAGGCCTCGGATTGGATGTGCTTGAGTCCAAGACCTACGTGCAGCGGACCCCTCAGCGTTTCCTGCTTGGCAAGGGGCAGGTCGAGGAGCTGCACGAGTTGCTGCAGGCCCTGAGGGCCGACCTGGTCATTTTTGACTCAGAGCTTACGCCTCTACAGTATCGCCACATGATCGACCATCTCGAGACGTCCGTCATGGACAGAGCCAGACTCATCCTGGAGACATTTGCTTCTCAGGCTCACACTGCTGAAGCAAAGAAGCGGGTCGAGATTGCCGAGCGTCTCTTCGAGCTCACACAACTGCGGGCAATGAACGCTGGATATGACCAGCAGGCAGGGTACATTGGGATGCGCGGGCCAGGCGAAACCCTGTTCCAGAAGCGACGGAGAGCAAAGAGATCGGAGATCCACGATCTCCGTGAAGAAGTGAAGCAAGTCGACACGAGGTATGCAGTCAAGGCACACACCCGGCAGGAATCGGCGATTGTGAAGATAGCCGTGGTAGGGTACACGAATGCCGGCAAGAGCACTCTCATCAATCTAATGGCCGGATCCGAGCTGCGGGCCGAGGACAGGCTGTTTGCGACGCTGGACACCGCGGCAAGACCAGCTCATTTCGGGCGCCAGTCGACGGTACTCATCGATACCGTCGGCTTCATCCGGGACCTTCCAGAATCGCTGATGGACTCGTTTCGGTCGACGCTCATGGAAGCCCATGATGCGGACCTCCTCCTGCACGTTGTCGACGCCGGCGTACGAGACCTGCCTGAGCGTATCCACATAGTCGACACCGTTCTCGCACGCATTGGCTGTGCCGACATTCCGCGAGTGTTGCTCTTCAACAAGATCGATACCGTCGAACAGGCCAGACGAGAAGAGATTCTCCGCATCAGAACAGGGTTCATGATCTCCGCCACGACTCTCGAGGGTATCGACCGCCTCAAGGACCACATTGCAGAAGTCCTGCTCCGCCGCGTTGCGCGCGGGCGATACGTTATCCCGTTCATTGAGCCGGAAGCGCGGTCTGACGTCTATGCTGGCGCGGTCGTCTTGAACGAGAGACTCACTGCGAGAAGCTGGATTATTGACGCGGCTGGAACAGCTCCTGGTGTCCGTCTCCCTCAGCGCTTTCTGCGAAAGGACTGACCGTCGGCGCGTAGCGTTCCGCCATCAACGATGTGAACGCCTGTGGGCTCCGATCGTATTGGCAATGAGGGCTGCATTCGTATAATACACTGTGCCGAACTGAAAACCGAAGCATCGGCTTCGGCGTACGGCGGCATGGAGACAAGGAGCAGGACCACTGGTGAATATTCGCGACTTCGACTACGAGCTACCACGGCGGCTTATTGCCCAGACACCCCTTGAACAGCGCGACCTTGCGCGTCTCATGGTTGTCGACCGGGTGGCAGGAACGGTTGAACACAGACAGTTTCGTGACCTGCCTGCCTATCTGCATCCTCGGGACGTTATTGTTGTTAACGATACACGTGTCGATGAGGCCAGCTTCAGCTGTCTCAAAGACGCGACCGGTGCCACGATCGATGTGCTGTTGACCGCTCGGATGTCGCCAACCCGCTTCATGGCGCTCGTCCGCCCTCTCAAGCGCCTGCACATTGGGGAGACATGCACCGTCACGTCCGACGTCAGTCTGCAACTGTTGGAGCGCAACGACGATGGTGACGCAGTGGTCGAGTTCTCACGCGATCCATATACAAGTGATGGATTCCGGGCCGTTGCACGTGTTCAGATTCCGCCGTATATCAAGCGGTTCCCTGAGGACCCCGCAGTATATCAGACAGTGTATGCCCGGGAGCCGGGCTCGGTCGCGGCGCCGACCGCCGGACTGCATTTCACGCCGGAGTTGCTCAACAGTGTGAGAGGTCTGGGAGTCGACATCGAGCATGTCACGCTCGATGTCGGGCTGGGGACATTTCAGCCGGTGCGTGTCGAGCGTGTCGAGGAGCATCACATGCATACCGAGCGTTTCACGCTGCCTGAGGAAACGGCAAGAGCGGTCAACGCGGCTCGTGCAAGCCACGCGGCTGTGACTGCCATCGGGACGACGGTCGCCAGGACACTCGAGTCGTGCATCAACCCGGACGGGACCGTCAGAGCTGGGGGTGGAGAGACCAGTATCTTCATCTATCCCCCACATGACTTTCACGGATTCGACCATTTGGTCACGAACTTTCATCTTCCGAAATCGACCCTGCTCATGCTTGTCGGAGCATTCATGGGGATGGACCTGATGTGGGCGGCATACCACGAGGCAATAAGAGAGCAGTATCGGTTCTTCAGCTTTGGCGATGCCATGCTGATCCTCTAGGTGAGCGCCATGGGTGTCTTTGAGACGAATTGTCAGAGCTCCACGGGACGTGAACGGACCGGCGTTTTGACAACTGCGCACGGAGCCGTGAAGACGCCCGTCTTCATGCCTGTCGGCACGCAGGCAACGGTCAAAGGGCTTACGCCGGAACAGGTGTCGGAAATCGGGTTCGAGATTGTTCTCTCGAACACGTACCACTTGTATCTTCAGCCTGGAGACGACGTCGTGCGCGAAGCCGGCGGACTTCATCGATTCATGCACTGGGACCGCAGCATCCTCACGGACAGCGGTGGCTTTCAAGCAATGAGTCTGTCCCGGATCAGCAAGAAGAGTGACGACGGAATTGAGTTCCAATCCTTCATTGATGGCTCAAGGCACATGTTCACGCCTGAGCGCGTGATCGCCATCCAGAAGAACCTGGACTCCGATGTGGTCATGCCTCTGGACATATGTACACAGTATCCCTCAGAGCGCGTGGCGGCAGAAAAGGACCTTGCGCGGACCATCTCCTGGTTCGAACGGTCGAAGAGAGCCATGGGCAACTCACATCAGCTGCTGTTCGGGATTACGCAGGGTGGTTTCCATGGTGACCTGAGAGAGGAGTCGGCCGAACGCATCATGGAGCTGGAGCCACAGGGGTTGGCCATAGGAGGTCTCAGCGTGGGCGAGGAGCGTCAGTTGACCATGGACATGCTGGACCACAGCCTGTTGCATGCTCCCGACGATCGTCCACGGTATTTCATGGGCCTGGGCGATCCGGTTGGGATTCTGGAGATCATCAGTCGGGGGGTCGACATGTTCGATTGTGTTCTTCCCACGAGGGTAGCTCGGAATCAGATGGTCTTCACCCGTGATGGTGTCGTCAAGATCTCCAAGAAGCACTATGAACGTGATTTCCGCCCCATCGACGAAGACTGTTCCTGCTACATGTGCCGCAACTACACCCGGGCATACCTGCGGCACCTGTTCAAGGCAAACGAGATGCTCGCGGGAACTCTGGCGACCATTCATAATCTCCAGTTCCTGCAGACAATGATCGTCGAGATCCGAAGTGCGATTGCTGCTGGCACGTTCTCCGAGTACAAACGTACGTTCATCGGGAGGTACACTGCATCGTCTGACAGGGCATGGTGAGTGTCCTGCAGCGGCCACTACTGCATTGACACTGAGCCGTATTTGATGTACATTTGATGTGTTGTCGAAACGAGGAGGAACCACAATGCGGTCGAAAGTAACAGCAAGTCTTATTCTTGTGATTGTCGTGGCTATCGTCGCTGGGGTGATCAATTACCAGGGGCTGATTGCCAAGAACCCGAAGCTGGCACCGAAGCTTGGGCTTGATCTCAGTGGTGGCGTACGCATTGTGCTCGAAGCGCAGGACACTGAGGGAGTCAAGGCCACAAGCGAGGCCATCGATGCGGCAGTTGTCGTCATTGACAAGCGTGTCAACGCGCTGGGTGTCAGTGAGGCTATTGCCGTACGCCAAGGGGCGAACTCCAAGCGTATCGTCGTCGAGCTCCCCGGTTGGGAAGATCCCGAGCGTGCCAAGGAGATCATCGGCAAGACTGCACTCCTGGAGTTCAAGACAGAGGATGGCAAGGTTGTTGTCAGTGGCAACAACCTGACGGATGCCAAGCTGGTGTTCAGCCAGGCACAGGATACCTTGGGCGAGCCTCAGATCGCCTTCACGCTGAATGCGGAGGGCAAAGCTGC
The DNA here is from genome assembly GCA_026390155.1 of Caldisericota bacterium. Taxonomy (GTDB): domain Bacteria; phylum Caldisericota; class Caldisericia; order Cryosericales; family Cryosericaceae; genus Cryosericum. The sequence continues at coordinate 13,841 of JAPLGL010000075.1, forward strand.
GTTTGCGACCGCTACCCAGGCGAACATCGGAAAGAAGATCACCATCTATCTGGACGGCAAGGTCCTGATGAGCCCGACGGTCGAAACAGCTATTACCGACGGTCAGGGCGTGATCAGTGGAGGATTCACAGCTGAACAGGCAAGCAACGATGCACTGTTGCTCAAGAGCGGATCGCTTCCCGTCAAGCTGGTTGCAATCTCCGAAGAAGTCGTCGGGCCTTCACTAGGCAGTGCTTTCAAACGCAGTAGTGTGTTGGCGGCAGTGATTGCTTTTCTGCTCGTTGTCATCTGGATGTTCGTCACGTACCGGTATCTGGGCATCGTCTCCGGCATCGCTCTCATCATCTATGCTGACATTCTCATGGCCGCGTATCTCCTGCTGCATGCAACACTATCGCTGCCCGCCATCGGTGGTGCGATCCTGTCCATCGGTATGGCAGTGGATGCCAACTGTATCATTTTTGAGCGCATCCGCGAAGAGCTTGGGATGAAGAAGACGGTCAAGGGTGCGATTGGAGCGGGTTTCTCGAAGGCATTCCGTGCCGTGTTTGACTCCAACCTGACGGTGCTCGTAGGCACGGCGTTCCTGTTCTACTTCGGGACCGGCACCGTGCGCGGATTTTCCGTGACGCTTGCTCTCGGCGTTCTTACCAGTATGTTCACGGCTGTGTTTGCCAGCCACACGCTGGTCGACCTCCTGCTCACTCCTGGCATTGCCAAGAACAGCAGGAAATTCCTCGGTTAGGTGGTGCAGCTATGACATTCAGGGAGAGAGTCCTGACGTGGGACATTATTGGCAAGACGCGTGTGTGGTTCACTGTGTCATCGATTATCATTGCGATTGGCGTTGTAGCCATGGTGGTGAATACGTTCAGCTTTGGTTCACCGCTCAAGCTCGGCATTGACTTCATAGGCGGAACGGTGATCAACGCTTCCTTCGAGAGAGCCCCCGATGAGGCAGTTGTTCGCAGCATACTTGCTGCGAATGACTATGACAATGTCACGGTGCAGCGGACTGGAACGAAGGGTATCACGATGAAGGTAGAAGCAACTGAGATCGACCCGGCCGTGAGTGGCAAGATCATCAGTGACATTGTGGCAAAGTACGGTGCCGTTGACGTGGGCACCAAGGAAATCACCTCCATCGCACCGGTTATCGGGCGCGACCTTCTGCGGCGATCCAGCTTGGCGCTGGGCCTTGCACTGTTGTTCACCTTGCTCTACATCTCGGTTCGTTTCAAGTTCTCATTTGGTCTTTCGACGATTCTTGGCATGGTGCATGATATTTTCGTTGCCCTCGGCATCCTGGCGCTTTTCCGGGTTCCTCTCAACGCACCCTTCGTCGGCGCGTTTCTTGCCATCGTTACCTACTCGGTGCAGGATGGTGTCGTCGTTATGGACCGCATCCGTGAGAAACTGCGGTATCGGGGGGCGAAAGAGCCCTTCGACAAGCTTGCAAACGCTGCTGTCACCGAGACGTGGATGCGTTCGTTCAACACGTCTTTCACGACGTTTCTCGCCGTGCTGGTTCTGTTTGTGATGGGTGGAGCTCCAATTCGTGACTTCTCGACAACACTCTTAGTGGGCATCATCTCCGGGACCTACTCCTCCATCTACATTTCGACACCTCTGCTGGTACTGTGGGTGCAGGGCAGAGAGAAGGCCACTGCTTTGCAGAAGGCGTAGTGCTTCCAGGGTTTATGGTCGACGAAGGACGATGCAGGGAGGCAACATGAACCTGAGAGACTTCATACGCGACATACCTGATTTTCCTCAGAAGGGGATCATGTTCAGGGACTTGACGCCACTCATGGGCAACGCCGACGCCTTCGAGTTTGCGGTCAACGAGCTGGCAAAACAGTTCAGAACGGACCGCATCGACAAGATCGTCGGGGTGGAAGCGAGAGGCTTCATCATCGGTGCGGCGCTGGCCTATGCCTTGCATGTCGGTTTTGTGCCTGCTCGCAAGCCAGGGAAGCTGCCCTTCAAATCGGTTCGCAAGGAATACGAGCTCGAATACGGCGTATCTATCCTTGAGATGCATGAGGACGCCATCAAGCCCGGCGAACGCGTGCTCGTTGTCGATGACTTGCTGGCGACCGGCGGCACTATCAGCGCCACTGCCGACCTTGTGCGGTCATTGGGGGGCGACATTGTCGCCTATGCGTTTTTGGTGACTCTGAAGGACCTCGGCGGAGCCAGCAAGCTGAGTGGTGGAAGGGTTGTATCGCTGCTTGACCTTTGAAGCTTGACACTGAGTTTGACGTTGACAAGGAGTATGAGACTCTCATAGCGACGCTTCGAGGCTGGCTCTCCCCAGAGGAGGTGAGCCTCGTTGAACGAGCGTTCGTGTTTGCGCGCCAGAGGCATGGGGATCAGAAACGTGCTTCTGGCGCTCCCTATATGCTGCACCCGGTCAAAGCCGCTCTGGTGCTGGCCGACTATCGCCTGGACGCGGAGACGTACGCTGCCTGCCTGATGCATGATGTCCTGGAGGACACGCAAACGACGGCGAAGGAGCTTGAGGAGGGTTTCGGGATCAAGGTGGCGGCACTTGTCGAGGGAGTGACCAAGCTGCGGGGCCTGAACTACCTGTCTCGTGAGGAAACTAACCTCGAGAATGTCCGCAAGATCCTCCTTGCCATGGCTGCAGACCTGCGGGTGGTCCTGATCAAGCTGGCCGACCGACTGCACAATATGCGCACGCTGCAATATCTGAGCGAAGACAAGCAACAGCGTATCGCCCAGGAGACCATGGAGATCTACGTTCCTCTCGCCCACCGGCTCGGAATCTATGAACTCAAGTGGGAAATGGAGGATCTCGCATTCCGCTTCTTGAATCCCGATGAGTATCGGAGACTGGCCGGACTTGTTGCTGCCAAGCGGGTCGAACGGGAAGAGTTCGTGAGGGAAACGATCGAGCAGATCGTACATTTCCTGGAAGAGAAAGGAATCCGCGCTCAGGTCTCGGGTCGCCCAAAGAATCTGTATAGCATCTACCGAAAAATGGTCCAGCAAGGCAAGACCTTCGAAGAGATCTATGACCTTACTGCGGTACGGATTCTTGTCAACACGATCCCCGAGTGCTACCTCGTTCTCGGATACGTGCACGAGGCGTTCACAGTGGTTCCCGGGCGGGTGAAGGACTATATTGCCCTGCCGAAGCCAAATGGCTATCAATCACTGCACACGACGGTGATGGGCTCCAACGGAGAGCCGCTCGAAATCCAGATACGAACCAAGCGCATGCACGAAGTTGATGAGATGGGTGTGGCAGCCCACTGGAAGTACAAGGAAGGCAAGGCGGCGGATCTGGTTGATTCTGAGCGGTTCGCCTGGCTGCGTCAGATGGTCGACTGGCAGAAGGACGTTCGCAGCAGCGGTGAGTTCGTTGAACGGGTTAAGGTAGACGTCTTCTCAGATGAGGTTCTAGTCTTCACGCCAAAGGGAGATGTCATCAATCTGCCGGTCGGCTCTACCCCTGTGGATTTTGCGTATCACATCCACACGGACGTAGGCAACAACCTGGTTGGAGCCAGAGTCAACGATCGTATCGTGCCGATCGATACTGAACTTGCGACTGGAGACCGTGTACAGATCATTACATCGAGGAATTCCGGTGGGCCGAAGTCGGACTGGCTGAAATTCGTCAAGGCTGCCTCGACAAAGGGGCATATCCGGGCATATCTGCGGAAGAGGGAACTGGAGCGTGAATTCCCGAATCGGTCCGACGTGGAGGAGCGCCCTCGTAATGCGGTGACACGCCAACCGTTGTCCTATCGGCGGGCAGCGGCAGACAGTGGATTCCGGATCGTCGTCCGAGGTGATGCGACCGTCCCAATCATCATGGCCACGTGTTGCAGCCCCTCGTATCCTGATGAGGTCCTGGGTTACGTGACGCGTGGCAGAGGCGTCACGATCCACAAGGTCGATTGTGCCAATATTCCGTCGCTGGCCATGGAGCCGGAGCGTCTTGTAGAAGCTCACTGGGAGATGATCCCTCGGAAAGCACGTGAACGGACGATTATCATTGAGACCCTGAATGTCCCCGGAGTTCTCTACCAGGTGTCTGAGGAGTTTGCAAAGAGGGACATCAACATAAAGTACATGAAGAACGCAGAGCGTCTGTCCATGTTCAGGAAGAAGGGTGAGGCGTCGCGAACACAGATCAAGATCGTCGCGGAGTTCGCTGATGAAGCCGTTTATCGACAGATCATGGAATCGCTCAAGGAGCTGACGTCTGTGATCACCGTTAAGCAGCAATAGGAACCAGTCGTCTTGCTCTGAAACGAGCGTAGACGACCGGTCACCGGCGTTGTGTTCTCCGGATGGAGTGCTTTGCAGACGGGCTTGTTCAACGGAGGCGGAGAGCGACGATTGTGGAGCCGAGGGGGTTGGCCCTCCTGACGACCACTTCGTGGCTGCTCTCATCGGTGTGCTCCAGGCTCGATCATCGGAAACCCCTCCAGCGCATCGCCATTAAGCCAGACCGTATATTCAGAGCCTTGCAGATGACCTGTCTCTCAACCACACATTGAAGGCAGGACAGATTAACGTAGAATGCCTGCAGAAAGGTAAAGGCAGTGCCGTCAACAGGCCAAACGGCCAGACCATGGCAAGAACGGCCGGAGCTCTGTGGGTTTCAACAGAGGAGTTGACGAATTGGAGATCTTGCAAGAAGTCATCAGAACAGAAAGTATAACGAAACATTTTGGCTGTGTGCACGCTGTAGAGAGCGTTTCCCTGAGAGTCAGGAAGGGCGAGATCTACGGTTTCCTGGGTCTTAACGGTGCGGGCAAGACAACAACCATTCGAATGCTCCTGGGGATGATCCGCGCCACAGCAGGCTCAGCCTTCCTACTTGGGAAGAAGGTAAGTGCTGACAGTTGTGACTTGTGGGAACACGTTGGATACCTTGTGGAGACTCCTTCCTCGTATCCTGAGCTTACCGTCTGGGAGAATCTTGAAATCGTGCGCCGATTGCGTCGAATACCGGATGATAAGTCAGTTGGTAGGGTGATTGACAAGCTATGGTTGACTCCTTATAGAAACAGGAAGGCGGGCCTCTTGTCCTTGGGGAATATGCAACGGCTTGGTTTGGCGAAAGCACTCTTGCACAATCCAGATATCCTGATCCTGGACGAACCTGCAAATGGACTGGATCCCGCCGGCATTGTTGAGATACGGGAGCTGCTTGGAGATCTGTCCTCTGGCCATGGGGTCACGGTATTCATATCCAGCCATATTCTGGGAGAGATATCGAGACTGGCTACCCGAATTGGCATAATTCATGAAGGGCGGCTCGTACAGGAGATAGACGCAGATGAATTGGGGCGCCTCCTTCAAAAGAGACTCCTTGTGGATGCGCATGACAGAAGGTCAGCACAGGCAGAACTCATCAAGGCTGGGTATTCGGTCACTACGACCAAGGAAGGGGTTCTGGAAATAGGAGACAACGAAGCAGTAGTTTGCCCCGACAGGATCGCAACCATGCTGGTAAGTGCTGGCTTGCCACCGACTCTGCTACGAGTTGAAGAGGAAGATCTCGAGTCGTATTTCTTGAGAATGGTCGGAGCAACTGGAAGATGAAGGATATTCTTGCAGCTATTTGGGCTGAAGGCCTCAAGATTCGTCGGTCCAGAGTCTTCTTGATAACAATCCTGGCTTTCATCCTGGTGCCTGTGCTGATGAGTCTGATGATGTACGTTGCGAAGAATCCAGAACTCGCGCACAGACTTGGTATATTGGGCGCAAAAGCAACCGTGTTGAACCTGACAGCGGACTGGTCGACCTACTTTGGATTCCTCAACTTGGCAATTGCCGCGATAGGATTAGTAGGGTTTGGGTTTGTGACAAGCTGGGACTTTGGCCGCGAGTATTCTGACCATACGGCAAAGGACTTGCTTGCGCTACCTGCTCCGCGATCATCTGTCGTCTTGGCCAAATTTGTGGTCGTTGTCATCTGGTGCGTATTGCTCTCACTCACACTTCTCTCTTCTGGTCTTGTTGCGGGAGACGTCGTTCAGCTCTCAGGTTGGCCAAGTGAAACGGCTTCTCACAGCGTCTCCATATTTGCGGTGACTGCTCTTCTCACAATGTTGCTCTGTACTCCTGTTGCGTTCTTTGCCAGTTTTGGCCGTGGGTATTTGGCTCCAGTGGGGTTTGTTATTCTTGCTCTCGGCATTTCGCAATTTGTGAGCGCGTTGGGTTTTGCACGGTATTTCCCATGGTCGATTCCAATGCTATATGCTGGTGCTGCAGGAGCTGAAAGCGCGCAATTGGGGATCGTCAGCTATGTCATTCTCTTTCTGACTAGCATTCTGGGATTGGTCGGTACTCTGGCCCAGTGGCGATACGCTGATCAATTCTGAATAGCAGAACAGGGCGTTCTTCCGGGCTCTAGTGGTTGTGTGGCTTGCCCCAGTACTCGTGATCGTCTGGGTTATCGTCACGTTTTGCCTGCCACACCAGGTCCCAGGAAAGCTGGCTGGCCAGGATCATGCTTGTCTGAATCGCACTGTTGATGGGGGTCCTGCATGACAACTACGTATGAAGACAGCTATGCAAGCTGGGCAAGGGACTATGATCTGTTCGGTGAAATCGGAGTGGTCAACCAGGCGGAACAGGAGTTCCTGCGCACCGTGTTAGCCGAGTGCGGGGTCAGAACGGTGCTTGACTGCGCATGTGGAACAGGCCAACACCTCATCATGCTCTCGAACGTTGGATTCGAGCTGTTTGGCAGCGACTACTCTGAACCCATGCTGCAAGTCTGCCGCAAGAACCTGGGGCTGTTTAACGTGGACGTCGAAACGAAGGCCTGCGACTACCGGATGCTGGAGATTGCCTGGCCACGAACCTTTGACGCCGTACTCTGTCTGACTCAGTCCTTGAATCACATGCTCACACATGAGGATCTCGTTGATGCCCTTCGCTCCATGCGCAGGAGACTGGACCCAAAGGGCGTACTGCTTGTCACCCAGAGTACAACGCACAGGACGCTACAGAGTGAATTCCGCTTCGATCTGGTTGTCAACACCCATGACTTCTCCCGAGTCTTCGCCAGAGACATCGAGGAGCACTTCCAAACCATTCACATATTGGACGTCTTCCACAGCGAGGAGACACACAGCCTTGAACGACACGATATTCGCATCAGGATAATCCTGGACGAGGAGTATTGCACACTTCTGAAGGAAGCAGGCTTTTCAGACGTACACATCTACGGAGGTTATGACCGTCAGGCCTACGACAGGGGATCATCGATGAAGCTCATTGTCGTCGCGAAGCCATAGAACGCGGGGCCCCACCCCCGCACGAGCTTGTAATCTCTGACTTGTGGATTGCCGAAGGAGCTGGAGTCAAACACGAGATGGAGAGGTGGTTCCATGAGCGCACCAGAAAGAGCCATTGGCATCGGGTTGCTGTATCTCCTGACAATCGGCACAGGGATCTGGCTCAGCAATTCGGGCAGGCCGCTGAGCACACTGTTCATCATGGTTCACAAGCTGATCGCTCTTGCTACAGTCGTTCTCACGAGCATGCTGTTCTGGCGTTTGCTCAAGTATGTTCATACGGGCACGGTGCTGGTGGGGTTAATAGTTGCCTCGGCTGTCCTCGCGATTGCGCTGTTCGCTACGGGGGCACTGCTCAGCACCGGGAAGCCCATGAAGAGTCTGTTGCTGACGATCCACCAACTTGCGCCGGTACTGCTCGGGCTGTCGATGGGGGCGACTGTGTATCTGTTGATCAGATGAGGGAGTAGTGTCCTCGGCTCTTCTGAGACGCGTGAATTGGATTCTCGCACACTTCGTATAGCGCGGGCCCTTCTGGGCACCCTCGTCAGTCTGCTGCGGGCTCGGACGTCGGACAATGTTCGCGCACGTCACACCATGAGCGTTTCCCTTTCGGATCCCTGCAGTGATCTGTCTCCTGCTCGGATCACATTGGAATTGGCTTGGACGGCAAGGCCGAGGCGATACTCCTCATGGGAGGAAGATAGCGGTGAAACCGCGGGAAGTCCGAATTGTGGCAAGACAGAACCCGCAGGGTCGGCAGCCATAGATGACCTGCCTGCCCTGCGGGCCAATGCTCCTTATTCTATGCGAGGTTCCGAAGCCCGCACAGCGACAAATTCGCGCTTAGACACTTACTGTCACTCAGCCTCCGGATGAATCCATTGTCTCTGTGTGGAAGGCACCTACAGCCCCAGTTCGGTTTTCATCTTGTTCAATTCCTCGTCCACCGAGGCGGTGCCCTTCGTGGCGTATTTCTCTTCCAGGGCCTTTGCTGAATCAATCGGTTTCATGTTCAGGTCAGCCATGGCATTTGCCTCGTCCAGCATCTTGTTCGCCTTGTCTTCCATGCGGCCAAAAGCGTTCATTGCACCTTCGGTTCTTCCTATAGCCGATGTGGCCTCATTCAGAGTCTCCTGGGTCTTTGCCACAGTGACCTTGGCCTTGATCATCTCGCGGCGAGATTTGAGGGCATCAATGTCTGACGCGAGCTTATCGTGCATCTGACGCATCTTGAGTGCATTCTCATGGGCCGCAGCGTAGGCCGTCATAAAGCCAGCGCCGACGTTTTCGATCTCCTGTTTCTTGGCGATAAACACACGTGCATCGCCTTCGTTTCCAGCCACCAGCGCCTTCTTGGCAAAGTCGCCGTACTTGGCAGCCTCTGCTTGATTCTCATCCACGAGACGCTTCGTACGCGTCTCTTCGGCCATGACTCCGGCAGTACTGCGCTTCACCTCGGCCAGATCTTCCATCATGTCGCGCAGGGACTGGTCGATCATCTTGGACGGATCTTCCATCTTGTCTATCAGTGCGTTGATGTTTGCCTTGATGATGTCGTTGAACCTGTCCAGAATACCCACTGTTTGCCTCCTTAGATTCTGTGATCCGGTTTCCCCTGGTCGTCCGTGTACTTCTTCGCGAGTTCCTCCGCCTCCGTATCTCCAAATGTCTCCAGCGGTGTCTTGAGCATTTCCTCCGTCTGTTTCGCTTCCAGATTCTTCTGATTTGTTGCGTGTCTCCACCAAGCGAATGCTGTGACCATCAGAACAACGATGCCCAGAACGACGAACACCATTATCCAGGGCGATCTTGTTACCTCCATGATGCGGTCCGCCGCATCGGTAAAGGCTTTGCTGAAGAAGGCCGCTTCCGACAAATTGCTGTCGTAATAGTACCGATCGACATAGTCGAGCAGAATATTGGCGGCCTCGCTGTCAATAACGGTCTTGGCCTGTGTACCACAAACATACCGGTCCATGTAGCTGTTGTCATACTCGAAGAATACGAGAAGCAAATGGGCTTCATCGGTAAACAACTTTTCGTACAGGCTGTTTGCAGCTTCATCGAGATCACTGGCGGTGGGAGAATGCGAACCATTGATTGTATCCGTAATGAACAGGTAGGGCTGCACGCCGGTCTTTTGATAGAAGTGCTTCAAGCCGGGGAGCAGCTTTGTCTGGTTGTCAATCCATCCCAGTTGGTCAGTGTAGTAGCCGGTTTCATTGACAGAGCCCCGTGGTAGCGCTTTGCGTGCTACGGTAGATGCCGTAATCTCGGTGGTTCCTCCGGAATTGTTCGAAACGGAGCCTGAATGGGATGCGGTAATCGCAGCAATGGCAATTCCGATGACAATCAGAACGACAATCAGGGTAAGGCAGCCGCATCCCCTTGAACGACTGCCTCCATAGCTGCGTCCGCTACCAAGAGGAGCGCTGGTTGGCCGCATGCCGCCGGCAGAGGGACCTCGAGGACCGCTGCCGAAGAAGCCGCCAAAGTCGCCGCCGAAGGAGTCTCCGCTGCGCCTGCTGCCGAAGGAGCCGCCGAAGGGCCCGCCGAAACCGCCGCTACTGCCCCCACCTAAGGAGTCTCCGCTGCGCCTGCCGCCGAAAGAAGGGCCTCCAGAGCTGCCACCGAAGGAACCGCCGCTACGTCCGCCACTGCCGAAGGAGCCGCCGCTACGTCCGCCACTGCTCCTGGCTCCACTACCGGATCCGCCGCTGCTTCTGCCACCGGATCCGCCGCCTCTACCCATTAGTTTCTACCTCCGTCCAGGAATCGATGCCTGGTTTCAACATATCATAGACGTTGAACGGTGTCAATTCCTATTGCCTTTGCCATGGGCGGTTGACTGTGCCACAGGAGAAGGTTGGTTTCTTGACAAGAAGATTCTGGTGAGTTGGGCCTGACGCGTGCGAGGCGCGATTCGACATGTGGACAGGAGAGACAGGGATGGGGTGGGGTCCAACAACGGAGCCAAGAACGAAGTATTGACACGACTCTGGTGGAGCCGAGGGGGATTGGCCAGCCTGACAACCACTTTGTGGTTGTTCTGATCGGCGTGCTTGAGCAACTGGGGTCCAACATGTCTGTCAAGCAAGAGTGGGATAGAGCAGGCGTTCTGTGATAGCGACGCAGTGAGCAGCTTGGGAGCGGATTGTGCACTATCTGGTGCTCTTCTCTGGATTGTACTCCCAGAATTCAACGTTACCTGGAGCTGCCTAGTCTCCAATGTGTGCCTGTCGCCTTGACCGAGGTCTGATGTGAACTACCATGGAACGTACCGCACTGTGCGCTATGCAGCATGCATTAAATCCCAATTTGCTGTGAACCTATTCTATGGAGCCTCTAGAAGAGACACACTCCGATGTTGATTCGGCACATGACATTGTGATTTAGGAGGTATTAGAGTAATGAAAGCAAGTGAACTTATTGATGATCTAGTCGCCAATCTCACTGATTGGCGCGGCGCCACGGTTGCCAGTATTAGGAGGATTATCCACGAAGCTGATCCCGACATTGTGGAGGAGTGGAAATGGATGGGAAGTCCAGCGTGGTCCCACGATGGGTTGGTCTGTATTGCCAATGCCTTCAAGGACAAAGTGAAGCTCACCTTCTCTCAGGGAGCGAGCCTTGCAGATCCTGACAAGCTCTTCAATAACGGACTCACAGGTAGACAATGGAGAACCATTGATATTTGCAAGGACGACAAAGTCAATGAGAGATTGCTAAAGGTTCTTGTCCAGAATGCCGTAGAGTACAATCACTCCAGGGTGCAACCCACAAACCGGCCTCACGCGACACGAGGCAACCCGAAGAAGAAACCGGAGAACAAGATACCCTGACATCGCGACACCTACGCATGGCTGGACGAGCATCCCGACGTTGTATCCAACGTATGTCACATCCCTATTTGCCGAAATTGGCCACCATAGGGCCACACGTGGAAGAAGGCGAAAATCAGAGGATCCCCTATTGACAAGGCTTTTCTGGCTTCTAGACAAAAGAAGGAGGACTCAATCACCGTATCAAAGACTGAGTCCGTTTGTGGTGGAGGGGGGGAGATTCGAATCTCATACACAGGGAATTCTTCAATTTTCCTTAGATTTAGAGCGACTTCTGGGCCCTAAGAACGTATTTGATGAAGGCTGGCCATCGAAAAACCACTTGCATACTTGGCAAGGGGTTTGAGTATTGGACTATATCAATAGTCCTTCTATGGCGCCTGATATGTTACTGTAATTGTCTTTGTGGTTCCGTCCCACTGCACATCACAGCCGAGATTTTCAGTGACAAATCTTAATGGTAACATTGTTCTTGAGCTTATGATCTCAGGGACAACTCTGGAGTTGCTTGAATCAATGGGAATATCAACACGATTCACGTTTGCCATACTCTTTCCTATCCAGAGTTCAATTGTCCTATAGCCAAGAGTTACAGTTACCTTACGTTCTGCTGCATTCCAACCTACTGTTCCACCTAGAGCCTCAACAACTGCCCTTATAGGCAACAAAGTTCTGCTGTTCCTAATGATTGGCGGAGAGTCAAGAGTTCTTGTTGAACCATTTACCGTGAAGGTTGTGTTACCTATCTGGAGTATGGTTACTGTTTGCGTTATCTCTTTTTCAAAGGATGCCTCTATTTTGTGGTCCGAAATTGTGTTAGAGAATGTGTACGAAGATACCGAACCCTTGGAAACTCCATCTACTTTGAGATTGGAAATCTTATAGCCGGAATTTGGGGTGATCGTGAAGGTCTTTGAGTCTCCATAGTTGACAGTAATTGTGCCTGAAGGAGAAATGGAACCGCCTGTGCTTGAAGAGGATATTGTAGTGTACGTGTTGATTTCGAAGGTTGCAGTGAGGGTCTTGTTTGAGTCTACTGTGATGGCAAGAGGATTGCCAGTATCTTGACCTTGAGCTATGTCTCCCTTCCAACTCACAAAGTGGTAGCCTGTTGAAGGAGTTGCAGTGAGGGTTACGCTTTCGCTTGAATTGTAGAATGACTTGTCTGGATTCTTTGAAACTACACCTGACTCTACCACGTCAACCGCTATTGAGTAGCTCAACGGTCCAATTGCATAGAGATAATGGTCTGCTGACCCTACATATATCGTTCCGTCAGAACCAATGGCAGGAGAAGATTTGACCGTGTCACCAGTTTGATATCTCCACTTAAGAGTGCCGTTGGAGTTCAGTGCATAGAGATAATGGTCATCTGACCCAACATATATCGTTCCGTCAGAACTGATGGCAGGAGAAGAGACTACATTGTCACCAGTTTGATATCTCCACTTAAGCGTGCCTTCGGGGTTCAGTGCATAGAGATAATCATCATGTGACCCGACATATATCGTTCCGTCTGAACTGATGGCAGGAGAAGGCTCTATTGCGTCACCAGTTCCATATCTCCATTTTAGCGTGCCGTCAGGGTTCAGTGCATAGAGATAGGGGCCTTGTGACCCTACGTATATTGTTCCATCAGAGCCGATTGCAGGAGAAGAAAACACCCTATCACCAGTTCGATATCTCCACTTAAGTGTGCCTTCGGGGTTCAGTGCATAGAGATAATGGTCATCTAACCCCGCAATATAATGGTCATGCGACCCCACATATACCGTTCCATCAGAACCAATGGCGGGAGAAGAGTCTATGTTGACACCAGTTTGATATCTCCATTTGAGCGTGCCGTCGGAGTTCAGTCCATAAAGATAATGGTCATCTGACCCCACATATACCGTTCCATCAGAACCAATGGCAGGAGAAGAGCCTACATAGTCACCAGTCTGATATCTCCATTTGAGCGTGCCATCGGAGTTCAGTGCATAGAGGTAATGGTCTTCTGACCCTACATATATCGTTCCGTCAGAACCAATGGCAGAAGAAGCAAATATGCTACCAGTTTCATATCTCCACTTAAGCGTGCCGTTGTTTCCACTTGTATCATATGGAGATCGCCCCGTATGCTGAAGGTCATGGCGAAACACTGGCCAGATTCCTCGTGTGAGAGTCGCCGAAGCTGCAAGAGTACAAAGTGAAAAGACTACCAAGAAGGTAATCATAGACGTGACTAACCTTTTTGTCATACTCCCCTCCTTCCTTAACTGACCGAATCAAGTTCAGGTCACCACTATCCGTAGCGAACTTGCAGCCACATTGAGATCTGTTGTCTTTGGCTTCGCTCAATGTCATTTTAGGGAACGGTGCAAATTATCAAGAATACAGGTACTCTCAACAATGAGATGAGCGGTTGCTATCCCCATGACTTTCTGACTTATGAAAGTCCACCAAAGTCGGTTCTGATGCTACTTTGGTGGAGCCGACAGGGATTGACCGGTCGTCACGACCACCTGTAAATGTCCTCGTCAGCATTCTGCACGCTCGGTCGTGTTGGACCTCGATGAGCGCTGGCACAAGACGAAGCTGCCTTCCTGGATCCAGGCAGACTGCCACTTGAGAGTGGCTTCGAAACTGGAAAACGGGCGAACGAAAGGGTCTTCCGAACGTCGAAGACGACAGGGTCTCCCGTTTGGCACTCGCTGTTTCTCCGGCCAAATTGTGGAGGGAGCGGGACCGGCCCATATCGGTGTTTCAGGCAGCATACTTCAGAGTACAATACTCGCATCACGGGAAGAGATGGTCAACCTGCGGGGAGTAGGCGTGCAAGACGCCATGCGTGAGGTGGTGGACCGTGGATAGCTGGCTGCGACAATTGAAGTTCGATCCCCTCCGACCGCTCCTGACGTCTGGTAACTTGGCCCTTCAATACATGACACGACGTGACCTGCTGGGTGAGCAGGTGGGGCCGGTTCTTGGCCTGTGGGAATTGCCGACGGTGCAACGAATCCTCAAGAGGCAACTTGCCGACGGCTCCTGGGCCAGGCTTGGCGAACAGAAGCACTTGGCCATCAACTACAATCTTATCGAGACCTGGCGGCAGTCTAGATTCCTGGTGGAGCAGTATGGCTTGAACCGGGAGCATCCCCAGATTCGGAAGGCCGCTGAGTATCTGTTCTCGTGTCAAACCCCGCAGGGGGACATCCGGGGCATGCTAGCCAATCAGTACGCCACCTACTACACCGGTGTGATCATGGCTCTCCTCGAGGAGGCCGGCTACGCGGACGATCCGCGTATCGATAGAGGCTTCAGGTGGTTGCTGACCATGCGACAGGATGACGGCGGCTGGACGATCCCGCTCATCACCCGCAAGTTGGACCGCGCCACGCAGTACCGGTTGACCTCGGAGTATGCCGACCCGGTTGAGCCTGACCGCTCCAAATCCTTCTCGCACAATTGGACAGGCATGGTGCTGCGAGCCTTTGCATTGCATCCGCAGCAGCGTCACTCCGAGGCGGCGATGGTCGCCGCGTCGCTGCTGAAGTCCCGATTCTTCCAGCCGGATTCCTGCAGCTCATATCAGGCAGCCGGCTACTGGGTGCGATTCGAGTATCCGTTCTGGTGGAACAGCTTGATCTCTGCGCTGGATTCACTCTCGCTGATGGGTCTACCCAAGGAGGACTTGCAGATCCAGAAGGGGTTGGCCTGGTTGGCAGAACATCAACAAGAGAGTGGGTTGTGGAGGGTATCATATGCCAGGGCCCAGGAGCAGGAGTCCACCAAGGTGCTACAGATGAGGCCGTGGGTTACACTCGCGATTTGTCGCATATTGAAGAGGCTGTATGGATAGGCTCGCTGGAGCTTCTACTCCATGCGCAGAATGGCTTCTTTGGTTCGGCCGTGAGGCGCTGTGTACTGCACACGGGGCGCAGCGCCGCGCACTGAGTCGTGCTCCTCGAAGGAACAGTGATGATGCTCTTGTTGAAGCGAAATGCGGTCAGGTGGGGGAGGGGATATGAATAACACGTGCTCTAGAGCGAGTCCCAGATCGGGGTTGCGCTATGTGGTGGAGCCGAGGGGATTCGAACCCCTGACCTCATCCGTGCGAGGGATGCGCTCTCCCAGCTGAGCCACGGCCCCATGAACGTGTATTATATGGACTTCATTATGATAGTCAAAGCGCCATCGCAAGGATGCAGCACTGGAAGCTGGTTTTGGGTTGACATTGGCAGCCTTGGAACTACAATCTACTAGGTATTAGACAACTTGTTCCTGAGGAGCAGTCATGTCCAGACCTGTTGGTCTTATTGTTGGCACGGGCGTCGACAGTATCCAGATTCTTTCCGACGCGATCCTTTCCAGCATCAAAACCCCCTTTGGCAATGTAGGTTATGTTCGGGGCTCCATGTGTGGGGCGGATGTCTGTGTTCTCAAGCGTCATGGGGAAGGTCACGTCGTACCACCCCATCTCATCAACTACAGAGCCAATATTATGGCACTCTATATGCTTGGCGTCGAGAAGGTCGTCACGACGAGTGCCGTTGGATCGCTCAGAGAGTCTATTGCGCCTGGATCGTACGCGCTGATGGATGGCTTTCTGGACTTCACCAAAGTGCGTGCGCAGACGTTCTTCGAGGTTGGCAAGGTCGTTCACACGGACATGACTCATCCGTACAGTGCGGCCGTCACGGACGTACTCGGGACGGAGATGACTGCCATGGG
>JAPLGL010000151.1 GCA_026390155.1 Caldisericota bacterium
GCTCTGTCCAGTCGTAAGCCAGAGTGCTCTCTGGTACCGGAAGCTCCAGAGAGGTGTGTGGCTCGCGGTACAGCAGTGTCCCGTCCCTCAGTTGCGTGGCGCCAGGATGCTCGCCAGCCTTGACGATGTGGTGTCGCACGACGAGTCGGTGTGCATCATCTTCATTGTGACCGACAACAAGTGACCCCGAGAGCGATGCGGACCGTCCGACGACAATTGTCGTGCAGTCCAGTTCACCCCCTTCACTTCCGGAGAGGCGCATCACTGCGGCTCCAGTGTTCGTATGGCATCAGCAATGCGGGTCAGGCCCTCTTGCACGGTCGAGCGTGGGCATGCAATGTTCATGCGCGCGAAACCTTCGCCGCCGGGACCGAAGACATATCCATCGTCCAGACCGACCTTGGCCTTCTCGCGAAGGAAGTCCGAAAGCTGATGGACGTCCATGCCGAGCGCGCGGAAGTCCAGCCACAGCAGGTACGTTCCCTCAATGGGCATGACCTTTACCTGTGGCATATGGTCCTGGACGAACAGTCGGACATACGTCACATTGCCTTCGATGTAGTGCAGCAGCTGGGTGAGCCAGTCGTCGCCTTCCCGGAACGAGGCTTCCAGTGCAGTGTACCCAAATGGTGTGACACTGCCCACGGCTCCGTTGATGCGGCGTTGCAGTGTTGCTCGCATTCTGGGATTGGGAACGATGGTGAAGCTGGTGGCCAGGCCAGCGAGGTTGAACGTTTTCGACGGAGCCATGCACACGATGCTGTTCTGCTCCAGCTCGGGGCTCAGAGAGGCAAATGGGATGTGGCGCGAACCATTCAGCAGCAGTTCGCAGTGTATTTCGTCGGAAACGACGACCGCATCGTTGGCAAGGGCAATCTCACCAAGAGCTGTCAGCTCGTCTCGCGACCAGACACGGCCCACGGGATTGTGTGGACTGCATAGAACGATCATTTTTGCGTGTGAGGGACACATCGACATGCCTGACGCATGTGGACGAAAGATGTTTCTTAGTCCTTCGAGATCCATGGCATACCGGGCGCCACCCCACTGCAGCTGGTTGTTGGCAACCTGACAGCCATTTTCGCGGACGGCAGACCAGAAGGGGTAGTACACAGGACTCTGAAGGACAACCTCGTCTCCTGGGTGTGTGAATGCACGCACCGCAGCATGTACAGCCGGAACGACGCCGGGTGTGAACAGCAGCCACTCGGGATCGACCTTCCACTGGTAGTTGCGCCACAGGCGCTCTGTGATAGCCTCCAGGACGGACGGACTTGCGCAGGAGTAGCCATAGGCCTCGTGCTGGGCGCGTTGTATCAATGCTTCAGTGACCGGCTTTGGTATGGGGAAGTCCATGTCAGCCACCCACATGGGCAGGACATCTTCACTGCCGAAGACAGTACAGCTCTGGTCCCATTTGACGCAACCCGTGTTGTGTCGGTCAACCCCGCGTTCGAAGTCGTAGTTCATTCCCATCTCCCCTTGTCCAACATGCCGCCGGTACGTTGACGTGTCTTGCAGGGGCTACTGCACCTGCACGCAACCCATGCAAGTATATCAGTTTTCCAGGCCGGATGTTGCTGTGGAGAGGTACGAGTGTTCCGGGGCTAGAAGTGCAGCGTACCTGTGAGTGCGAAAGCGGCCAGGGTAGAGGCTATCGAAAGGCCGGCTCCAGTGCAGAGTTGCCCCAGTGTGTGCTCCTTGATGTCCATCTTGGCGACGGCGACGAGGACAAGCAAGAAGAAGGAAATGGTACCCAGCCATCCATACACGATGGTGAGCGCAGTGGCTGGACCTGCAGCTCCCGCTCCGTGCCCCGATGCTTTGTAGTGCATGAGGTTCACGACTGTAAGCGCGATGACAGTGAACAGGTACGAAAGCATGAGTGCCATGTTCAGGCGTGACTCGTGGAAGAAAACAAGCATGATCAGTGTCCCTGAGACGTAGCCGGCAATGCTGAGCACGAAGCCGACCTTGCGTTCGCCGACGAAGTCACCTGGGTGGCGCACCATGTGAAACCAGGCGCTGAGTGGGACAATGCCAAGACAAACGACTCCTGTCATGCATGCGCCAAGGTTCCGGTCGGCCGGCTTCATGACGTAGAAGAAGAGGAATGTCAGCATGGCAAGCACTGGCGGGTCAAGAAGGTAGGTCCACAAACGCATTCTCTTCTTTCGGCTAAGCACAATGGTACTCCTTCGATTTTCAGTTCTCACGACTTAGAAACTCAACAATAGACTATACCACAAAACCGGGCGTTGCGCCTCCGCAATTCATGCAGGTGATCTGCCTATCAGGCCTGTTCGAGTGCGGGAGATACTTCCGCCAAACCCGTCCCGGCCATGAGGCCCGAGTCTTCCAGCAAGGAGCAGAGGACTTGATCGTATTCGAACTTGTTCTCCCAGAAGGACTGAGCGTGTGCGGCATGTGGGGCCAGGTACAATCTCCGCAATCCGTGAACCTTGGCGTCGTAGAGTCGCTGAGCCATCTGGGGACGGACGTAGTCGTCGTCCTGGCCGTGGATAAACAGGACGGGGGCTTCGATGTTGGTAACGTCATGGATGGGTGAGACCTGGCTGAACCAGAATCCGGCTCGCAGTTTCGTCACAAGGCTGGCAACCGGGACGATCAACCAGGCCGGCAGCCTGTAGTCGTATGACAGGCGTGTTCCCAGCTCTTCGGACAGGTCGGCGGGGGCACAGTCCGACACGACGAATCGCAGGCGCGGATCGACTGCAGCGGCCTGGAGGACGATGGCGGCCCCCATGGATTCTCCATGCAGACCGACCACGGAATGCGAACCAGTCTGTCCGTACACCCAGTCGGTACATGCTTTCACATCCCATCGTTCGCGGAAGCCAAAAGTGCAGTTCCGCCCTCCGCTTTTGCCATGGTGTCGATTGTCAACGAGCAAGACGTTGAATCCACGGTTCCAGAAGAGCGGCATGTACTTCACAGAGCCCCACAGTGTGTACGTGATGCCATGTACCAGGATGACTGTCCGTTTCGACGGGGAGCTCGGCACCCAGATGGCATGGATCTTGTAGCCGAACGGGGAGTCGATCCAGACTTCCTGGGTAGGGAGGCTGTTCCACCAGAGTGGGTCGATACGGTCCTTGTCTACCTCGATGTCCCAGGTCTCGTCATAGCCGAACAGTCGCGGGCGCAGGACGAGTCCCGAGAAATACCATCCCGCTCCGACCAGGAACAGGGTGGTAATCGCGGCGACAATCAGGAAAGGCATGCTGGGAGGATTCTCGCTTCTCTACTTCAGACCGTGTTGAGCTAGGTACGCCCTCTCCTTGTCCCGGTGCACAACCGTGAGATGTGACTTGATCTGTTCCCAGTTGGGACCGTCAAGTGGGTACCAGCGAAGGATAACCGCACAAGCCAGCAGAAGGATCGCGGGCATAAGGAACCATGCTCGAACGATGCCGGCTTCAGCCGAGGCGCTCTGCATACCCTTGGCGAGTGACTGGTCGTAGCCTGCGTGCGACAGGAACCCGAGGAAAATGGCTTGCGCCAGGCTCATGGCCGGCTTGGTGACAAAACTGTTGACGCCGGCATACATGCCTTCGCGCCGCAGTCCTGTGGTGTGTTCGTCTGCGTCGATGACATCTCCATTCATGAGTGGAATGAGATACATGCCACCGGCAAAGCCCACGCCAATCAACAGAAAGGAGATCATCATCGGAATGAGCTGGTGAGGGAACAGGAGACCGGCGACGCACCCGACGCCGAACATTGATGCAAACACGCGCACGCAGCGTTTGACACCCCAAACATCACGACGGTTGAGGAACAGCAGCAGGCCCAGGATTGCCCCGACAAAGAGCGAGCCGAGGGTGAGGGATGTTCCCGTACTCTTTGCAACACCCATGCTCACTTCGTCATAGTAGTAATAGATGCCTTGCATGAGCTGGTTCTGAACATAGATGACGGTGAAGCTGATGGACTCGAACACGACAAAGGACTTGTTGCGGAAGCAGGCGCCCAGCGATTTCCAAAAGCTGAACTGTTCCTCTTCCTGCTGGAAGTGGTTTTCCTTGTAGAAGAAGGTGCTGGCATAGATGACTACCGCCATGAGGACCCCAAGACCGATCATGATAAGTCGGTAGGGTGTGGCATCCTGGCCGGGTCCCGGCTGAATGAGCCCGATGGCAATAGGGAATGCCGTAGCAACGAGGCTGAACCCGATCTTCCAGATGAAGATGCTGCTTCGTGCCTTGTTAGAGACTGCCATTTCGTATGGCATGATGTAGACGGCCGTTGCGATAGCCGTATAGAGGGCATCGAACAGGAACATGCCGATGAGCATCTGAATGAACAGAGTCGTCTGATTACCCTTGGAACCCGGCACGACGATCCAGAAGATCGCGAACGCTGCGGCGTAGAGTGGTGCACCGTAGCGAATGTACGGAATGCGGCGGCCAAGCTTGGTTCGGGTCCGGTCACTGATGTACCCGAACAGCGGGTCGTTGAAGGCGTTCCAAATGCCAAAGAGAAGCCACACGATGGAGGCGAGTCGTGGGGCCAGCCCCATGACGCGCGTGAAGTAGTAGGTCAGTGCTGCGCCTTCAGCGATTGAGCAGAGAATAGCAGCTCCACCGTCAGCTGCCGATACCCAGATACGGCTGTGGACAGGAACAGATTCCTCGCGAAGTATTTCCTTCGACGCGGTTTCAGGCACTTCTCCAGCGATTCTTGTTCCCTCGAGTCCCGGCTGGTCATTCCTTTCATCTCCCATATCGGTCACTCCGCTTTCGGGTCCTGCCAGGCCCATAGGATATGGTCAGTATATCGGCAACAGGGTGATTGCAAATTGCCCTGTTTGTTGGACTATTTGTGTAGGTGCTGTTTCGAGAGGGGTTGATGAGTGCAATGTTCATGAATAAGAGAACTCCGCGTCTGAGACGAACCGCAGTCCTTGTGTTAGTACTTCTTGCAGTGATTCTCTCAACCGCCTGCAAGAGGAAGACGCCAACTAATCTGGGTCAGACAGGCTCGACGCCTTATGGTACCGCGGTCACCTGGGGACCGCTCAAGCTTTCCAGGGGATATGTAGGAGAATTCCGCGTTGAAGGTACTGTCGGAGTGGGTTCTGTCGAATATGACCCAGGCACTTCTACTGAAGGCACGTACCTATTTGCTCTCGATATTTCCAGCGGAAATCTCATTGGAGACGTGAGTGTCTCTGGCAGTGTCTATGAGACTGACATTGGTGGAAGGTACGTCTTCGTCTGGGTCAAAGATGGAATCAGTGTCTATGACCTGAAGAAGCACCTTGCCTTCGTGCAGACGATTCCAACGGGAGCTCCTCAATGGGTGATGAACCTTGGCAACTTCTTGTATGTCGAGGTTCGAAACGCACCCGACTACCTCATCGACAAGAGGACGCTGAAAAGAAAAGACTTGAACGTATCAGATGACAACTACATATACAAGCTCCTTTACCCTGACTGTATCATTGAAGATCCGTCTCTTGACCCTACCGGGCAAGGGGATCCTGCGATCTTCAGCTTGGAGACGGGCAAGGTCCTGGGACACGTACCCAGCAAGTACCTTGGGGGTGGCATCTTCGCCTGGGATCCGCAGAAGAACGTGTTCTTCTGCACTGATAGAGACAAGCTTGTCGTCTATGACTTCTCAAGAAGGGCCGTGATGTCTGAGATCGCGCTCACAACGTCTGAAACCTATGCCATTGTTGCAGACTCAAATAGCAGGTTGGGTCACTACCTCGGTGGCGGAGACCGTCTCCATGTCACCGGCAACGCCTCTTTGCTGACGGACGACTCCTACTTCTTCAACGGGAAGAAGTATGCGTATGTCGTGGACACTTCCGGGCAGGTCATCGCCGAACAAGCAGGTTCAGAGATTCTTGGGAGGTTTGGGGGCTATACGTTTTCGAGGAAGGCCGATTCCATATTTCCAAGCCAGGGTGCGGGCGATGCCTTGTGGACCAAGAAACGGCCGGAGGAGCCATTCTTTGGGAGAGGTCCATACTTCGCAAACGATGCCATTGTCTGGCTGTGTGAGTCGGGCGGTCTACGAGATCATGGAGATGGGATCTATCAGTGGAGTTACGAAACAGGCTCGTTCCTCAACTACACGGAATTCACCGGCTACGAAGCCCAGGTCGTCTGCTCCGGACCATTGATTGTTGCTATGCGTAGTGAAAAGGGAGGCGTGGGCGCGGGCTGGTATCTCGTGTGCTACAAGCTGTCAAAGCTCCCATTCAACTGGATACCCGATTTTTCCATAGACTACAGCCCTGACCAGGTCTACTCTTCAACTACGGACACGAAGTTCACCTGCACGGTCAAGAATGCGCCAGCCGAATTTGGGCCGAACGACATCTCGTACGCGTGGGATTTCGGGGATGGCACAACGGGGACTGGCAATGGAATCGTCCACCGCTTCGCGAAGGATGGCAGCTACAACGTGACCGTTTCCGTAAAATACGGCAATTCTCAGGAGGCTCTCAGCAAGTCGCTCCAGATTGCAGTGCTCAAATCCCCCGATATCAGACTCGTGGCAACACCAGAGTATTACGTTGCAGATGGCCTGACGTACAGGCTTGAACTCAAGACCGACAATCCCGGCGCATTCGGGAACGTTGCATGGGATTTCGGGGATGGGGACAAGGGCAGCACGACGAACGTCCTACACACATACAAGCTTGGAGACTACACCGCAAAGGCTACCGTGACGAGCGACGACAAGAGTCAATCGTGGCGTGCAGAGGTTGCCATCAGCGCGAGGTACCCGGAGTTCTCCACAAACGCCTCCCCACTCGATGGAACGTCTGCACTTGAAGTAGACTTCACATGCAGCCATGTGGACACAGATCTGCCGGACGCAGGCCTCATCTACACATGGAAGATGGGCTCAGAGATTCTGAGCGACAAGAGCTCCTTCGGTTGGACATTCGTCAATCCCGGGGCCTATCGGGTAGCCCTTGAGGTTACAGCTCCGGACTCCAAACGCTTGGCCACCAGAACCTTCACGATGAACGTCTACCAGCCGAACCTCACCTTCTCAGACGCAGGAAGGAAGATCCAAACCAACTCCTCCATGTTTGTAGACAAGAAGTACGACGTAGATGAGGACGGAATCAACCAAGCCTGGGAGGAAGAAGCCATGGTCCAGGCCAACCCATACTTTGAGCTCGACAACATGGAAGAGTGGTTAGACCATCGGGACACAGACAAGGTCGTCAATTTCGTGCGGATTACCCCCTACACGACCAAGTCAAACGAGAGATATGTCCTGTTCATCTATGCCATTGCCTGGAGCAGGGACTATGGGAGATATGGTTCAAATCTTCCATTTGTCGGCGCAGTTGGCGGAGTCAAGTCTCACAACGGGGATGTTGAGAAGGTGATCATGGCCTGGAAGGTCATCGACGACCGGAATCTTGAGTTGAAATACGTCTATACTTCTGCGCACGGAAGCGAGTCGACAAGCCATTCAGCAGTCTGGAATGCCACTGGTTCAACTGAGACCAAGGGGAAGACGCTCCACTATGAATCTGGCAAGACGGATGACGACATCATGCGGGCAACCCTTGAGTTCCAGGACAACGCTCTCAAATTGCAGGCGTCTGGAGGAAAGCACGCGATCTACCCGACTGTGGCATGTGGCAACGGTGTGACTCTCATCTGGCCGGCTTTTGGGGAAGACTGTGGTGGTGGCGGAACCTACCAGTTCGCCTGCTACAACGCAGGAGAGCCAAGCGTGCATCTGATCGATGACATCAGCAGCATCTTCCCAAACGAGAGGGTGTGGTCGGGCAACACGAAGAATTCCTCCAGATTCTGCGGGGGGCTTGAGTGCAACGATGACGGGGGACCAGGGCCCATCGGCGGTTCTCTCAAGACGATCAACGATACACTGACGAAGACGCTGGAAGCCATTCCAGCCCAGCACAATCCATGACATCGTTTCTTCTCCAGGACTGGCGGGAGCGAGAACCGTGAGAGTAGTCACGCTTGATAGCTGGCGCAAAGCCCGAGTCATCGTCGCTGATGGGGTGTGGGGTAGCCCAAGGAATCGCTTCCTGGACTGGGCGGTCGGCGAGACGGTTGTTGTACTGGTGGCCCGCGATGGAGTCGTCACCGGAGACGTCTCAGGTCCAAGGCACAAATCCGACCTGACAGCCTGGGACAACGACGTCTATGAATGGACTGTTCCCCTCGCGGGAGTCGCCCTCATCGAAGGTATGGTGGGGCAGCGTTTGAATGCCGGCGTCAGAGCTGTCGTACGGCGCTCCTATGGGGAGCAGGTCTACTTTCGCGTCCTTCTGCATGGGATGAAGCTCGGTGATGAACCGGAAGGCCGTATTCGCGAGTTGCTGCAGAGTCCCGCAAGCGCAGGGCAATCCGAGAACACTCACTGAAGAAGGCATTCCAGATCTGCTGACACCGTACTGGCTTACCCCATCTCAGAAGAGGGGACGACTGATCATCTTCAAGGTCTCCTGGCTCATTCTGCCTTGCCCGACGAGTTCACTTCCGGCTCTTCTCACCGCATCCAGGACAGCTTCCCCGTCCTCAGTGATCTTGTCATCGACCTTCATCGCATCCGAGTGAGGCCTGAGAACCGCTCCCGCGAACTCGACGCTCGCATCTTCAGCTAGTTCCCGAACGACACGCACGACGGTGTCGCAGTTCTCGACCTCCCGCCACCCGCTTGTCGCAACAAGCACAATCTTCTGGATGTTGACATCTTCATGAAGCCTGGCTCGCGTACGCCCTTGACGTGTCTCCAGCTTCGGGTCGATAAGAGGCATGAGCCGGTTGACTACATTCTGCATGTCACCCGGCAAAGGAACATACACCGGGGTCGCCAGGATGAGAACATCAGCAGCCTTCAGCTTTGGATAGAGCAATTGCATGTCATCCTGGATACAGCACTCTCCGGGACCGTCGTTCCAGCAATACATCACCCCACAGCTGCATGGCTTGACCTTCAAACGGCTCGCATAGAGTAGCTCGACTTCAGATCCGGCGTCCGTCATGCCTTGGATGAACGAAGCCAAAACCAAGGCCGTATTCCCCTTCTCCATTTGGGGGCTGCCATTGATTGCCACTGCTCTTATCATAATCGCCTCCCGCGATCGCCGAGAACTGGACTCCTGACGAGGACTTCAGATTCCCCGTCTACCGCAATTATACACTACCACACGCCGAATACGAGGCATCAAAGAAGCATTCGAGGAGCTCTTTGACTGGGAAATGGCAGGATTTCGCCTCCGGGGAGTATTGCAGGAAATGACGGACGGGACGACGGCACAGGTATCTTGGACGTTCCTGCATTGATTGGTCAGCTTGGGACGACGGGACGAGGGGGAGTCAGTCGAGTCCCGAGGTGGCGCCACAAGCGCGGCAGTCATCCTGTGATCCATCAGCGAAGCTACTACTCGAACTGGTCTTGGAGATGGTCTTCTCGGAGTCTCCGTGAGCGATTGGAATCGGATCGCTACGGACGTGATTGTAGTCCTCGATACCTTGAACAGCCCAGAGTGTCGCTATATACTAAGAACAGCTGCGCGGCTTCGTCGCCACCTGAGTGCGAAGTGGTCGGAGGAGGTAGAGCGTATGGCAGTACGGCTAGCGATCATCGAAGGCAACAATCAGGTGTATGCATATCGGAAGGATGCGAAGGAGGTCACGTCGCCTTTTGAACTGACGGACCTGGGTGCCCAGGTATGCCAGGGTCTCGTATACCCTCCGCATCAGAGCATCTACGGCTGGATCAACTTCCTGACAGGCTATTGGCGGGAACCTGGTGCAGAGGACATTCCCGTCCCGAATATCGAAGAGCTGGTGGCGAAGGCCGAGAAGTGGGACAGGCCCGTCGACATCGCGACCGGGGAGCCAATCGAGAGGCGCCGGAAGTGACCGAGCAGGCAAAGAGCTAGTAGACAAGAACGGCGTCATCCACACGACAGGCGTCTTCTATCTGGATACCAGTCCTGAGAGTGCCGACTGGATCAAGGTGGCGGGCTGGTTTCGGACCTTCAGCGACCAGGAATGCAGATTAATGGACACGTTCGAGGGCTGCGGCAGAGAGCGGAGATTGATCAAGAGAAATCACAGTTGGATGAGGTAGAGAAGGTTCTCGCCGACTTCGAGCCATTCTTTCACGGTCCTGACCGAAAAAGCCAGCCGGAAGCCGTGTATCGATTCGCAAGACGCATCGACCTGGGACCTGCTGACATAGTTATCCACTGGAGATTCCACATTGCACTCCCTTGAGGCAACTGGTATCTTGCTCCGGATGATCTCATGTGCATAGTGATCCGTCTACTAGAGCGGGGCAAGAAGAACAATTTCAATCTGAGCCAGTGTATTCATCCCTGTCTGCATGCGTGCCTCTTTAGCACTCTCATAGCCCTGAGCGTGATCCACTTGCTGTGTTCGTCTTTCTGTCCCATCGGGATGAGTAGCCGGTCGCCGCCGTAGTTGCTCTCCGTTTTCCATCTACCCATGGTGTCCTGCTTCGCAAGGACGATGTCCATGGCTTCATCCATGCGGCTGTCTTCCACGCCGAGTCCGGTCAAGATATCCAGGATTTCCAGTGCATCCGTCTGATACATCAGAGGGAAGCTGAACTTGAGCCATCCGGGCTTGGAAATTCGACTTAGGTCATGGCTGCGTTTGTAGATATGGTGAATCAACAGGAACTCGGTTGCCTTCTGTATCGTATCGCCTATTTCACCGGTCGTTCTTCTCTCCTGCGGTATGGCGCTTAGCGCTTTTAGCGCCTTGACCACACCCATGTGACAGACATGTTTGCCCCAGCACATTTCGAGCCGATCATACGGCGGAACTTGCGGAGTATTCTCAACGCCGTCGTTAAACCGCATGTATCGGGTGATCCAATCGATACCCTTTTGCAGCCTCGGGTCATCGAGATAGCCGAAGCGTATCAGGCTCCATACCATGTTTCCAGTCAGGCATGGGATGACCTCGGTTGTTCTGCCGCCACCCGTCTTCTGGGCTGTATGCATCGAAAAACCACCGTTCAGCGTCTCCTGCGAATTGGTGAGTACGTACTCGCACTGTTCTTTGATCTGTGGATTGACATCGGCGCCGAACTCAGCGAGCACGATCAACGACCACACAATGCCTTCGTACTTGTTGGTGTAGAATCTCGGAAAGGCTTGAAGGTACGCGGGCTCCCGCTGTCTACTAAGAATATCGGGCACCATGCCCGTGTGCATAATCTCTCGTCTAGCAGTTTGTACTCCCGTATCATCCTGTGGCCTGTCCAGAATGTCTCTCAACGTGAAGTAGCGCACGGAAGGGTTGTCTTCTTCCAACAGCCAATCCGTTGGGTCTGCTTTGAGCAGGGCTTTCCAATTGCTCATCTCTGTCCCTCCGATGGAATGAGGATGATGTCGTCTTTCTCCTCTCCCAGACTATTGATCACTCTGTCTTCCATTCATTCCCCCTCGTGATTTGAATCTCGTTTGTGGTGTTTACTCCTCATCCCAGCGGTACTCCTTGTTCTGGCGCAGCGTGTCGAGACTGCAATTCAAGCACAGTCCGTTGTGACAGCATATCGTCTCGCCGCATTCAGGGCAGCGCCACTTCGCCTCTTCCTTTCTCAGGAACCTCTCGATGCCGTGCTCTCTGATGAACTCGAGGTTCTCAATCATGCTCATATGGTACTTGGTACGGTAGCGCTTGTCGAGAGCCTTCAGCCGACTGCAGGGGAAATCTCTGCACTCATAGCAGAACCGAACGAGTCCTTTCCCGAGCAGATCGCACTGCTTCTTCATGAAGGCACAGTTCTTACCGCGTGGCAGGCAGCCGGCGCAGTACGCCTTCGCAAATCCCTGCTTCTTCAGGTCGTACTTCATCGCCAGATAGCTGACACATACGCCGCAGTTCATCCCGCAGGGAGCAATGAGTCTCTCTTCCATCTCTAGTCACCACCTCATTTCCGGAAGCATCACATGTCCAGTAACACCTATACTCTCGGCAATTGCACCTCCAGTACAAGAGAAGCGGGTCTCGCACCTAGCGAGCTCAGGTCAAACACTCAGGAGTCGGTCGGGAGTAGGGCAGTGGCGGTTGTGTGGTGGAGAGAGGGGGCAATGACCGTTTTTCACGACTGCCTGTCGGCACATTGATCAGCGCCCTCCGAGCTCGGTCGGCGGGGGTATTCGGCGCTGATTGACGGTATCTGCTTCGATGCCATTGCCACTCTGTCGCCCGTCAGAGTCGCCGGCCGAAGGAAGCGAATCGGTTGACAGTTGTCACCTACCTGGGAATAATACGAGTAGCGTATTGACCAAGAGCAGCGTTCAGTGATGGATGCAACGTCAAACGGAGGCCGCCGCAATGAAACGACTAGTCCGTGTTGTTTTGAGGCTTGTTCTGTGCTGTCTCATCCCAAGCCTCTGCTGCATGTTGTTCGCATGTGGCACAAAGACGGGGGAGTGGATGCAGTTGCCGCTGCATGAAGATGACATCCGCTGCCTTGGCCTGGGCCCTGCCATCCCCGCGATTGTGTACGCAGGCACCTGGGGAAAGGGGGTCTTCCGCTCAACGGACAATGGATCGACCTGGACAGCTGTCAGCACTGGCCTTCCCGATGGGACATGTGTGGGTTCTCTCGTAGTCAACCCCAAGGCCTCTACCACCGTGTACGCGGGGACGGCGGGCCGAGGAATCTTCGTCTCCACGGACGCTGGCGACCACTGGACAGCAGCCAACTCTGGGCTTGCCGAGAAGCGCGTTCAGTGTCTTGCCATCAGCTCTCTCGTCCCCGCTATCCTGTACGCCGGTACATATGGTGGGATCTTCCGTTCCACAGACGGTGGCGCTTCGTGGACCGAGGCGGACACCGGCCTCGCCAATCTGCACGTCTGCTCTCTTGCCATCGACCCTGCCATACCCGGTGTTCTCTATGCGGGCACGTATGGCAGTGGCGTCTTCCGCTCCGCTGACAGCGGAGCCACATGGACTGTGGCGAACGCCGGAATCACGTACGCAAATGTCTGGGCGCTTGCGGTCGACCCCACTTCTTCTACCGCGTACGCTGGCACTGAAGGAGGCGGTCTCTTCCGCTCCGCGGACAGCGGAGCGACTTGGACGGCAATGAATGCTGGTCTCACCAGCAAGAATATCCACTCTGTTGTGATGGATCCCGCAGTTCCCTCCACGCTGTATGCGGGCAGCTACGGCGGTGGTGTCTTCTGCTCCACGGATCGCGGCGGCTCATGGACGCCGATGAACACGGGGCTCACGAAGACGGACGTCTGGGTGCTTGCCGTGAGCGCTGGCACTCCTACGACTCTGCTTGCCGGGACCTATGGAGGAGGCGTCTTCCGTTACATTGTCAGGGCAGACTCCGCCAAGTCGAAGACCGGGCACAGCGCAGTTCTGATGGATGAGCAGCAGGTGGCCCTTGAGACAGTCTCTGTCGTCTTCGATTCGTGAGTCTCTCCCCATCCGAGCGATCACGGAGGCAGACACGTTTGTTAGGCAGTAGCGTGTCTGCGCGAAGACGGGCACGATAGCACGCGCAGGGTGGCGCAGACTGATGAACACACGTGCCCGGTGCGCACTGATCGGAGCCCCCGCCGCAGGGCTATGCGAACCAAATGAGGGGCACGGTGGAGGAAGATCGAATTCTCATCACAGCAGCATCGGACGCCTGGAGCGCAGCACTCGCAGGCTCGTCTCAGGACAGGACTCCTGCATCTTGAAGAGGTGACATTGATGCTGCCGTGATAAATGCAGGCAGTCAGGTGGGGGCGAATGCGGGGGAGAACGTACGGAGGAGTGATGTTCAGAGTGAGTCTTGGAGCTGCTCTAGAGCACGTGGTGGAGATAGGGGGGCTCGAACCCCCGACCTCCTGCATGCCATGCAGGCGCTCTCCCAGCTGAGCTATATCCCCACGTCTTGGAAACGAACAGTCCAAGTATACCGGGAAGGTCCCGAGTGTCAACCTCAGAAATCTCCATTCGCGTTGCAGGCTGTTCGTGCTACTATGAGTCTGTGACTGAAGACGACTGAGAGGTGGAACATGCGAGCAGTGGTGCAACGAGTGAGCAGTGCGTCGGTCGCTGTGGACGGCAAGCAGGTCGGGCATATTGGGGCAGGGTTGATGGTACTGCTGGGGATCGCTCCCGATGACGGCCCCGATGACACTGCGTTCATGGTGCGAAAGCTGACTGGCCTGCGCATCTTCGCAGACGCAGACGGCCTGATGAACCGGTCGGTAGCAGACATCAAAGGATCTTTTCTCGTCGTCAGTCAGTTTACGCTCTACGGAGATGTGGCTCGCGGCAACAGACCCAGCTTCACAGGTGCGGCTCCAGGAGCGTATGCAGATGAGGTCTATCAGAACGTATGCACGGGACTGCGGGGACAGGGTTTCGACGTTCAGAAAGGAGTCTTCGGCGCCCATATGGAGGTAGGCTTGGTCAACGACGGTCCAGTCACTGTCATCATCGAGACGGACAGCCGCAAGAAGCGAGTTCAGTAAACTGGACGGCCGTGCAAGTAAGAAGCCGGGGCAATTGCCCCGGCTTCTTTCAATGCTGACACAATCAGATCTGGTGGACTAGCGCGATTCGTTGGCGCGAGCAACAGCGGTCTCCATGACGCCGAAGGCTTCTATCAACTGCTCGTCCGTGATCTCAAGCGAGACGAGCATCCGGATGCAGTTTCCATAAATGCCCGAACCGGCCACGAAGACGCCGTGGTGCAGGCATTCCTTGATGATCTGACCGTTCAACTGCGTCGCGGGCTCACGGGTTGTGCGGTCCTTCACGAACTCGATGGCTTGCATGGCACCTATGCCACGGACATCGCCGATGATCTCGTATTTGTCCTTCCAGGCATCCCAGTGGCTGCGAATGAGCTTGCCAATGGCAATGGAACGACCAAGCAGGTGTTCGTCCTCAATGATGTCGATGACTTCAGCCGCCGCGCGGCATGCAACAGGATTGCCGACATAGGTGCCGCCGAGGCTGCTTCCGGGCAGCTTGTCCATGAGGTATTTCCGGGCGATGACTGCCGAGAGTGGCATGCCGGCTGCCAGGGATTTGGCTGAGCAGATGATGTCCGGGACGACGTTCCAGTTCTCGATGGAGAAGAACTTGCCCGTACGGCCGACACCCGCCTGAATCTCGTCGACGATGAGCAGGATGCCGTACTTCTTCGAGACCTCTCGCAGCATCTCGAGGAAACCATCGGAGGGGACGCGGAAGCCACCCTCGCCCTGAATAGGCTCGACTACGAAGCAGGCGACCGTCGAAGGGTCAACGTATGTTGTCAGGAGCTTCTCCCACTCCTCGATCCCGATGGATGGATGATAGGGAGTGACGAAGGGCATGCGATAGACATCCGGCGCGAATGGGCCAAACCCATCTTTGTAGGGATGTGCCTTATGCGTCATGGTCATTGTGAGGAGCGTGCGACCATGGAAGGCACGGTCAAATACGACGACGCCGGTTCGGCCGGTGACGTGGCGTGCAATCTTGACGGCGTTCTCGATGGCCTCCGCGCCGTTGTTGAACAGGGCCACGGACTTCTCGAAGTCGCCAGGTGCGAGCTTGGCGAGCTTCTCGCAAACGGCGAGGTACGGCTCGTAGGGGATTGAAGTGAAGTCGGTGTGCAGGAAGTGCTCCACCTGGTCCTTGATGACCGCGGTCACGCGAGGATGCGAGTGGCCTACCGCCAGGCAGCCCCAGCCGCCGGTAAGGTCGATAAAGGTGTTGCCGTCGACGTCGGTCACCAATGCCCCATGTCCCTCAGCGATCCAGGCAGGCGACAGAGCGTCGCACATTGGTGCTGCGACGACCTTGGCCTCCCTCTTGGCAAGCTCGACGGATTTCGGTCCAGGGATTGCCGTCTTGAGTGATATGAACGTTCCCATGATAACCTCCCTATCTCTCTCGAGGAAAACGGCTTCAGGCTTCGCTTTCTCGGGTACTCTCAGGATAGGGAGATGGTGACCCTTGTCAACGAAGTCCGTACCGATGTCCGGTCCTGGGGCCGATTCTGAGCTTTTCGGCCCTCTCCTTGTGGTGCGCGGGCGTTGCCTGTCTCCTGTTTCGGACTATCATTGGGTAGCCTCTGGCGCGCATTGTATGCCAGTCGAGCTGTTCTGGATCATGAATGAGGGGGCCTGGTCATGCTGGTACTCGGACACAGGGGGGAGCCTCGACTGGCTCCCGAGAACACAGTGGCCTCGTTCGCGCTTGTACGGGACGATCTGGACCACGGTGTCGACGGTGCCGAATGCGATGTCCAGATGACGAAAGACGGAGAGCTGGTCGTCATACATGATGAGAAGGTCGACAGGACCACAGATGGCCACGGTTGGGTGAAGGATTTCACCCTGCAGGAGATCTGCAAGCTCGATGCCAGTGTTCGGTTCTCCGAACCGCAACGCCACGAGCCAATACCTACCATGCGGGAAGTCTTTGAGGTCTTTGACGGGACGCGGGCGACCCTCAACGTCGAGCTCAAGAATTCTGAGGTCGCCTATGAGGGGATGGAGGAACGTCTGCTGGAGCTGGCGAGCAGGTACTCGCTGAATGTCGTCTACTCTTCGTTCAATGTGCAGAGCATGGGGGTCATGCGAAAGCTGGATGCCAAGGCGCGGACTGGGTTATTGTACGCGCCGTGGCTCGTCAAGGCCCCAGACGTGGTTGCCGCGGCCCGTGAGCAGGGCGCCAATGCAATCCACCCCTACTTTCTCAACACCCTCGACGCGCTTGTCCGTGAAGTACACGAGGCTGGTCTGGCAATTGCGCCATGGACGGTCGACCTGAGCGTGCTCGTGCGCCGTTTTGTGGCCGCAGGGGTTGAGATGATCATCAGTAATGACCCGCGCATGGCGGCGCAGGCTGCCGCGGGAGGGAGGGAGTGATGCTTGATCTGATTGTTCGCAACGCGAGGCTTTGTGCAGGTGGGCCGCTGATCGACATCGGTGTCCAAGACGGTCTGTTTGAGGGCGTTCAGCCCGGGTTGCCCGCGGAGGCTCATGAGACCATCGATGCAGCCGGACGGTTCGTGACGCCGCCATTCGTCGAGTCACATGTGCATCTCGACACGACGCTGACGGCTGGCGAGCCCAGATGGAACGAAAGCGGCACGCTGTTCGAGGGGATCGAACGCTGGTCCGAACGGAAGGCGCTGTTGACCGAGGAGGACGTAGTGCGTCGTGCCACCAAGGCGATCGAGTGGCAGGTTTCACATGGCATCCTGCACATCCGCTCGCATGTCGACATCTGTGATCCGAAGTTGACTGCGCTCCGGGCGCTGGTCGAGGTCAAGCGCGTCTTGGCACCATTCGTCGACATTCAGCTGGTGGCGTTCCCGCAGGACGGCATTCTGGGGTTCGAGGGTGGAACAGCGCTGCTTGAAGAGGCTCTCCGCCTGGGTGCAGATGCTGTTGGAGGGATTCCCCACTACGAACTGACACGTGAGGACGGGGTGGAGTCGCTGAAGATCATCTTTGCGTTGGCTGAGAAGTACGGGAAGCTGATTGATGTGCACTGTGACGAGATCGACGATGAGCAATCCCGCTTCGTCGAGGTCATGTCGGCTCTTGCTCTGCGTACGGGGATGCGTGACCGGGTTACCGCAAGCCATACAACGGCCATGCACAGCTACAACGGAGCCTATGCGTCCAAAGTCCTGAAGTTCTGTTCAAGGAGTGGCATCAACTTCGTCGCGAATCCGCTAGTGAACATTCACCTGCAGGGACGCTTCGACACCTATCCCAAGCGGCGTGGTCTGACGCGCGTCAAGGAGATGGCGGCGATGGGCATCAATGTCAGCCTTGGTCATGACGACATCCTCGACCCCTGGTATCCGATGGGGACCGGGAGCATGCTGGACGTGGCGCATATGGCAGTGCATGTCGCCCAAATGACAGGGCGCGAGGAGATGCGTTCCGTGTTTCACATGGTAACGGATGCTGGAGCCCGCACACTGCATATCCAGGATTCCTACGGCGTTGAAGCAGGAAAGCCGGCAGACCTGGTCATTCTCGATGCTCTTGACGAACTGGACGCCTTGCGACGGCAATCCGTCGCCCTGGTCGTCCTCAGCAAGGGAAAGGTCGTCGCGCGAACGACGCCGGCCGAAACCACCGTTCTCTTGCAAGGCACTTCCCATCCGGTCGACTACGTGAGGTAGCGAGAACACCGAATATTGGAGCATGAATAGAGTCTGGTTCGGGGAAGGGCTAACGGGCCTCCGTGCCGAGCGATTGCTCGAATTGTGAGACCGTCATGATCTCTACACCCATTGCGGCCATGTCTCTGAGGTTGGACAGCTGGATCTCTTCCGTCTGAGATGCCGTCGCATCCGACAGGACGACCGTTGCATAGTCCAGCGCGAGAGCGTCGTTTGCTGTGGCACGTATGCAGTTGGGAGTCTGCACGCCGGCGAGGATTAATCTATGGGTGTCAAGCCGCCGCAGGAGCGCGTCAAGGTCGGTCGCGAAAAAAGCGGACCATCGAGTCTTGATGACGGTGAAGTCTCCGGGGGCGGGTGCAAGTTGAGGCAATTCCTCTGCGCCGGGCGATCCGGCAACCAGAAACCCACCGATTTCCGCGAAGAGTGCTCGTCTGCTTTGGTCGACATCTATGCCGGTGGCCCGATGCTGGCGGATGACATGAACAACGAAGTCGTTGGCGGACCAAGCAGTTTTCAAAGCTCGCTGCACGTTTGGTACGATGGCCGGCCCGCATGCGACAAACAGCGGAGATGCCGGAGACAGGAAGTCGTGCTGCATGTCGATGACAAGTAGTGCCACATCACTGACGCTCACTCGTTCCTCCTTGTCAAGCCACGGCTTCATTCCCAAGACCTCTTGAGCATCCACTGACCACACTACGTTGTGGGTGGCACATGGTCGTCTCGATAGTGGTCCATGAAGCGGTCGCGCATGCCATACGCGTAGGTGCGTATTCGTTGCGCGTGGACGTGGAACTGACTGCCCTTGAGAAGGACCGAGGCTGCAAGACCGACGACGATGACATAGTCGGGATACCATGGCTTGTGCAGAACGATCCAGATGGCGGCAGGAACGGCGCCGACTGCTGCGATGAATGGAGAGAAGTGCACCTTCGCCTTGATACGGGGTACAATCTTCCAAATGACGCCCGCGACACCCGCAAAGGGGAGCGCCCACAGGATGGCGAGAGGGTACCCCTGCAGCAGGATCCCCAAGGTTGTCGCGACACCCCCCCCTCCTCTGAACTGAAAGAAGACCGGCCAGTTGTGTCCGACAATGACGGCAACGAAGGAAGCTATTGGGACCCACGCCGGCGTCGCCATTGAATGCAGGAGAAGACTCAGCACATAGCCTTTCATGACGTCAAGCAGTCCGACGATGAGACCATAGCCCCAACCGTACTGGCGGACACTGCCCGACAGGCCAGGGTTGTCCTTCAGGCGGATATCCTCGTGCTTGACCAGGAAGCTGAGGACGAGTCCCCAGCAGAGAGAACCCCACAGGTACGAGGCCACAACCAATGCCCCGTATTTGAGCCAGATGTTCATCAGGATCCTCCCAACCGTTACTTGGCGCCTGCATACGCTGCCAGCGATCCGCTTCCACTCGTAGGGTCAGTTTATATCAATGTTCCGGCTTGTAAAGCAGGCTCTTTTCGGTATACTCTGCTACTCGACGCACTGTGCATGTCGAGTGATGATAATCGTTTTCTCCAATGGTGTCGGCGGTGTCACGGTTCTTGCGGAGGTTGCATGGGTTTCTGGACCGTTTTCGTGATGGCGGTGGGGCTTTCAATGGACGCGTTCGCGGTGTCAGTGGCGAACGGATGCCATATCAAGCGAGTGACTCTGCGCGATGCACTGCGGCCAGGCTGGTGGTTTGGCGGGTTTCAGATGCTGATGCCCGTACTGGGCTGGTTTGGTGGTCTCGCGCTCAGAGACCTTGTCCAGAGGTTCAGCCATTGGGTTGCATTCGGCCTCCTCGTTTTCGTTGGCGGCAAGATGCTTCTCGAAGTCGTGCGCGGCAGAGAAGATGAGGACGACTGCAGGGCAGAGAGACGTAGCACGCGCGACATGCTGGTCCTCGCTATTGCGACAAGCATCGACGCATTGGCAGTTGGTCTGACTCTGTCGGTCCTGC
>JAPLGL010000044.1 GCA_026390155.1 Caldisericota bacterium
CGTAGCTCAGACAACCATGCGTCCGATTTCGGTCTGGACCACTCAGGAGTCCTCTGTGACCGAACTGAGGGGTCAAACCCCTGGGCCACAGTCCATAACTGTCTGGCGAGCCTCCGGGATTCCCGATGAGCTTCCCTACACCCCCTGGTATCCACTGGCCATGATGGAAACAGCTCCTGGATATCCGGATTCCTACGCCACGGGAGACCCCGACCACCTTGACATGCACTCTGCGTTCTGGACGTTCCGCCTCTTTGTGACCGCGGTCGACTGCGACTATGCCAGGCGTATCGCTGAAGTCCGAGCAGCCTTCCTGCCACTGGAAGCACAGGCCATCGTGGCAGACAAGCTTCTTCAGAACATGCGCGTAGACACGGACACGCCTCGCGAAGCTATCGCCAGAATGCTCACGGCCTACGGAGAAGGGCTGGGCATAGAGGCACTGGGTATCTGCAGAGAACTGCTGCGACAATGGCAGACAAGGTCTGAGCGAACTCCATTCAGGGAGTGACAATTCTCGCAGGAGGAAGACCATCATGAAGTACTTCATCAGTCTGGACATGGAGGGCATCGCCGGTCTTGTGTCTTGGTCAGAAACCAGCCAGGAGCAGCGCGAACTCATGACTGGTGAGACATGTGCCGCCATCGAAGGCATCCGGAGTGTCGATGGGGCAGCTGCAATCGTGGTCGCCGACAGTCACAGCCGTGGGCAGAACCTGCTGCTCGACAGGCTTCCACAGGACATCCAGGTCGTGCGGGGCTACCCGCGCCCCCTGTATATGGTCGAAGGAGCAGATGAGACTTGTGACGCAGCCCTGTTCGTCGGCTATCATGCTCCCGTCGGAACGCGCAACGGGTCCATGGACCATACCTATTCCTCGTCCGCCATCTATGAGGTCCTGGCCAACGGGCACGTCGTGGGCGAGACAGAACTCAACATGGTCCTGCTGGCCCGCCTGGGCATCCCGTTCATCTTCGGCAGCGGAGATGAACAGTATTGCGAGTTTTCGCAGCAGTTCTTCCCCCACGCCCTCTTTGTCACCACCAAGTGGGCCACTGGCCGGTATTCCCAGCGGACCTTGATGCCCGAGGCGTCGAAGAGTCTGATCCGCGACGGAGCTGCCAATGCAACGCGCCGATTAATGAGCGAGGGTCGCTCCAGCCTCGCTGATGCGCAGCTTCAGGGAGCTGTCCAGCATGAGGTTCTGGCGATGTCGCCCTCGACCTGGACTGTACGTTTCCTGACGACCAGCGCCTGCGACGTCGCTGCCTGGATCCCCGGCACTCGGCGTTCCGGCGGCCGGGAACTCTCGTACACTTCGGACGAACCGACACAGCTGTATGGGTTCCTGATGAGCTGCGCGGTCGCCGGGAAGTACGAGCGCGACCTGTAGCCTATCACGTCCTGTCAGTCAATGACAATGCCGGGCACATTGCGTGCCCGGCATTGTCATACACATTTCTCACCCTGACTATTTGCTTCCACCCACCTACCTATTGCATTATTATAGCATAGTGTATACACTACAAGTGTAGTACCTACAGTACCATGGAGGTGGATGATGGAAGAACTGACCAGCAAACAGCAAGCTATTCTGGAATTCATCGAGGCACGTGCACGCCAGACAGGGTTCCGCCCCAGCCTGGAGGATGTACGGCGCCATTTTGGATTCAACTCCCTCAACTCGGTCGTCGTATACATCAAGACGCTCGAACGCAAGGGGTACCTCCCCCAGCCGGACCTCATCAAAGGTACACCGGCCACACCATTGCTGATGATACCAGTGCTGGGCACTGTCGCGGCCGGCACCCCCATCCTGGCTGAGGAGAACATCGAGAAATGGATTTTTGTCACCCCACCGACGCCCGCGACTGCTGACTACTTTGGCCTCAAGGTCAAAGGGGACTCCATGATCGATGAACATATCGTGCCCGGGGATATCGTCGTCGTCCACAAACAGCAGACCGCAGACAATGGCGACATCGTTGTAGCACTGTTTGGAGACGAGGCGACCGTCAAGAAGCTGCACGAGGGAGATGACGGGATCTTTCTCATGCCGGCCAACCCTGCGTACCATCCTATTCCCGTCACCAGCGACGTGAGCATTATCGGCAAGGTTGTCGGCCTTGTCCGCGAGCATCTGTCCTGAGGAGGAGCATATGAATCCCACATCTGGTTTCCCGGTCTCACCGACCACGTCCGACAAGTTGCCTCTGCTCTACGTCGAGGAACGAAACGGCCGTCTTGCCGCCTTTGTCTTCCGTGGCGAGGTCAAACATGTCGACCATATCCTCAAGATGTGGGCCAGTGGACGGTTTACCTCCGATCACACGGAGGATGCAACCTACTACACAATCATGAGCGACGACAAGATGATAGCGACGGTTGCGAGAGACAACGTCCATCGACACTGGTACATGGTCCGGCTGATGGATTGACACGGACGCAATGAGCGGTCTGGCATGTCCTTTGTCCATCTGCACCTTCACACGGGCTTCAGCTTTCATGAGAGCCCCATTCGTATCGAAGACCTTGCACAACGCAGTCGCGAACTGGGCTACTCCTCCTGTGCCATCACCGACAGCAACACACTGGCCGGTGCTATCCGCTTCGACCGTGTGGCGCGTTCGGCTGGAGTCACCCCTGTTTTTGGAACCGAGCTGACACTGCTCGGCAAAGAACCAGACGACCACGTCGTCGTCCTGGCCCGCGATCTGGAGGGATATCGCAACCTTTGTCGCCTGGTGACCTGTGCCCAGGCACATGGCCGCACCCATCCGGGCCTCACTCTCGAGCAGCTGACTCCGTACGCCGGCCACCTGGTCGCGTTGTATGGCAGTCCCGAGAGCCTGCTCTACCAGTCTCTGTCGACATGTCGGCCACGCAAGGCACGCCGCTTGCTGAAGGAGATGCGCGAACTCTTCACAAAAAATCTGTACCTGGACGTTCAGAACTCCATGTTCGCCGACTCCACCCGCCTGCTGTACCGCATGCGCCGACTATCCGATGAAACCGGCGTGCCCGCTTGCGCCACCGGCGGCGTTACTCATCTGAACCGCGTCGACGCAGAGGTACGCGAGATGCTGCTGGCCATTGGTTCGCTGGAAGATGTCGACACTCGCAGCAAGCGGTCTCATGCCAACGCCGAGAGCTGGTTCAGGGGAGCAGACGAGATGCAGGAACTGTTCACAGACTGGCCCGAGGCGCTGACCGCCAGCGGACGCATCGCGGCAGAATGCCAGGTGGAGCTGCCTCTGGACGGCTTCAAGACTCCCAGCTCGGTGCTGACGGCGACACGCAGTCTCCGCGATATCGTCTATACCGGCGCCCGGGAAAAGTACGGCATCGTCACCACAGCCGTGGAGGAGCGCATCGAGCACGAACTGGGCACCATCCGGCACATGCACATGGATGAGTACTTTCTCATCATACGCGACATCATTGAAATAGCGCGGCGCAAAGATGTCGCATACTCTGGGCGTGGTTCGGGGACCAATTCCATCGTCTGCTACTGCATCGACGCCACACAGGTCGATCCCCTCCGGTACGACCTGCTGTTTGAGCGGTTCCTCAACGAGGGTCGCAAGAGCCTGCCCGACGTGGATATCGATTTCGACGCCTTGCGCCGGGACGAGGTTGTTTCAGAACTGTTTTTGGTATTTGGAGAGGACAGAGTCTGCCGCGTAGCCAACGTAAACACGTACAACATCCGCGGGGCCTTTCGCGATGTAGGCAAAGCATTGGGGTACAGCAAGGAGGAAGTCGACGATGCCACCCGGCTCCTGCCCTGGTACAGTCACCACCGCATCAGCGAGGTCATCGCCAAACTGCCTGAACTGGCCACGTTCCCCTATGGAAGCATCGAACACTGGATATCCCTGGCCGAGCGCATTATGGGGCTACCCCGCACGCTGTCTACTCACCTGGCTGGGTTGATCATCGCACCCTTTCCTCTCACTGACCTGGTCCCCCTCGAACCATCAGGTACCGGTTGTCTCATCACACAGTACGACAAGGATGATGTCGAGCGTCTGGGCCTGGTCAAGATGGACCTGCTGGGATTGCGCACCCTGTCCGCTGCAGTGGACGCAACCGCGATGGTTCGCGCCGAAACAGGCACAGACCTCAGCCTGTCGACCATCCCCATGGACGACCAGCCGACCTATCGCCTGCTGCGTGAAGCCCGCACCCTGGGTATCTTCCAGCTCGAGTCGCCAGGCATGCGCAACCTTCTGCTCAAGCTGCAGCCAGTCTGCTACACCGATATCATGGCGAACGTTTCGCTGTTCCGTCCCGGCCCCATGGCAATGAACATGGACAAGCTGTACCTGGCCAGGAGAAACGGCAAGGTCCCGGTGACGTTCGAGGACCCACGCCTGGAGTCGGT
Organism: Caldisericota bacterium; assembly: GCA_026390155.1. Taxonomy (GTDB): domain Bacteria; phylum Caldisericota; class Caldisericia; order Cryosericales; family Cryosericaceae; genus Cryosericum. The sequence goes on from JAPLGL010000044.1 coordinate 4,389, forward strand.
CCTGAATGAGACATATGGCGTCATCGTTTTCCAGGAACAAGTCCTGCAGGTCGCCAATACCGTTGCAGATCTGTCTCTCTCCGAAGCAGACGTCCTGCGGCGCACGATGACGGAACACACACCCAAGGCAGAACTGGCACGATTCGAGCGGCTCTTTCTGGAACGCGCCGCAGCCAAAGGTACCGACCCGGAAACGGCTCAGCACGTTTATAACCAGCTCAAAGGCTTTGCCAGCTATGGATTCAACAAGGGCCACGCCGCTTCGTTTGGATTGCTGGCGTATCGCACCGCTTACCTCAAGACGCACTGGCCGGCCCAGTATACCGCGGGACTGCTCAATGCGATGCCTGTAGGGTTCTACCCCCCATTCATCCTGCTGGACGAAGCACGCCGCTGTCATGTTCTGATCGAGAAACCCCTGGTGACGCGCAGCATGGTCCGGACGACTGCGCAAGGCATGACGGTGAAGCTGGGACTGAACCTGTTCAGTACGTTGTCTGCAAAGGACGCGATCTCCATCATGACCGCGCGGGAAATACGGCCCTTCGATTCAGTGATCGACTTCATGGACCGGGCACGGGTCAACCGGCGAGCACTGCAGCGCCTGGTGCTGGCCGGGGCTTTCGATGACCTTGGCACGCCCATGGCGGTCGCGACCGACCTTGGGCTGGACCCCAATGAGATCGAACGCATCATGAGTATCAGCTCCAACCTGCAGTTGCGTGTTGTTCTGGGAGAGATAGCGGGTATCGGCTATCCGGTGTCGGCAAGCCTCGCCGTCCTGCTCGACCTGGCCACCGCAGATATCATGGACGCGCCCACGCCAGTGCAGGCGCGAGCGCCCGTTCTGCACAGCAATCAGCTGCGCACATGGCCACATGGGTCCAACGTCTGGGTACGTGGCGTCGTCGTCCGCATCCAGACTCCACCCACCAAGTCCGGCAAGCGCGTTTTCTTCATCACACTGGAGGACGAAGACGGCATGGTGGAGGCCGTCATGTTCGAGGATGCGCAGCGCAGGTATGCGGCGGCGCTCAAGCAGAACCGCATGATGCGCCTGTATGGCGAACTCCAGAATGCCGAGGGCAGCCCCACAGTACTCGTCAAGCGGCTGGAGGGGCTACGGTTCATCCCGGGCGCCGAGGAGGCTCCCCTTGTCCACGAATATGCT
>JAPLGL010000160.1 GCA_026390155.1 Caldisericota bacterium
CAGGTCCTCAAGCAGCATGTCATCGTGGATGCAGTCGGCAGTCTCCTGGCGGTCGGGCTCTACCTTCTTGCCTATCGTGTCTTCAATTTGGAGACCGAGGCCTGAGTTTCCGCGGGCTGGTCCATCCAACATGGCACCACCTGTATTCCTCTGTATTGCATTCCTGCATGTCTCGCAGACAATGAATGAAAGGGTTCTTCTCCAGGAGGCGACACATGGCAGACGATGCGTTGTTTGACAGCAGGGCCGACACATACGACAGCTGGTACATGACACCCTTAGGCGCCTATGAGGACGAACTACAAAACGCTCTGGTTTTCAGGCACGTAGGGGTCGTGCGGGGGAAGACCGTCCTGGACGTGGGATGCGGCACAGGGCTGTACAGCATCCGGTTGTCCGAAGGGGGCGCCGACGTCACTGCAGTCGACATCTCTTCGAAGATGATCGAGATCGCGCGCCGCAAGGCCCAGGACCGCGGTCAGTACATCTGGTACGATCAGGCCGACATGGTCAAGCTCCCCTATGAGAACAGGACATTTGACACGGTCGTATCGATTACCGCTCTCGAGTTTTCCACGGATCCGCTGTTGGCCCTTATGGAAATGGCCCGGGTCTTGCGACCGGGCGGCAAGCTGGTGATCGGCGTCCTCAACAACGACTCTCCATGGGCCGACTCTCGCCGTGAACACGCCAAGCGTGAGGAGTCCATCTACGGGGCAGCCCATTTCCTGTCCTCATCTGACCTGCGCCTGCTGTTCCACCGCACAGGCACCTTTGGCGCTCTGACGATGGAAAGTTGCATCTATACCCTTCCTGACGAAGACAAGTTCGAGGACAGCACCGCCGCGAGGCAGGAGTTCTTCGGTCGCATGCTCAAGCCGCTGACCGGTGCGTTCCTGGTAGGAACAGCGCGCAAGCGCTAGGGTTCCGGAGAGAAACCCATGCTTGTCCGTGAGTACATGACGCGCGACTTTGTGACGATCGGCCCCGAAGCACCGTTGTCCGACGCTTTCAGGGTGATGCGCACGCGCAACATCCACCATCTCCCTGTCGTCGAAAACGACCTGCTGATCGGCATCGTCTCCGATAGGGACCTGCTATACGCCCTGCCATCCATGGACAAGACGATCAGTTGGGCGGAAACCAGTTCCCAGGCTGCTGCCCTGCCTGTGCGCCAGGTCATGCAACACGATGTGGTCACCGTCTGCCCTGACTGTCCGATCGAGTTGGCCGCCGCGACGATGGCCGACCACAGTATTGGCGCCCTGCCAGTCGTGAACTCACCAGAGTCGCATACGCTCGTGGGGATCATCACCCAAACGGACATCTTCAGGTTGTTCGTCGAGATGCTGGGTTCACGCAAGCCGGGTGTCCGTGCATCTCTGGAGATAGAAAACCGAAAGGGTGCTCTCGCCTCGCTGTTCAACCGCGTCGTCGAAGCGGGCGGGCTTGTCGCGAGCGTGTCGTCGTTCCCTGCGACACTGCCCAATCGAATCCGTATCATCCTCAAGGTGGCAGATGTAGACCAGGAAACGATGCGCAGTCTCCTCAAACCTGAGGAGACAGTAATCGACCTGCGCGAAATCCAGGGAGCTCCCTGATAGAGAGGAGAACCCATGAGACTGCAGGACAAGGTCGTCGTCATTACCGGTTCCACACGGGGCATTGGCAGGTCTATCGCCCTTGCGTGCGCAGGCGAAGGAGCATCGGTTGTCGTTTCTTCCCGCTCAGCAGAAGCAGTCCAGAAGACCGTCGAAGAGATGAAGGCACGAGGCTATGCAGCGGCCGGGATCACCTGCGACGCGACGGTACCTGGGGCACTCCGAGAATTGCTGCGGTTTGCCGTGGGCACGTTTGGCAAGGTCGACGTGTGGATCAACAACGCAGGCCTTTCCAGCGGCTATCGACCGCTGGACGAGATAAGCCCAGAGGAGATCTCCCAAATCGTCGCGACCAACGTAACGTCCCTGGCCGTCGGGTGCAGCATCGCCATCCCGTGGATGCGCGCCCACGGTGGAGGGATCGTCATCAACATGAGTGGCCGGGGAGGCAAGGGTGAAGCCAGTCCGTGGACGGCTCTGTATGCAGCTACGAAAGCTGCGGTCACGAGCTTGACGCGGAGTCTCGCCGCCGAGAACAAGGCCAGCAAAGTCTCCATCCATGCGGTCATCCCCGGCATGGTCGCCACAGATTTCTACAAGGACATCGCGACCAGTCAGAGATGCTCAGGAGAATTGGACAATCTGCCGTCGGTGCTCGATGCCTTCGGTGTTCCTCTCGACACCGTGGGACAAGGGTTTGTCGACATCGCGGCGCAGGAGCCCGGCAAAGTGACCGGTCAGGTCTACAATCTCCTGCAGGGCAAACGACTGGTTCGAGGCATCCTGAAGATGACGTACGCCCGCATGACCCGCAAGCTGAATTGATAGCCCTGTTCAGGGGATCGGGGTCAGGTCTACGAGTCATGCAAGACTTCGTAGAATGTGTAGACCTGATTCCGAATGGTGCTGAATGAGAAGACTGATGACACTCATGGCCTTCGCAGGAGGCCTGATCGGACTGGGCAACTACATCTCGGACGGATGGACCATGGCCCCCGGCGGGCTCAATCTCTATGTTCCCAGCAACGTCGTGTCCGTGCTGATCCTGGTGATCGCCGGTTCCGTGGCCGCGACGATGCTGCTGCACGACCATGGCCGGATGACCGAGGAAGAACGCAAGGAGTACCGGGCAACACTCGCCCTTTCGGCCAGTGCACTGGTCATCCTCAGCTCCTGGATCCTGTTCCGCGCCGTCAGAGGCACCTGACCACTACTCGATTCTATTTGTGAGAGTGCCGATTCTCTCGATGCTGCAATCGACGACATCTCCTGCCTTCAGCCACCTGAAAGGACGGAAGCCCATGCCGACACCCGCTGGCGTCCCCGTGCTGATAACGTCACTTGGCAGAAGGGTCAGCCCCTTGCTGAAATCGCTGACGATTTCCGTGATGCCGAAGATGAGTTCCGACGTGACAGACTCCTGCCGCAACTCACCGTTGACGGTACACCGTATGCCCAGAGCCGGCGGATATGCAACCTCGTCGGCAGTAACAATGACGGGTCCCATCGCGCACCCTCCATCCAGGCTCTTCCCCTTGAACCACTGTTCATGCTTCTTCTGAAGGTCCCGCGCCGTGATGTCGTTGAGGATAGAGTAGCCGAAGACGTACTCGGGGACACTCCCGGGGTCAATGTCGTGGCCTGCCTTGCCAATAATGACGGCGAGTTCGGCCTCGTAGTCCAGCATGTCTGTGACACCCTTGTGGATCGGGACAGACTCGGTCGAACCGCGTACGCGGTCGATCATCTTGGAGAAGTAGACAGGGGCAGTTGGGATACCCGACGTTTGACCTCCGAGCGCTGCAGCTTCAGCAACGTGGTCTCGATAGTTCCTGCCCAGGCAGATGATGTTGCGCCGTGGATGCGGGATGGGAGCGAGGAGCCCGACGTCTGCCAGGGACAAGCCCGTCCCTGGAAAGACCGATGTCGTCTGGAGCCGGGGACCCAAGTCGCTCCACTGCTCGATCAGTTCAATCATCGTCCCTGGAGCATCGACACCCAGCAGCCGCTTGAGCGGCACGACCCCGGACTGGTCTTGTGTGACCAGTCCAACCTGTTCTTGACCCAAGTATGAGAATGTCGTTAGTCTCATGATGGACCTCCTCCTGTCAGAGAGGTCCCACGAGTTCAGCGATCTTGGCCACCGCCTTCAACCCATGTCCAGTAAACGCCGTGACAACTGTTTCGCCCACCACTGCAGTGCGAGCGTACCTGCGCGCGCCTGCGATCACCGCAGCCGACGTCGGCTCGATGAACCAGCCACCAAGACAGCAATCCCGAAGACTGGCGACGATCTCCTGTTCGGACACCGTTACGAACAATCCGCCGGAGGCTCGCACTGCTGCCAGCACCTGCCAACCGCGCGCCGGGGTTACAATGGCGATGCCCTCGGCAACCGTATGGCTCGCATGGACTTCGACCGGGTCATCCAGACCGTCCGCGAAAGCCCTCGCCAGAGGCGCGCATGCCGCAGCCTGCACCGCGACGATGCGTGGCACATGACTCACGATTTCTGCCCGCATCAGTTCGGTAAACCCCAGGTAGGCGCCCAGCAGCAACGTGCCGTTGCCTGCGGGCAGGACCAGCGTTTCGGGTGCCGTCCAGCCAAGCTGCTCTGCGACCTCATAGGCGAGGGTTTTGGTCCCCTGCAGAAACCACGGGCTGTACACGTGGCTGGCATATACGCAGGTCGCGGCGGCCTCGAGCGCCGCGCGCGCCGTGTCTTCGCGTGTTCCGGGGACGCGGTACAACGTCGCCCCATACGCCTCGATCTGCGCTGTCTTGGCGGGAGACGTATCCTCGGGTACGTAGATGTCGCAGGCGATGCCGCCACGGGCAGAATATGCAGCCACGGCGCACCCTGCGTTACCTGACGAGTCCTCGACGACATGCTTCACGCCGAGTTCGTGCAGATGTGTCATGAGCACTGCCGCGCCCCGGTCCTTGTAGGAACCGGTGGGGAACAGCTGCTCCTGCTTGACGAGAAACTCACGGCCGTCAAACGTCACCGGAAGCAGGGGCGTCCAGCCCTCGCCCATCGTCACGACGTCATCCCCGACAGGCAATGCCTCGCGGTAGCGCCATAGATCATGCGGTCGGCCAACCGCCATGTCGGGCGCGAAGGATGACTCAAACCGCAGGTCCAGCACGCCCCCGCAGTCACAGCGTACCCGTCTCCCAGTATCATCGTACTCCCGGCCGCATCGGGCACAATAAAGGGAATATTTCATCGTCCCTCCGGCAGCACGTCGAAATCCATCTTCGCATCGGCCACGAGGACATCTGCCACAGCCATGCCAAATCGCGACGTAAAGGTCTCCAGTGCTGCCTGTGAGGCGGCGACGCCGGCAGAACCCAGCTCCCGCTGCAGCCCCGCGCTCATCGTGGCCAAGAGGTGCGCAGTGTGGTAGTTCCATGGGAGCGTCCGCTGTTCCTGACCCCGTTGTGTCTCTTCGTGGACCAGCGTGCCCTCAAACGCACCGTGGTAGACGAGCTCACACATCCGGCTGCCGTTGGTCCTGGTCCCCTTCACATCGACGACCAGTTCGGGGTTGAATCCGCGCACAAGAGCCTTGTCGATCTCCTGGCAGTAGTACTTGCCATACTCAGTGAGTCCTTCCTGCTGCCACGTCGTGGCCCAGCAGCAACGCCGCACCTGAACCCGCAAGTCTCCTCGCCAGGGAACTCCGGTCTGCTGCATCTCACCTGCGGGAACCTCCCACTCGCGATACGACAGGCAGGTTGCCATGGAAAGAGGCTGTCCATCCTGCTGTGCCCTGAGCGCCATGCGACGGCCACGCTGTTCACCGTACAGTCGAACGGCAGCGCGCAAGACCGGGGAAGCCACTTCCTCGCCCACGCGCGCGATCGTCTCCCGGGCGATCCACGCGAACAGCAGTGCATGGTGCTGGGCAGTGAAAGCTTCCCTGGTCTTCGCGTCCTGCACTTGTACCTCCCGGAGTTCCTAGGAAATGGACCACTCATACAAAGTGTATCGGGAGACACCCGTCAGGCAACAGGGACGCGGGGGGGCAAGACCTGAGCATGCATGCTTCCGTGCCACTTCTGCTATCATGTGTACATGAGAAGACAGGCTTCGTTCATCGTAAGTCGGGCTCACCTCTGGCTGGAGAACCCTTGGCCGTTTGCGGCGCTTGTCGGCGCGGCGCTGCTCTATGTCGCCGCCATCGCTTCGGGACTTGCAGAGGACGTGCTCGACAACGAGAGCATCGTGCTGGCCGACGGATGGCTCGTGCACTGGCTGGCCGCGCACCGTACGCCGGTCGGCATCGGTTTCTTCGATGCCGTCTCTTCTCTGGGCAACTGGCAGGTGGCCGTCGTCGTGCTGCTCGGAGCCATCGTCTTCCTGTGGAACCGGAGGCGGCGTGCAGCCCTTGCGCTGATGCTCTCCTGCACTGGGTCAGAACTGGTCGTGTTCTTTGGCAAGGCTGGCTTCGGACGTCCACGTCCCCCGGCCATGCTTGCTGTCGTCACGCCCCTGGACGCCAGCTTCCCTTCGGGCCATGCGAACATCTCGGTAGCTCTCTACGCGCTGGGTTTCTACCTGCTGTTCCGCACCACGCGCTCGCCACGTCTCAGAACACTCTGGCTGGTCCTTGCCGCCCTCTTCCCTCTGATGATAGGCTTCAGCCGCCTGTACATCGGCGCACACTACCTGTCAGATGTTCTCGCGGGATGGAGCGTCGGGCTGTGGTGGTCTATCCTTGCCCTGGGTGCCTTCGGTTTCGCCCGCAGGCGCCGTGCCACGCAGCTTCAGACAGCAGACTTGAGGTCGCGGCCGAACACGGCGAAGTAGATCGTCCCTGCAGCCCCGAAGGCGGCGGCCGTGAAGAAGTTGACGCCCGGTCCCCTGTTCCATAGCCACGCTGAGCCAAACGCTGCGACCGAGACGATAACGTCGCGCAAGAGGTAGTACGTCCCGAATGTCGACGCCTTCGCGTTCTCTGGAGCCAAGTCCATGATCAGTGCCTTGCGCGTCGGCTCACCGTACTCCTTCAGCCCACGCAGGACAAAGGCGCCGCACAGCGCAGGGAATGACCGGCTGAAGTACAGGACGATCGGGAACGCGGTGAAGAAGACAAACGTCGTCAGCACAAATGGTTTCTTGCTGTTGCGGTCGGCCAGGATTGCGATGGGGATGTAGACAAGCATCGCCGTGACCATCTCGATGGTGGTCAGGATGCCGAATTGCAGAGGTGTAATGCCATTCCGGTCCACGGCCCAGAGGACGACGAACGCATAGGTGATCTGCTCGGCGAACCGAATGAGGATATCCGATATGAGCAGATTGCGCAGGTCCGGCGTGATGAAGTGAATCGAATCCCTGAGGTGGACCGCACGGTCCTTCTGGCCCGCATCCGGGTCCTCCTTGATGAAGAAGATCTCCAGCACGATGGCCACGGCGCCCAGCAGCAATGCGACCCCGAACGATATCCGGACACCCTGAATGCGTCCAAACACCTGG
>JAPLGL010000037.1 GCA_026390155.1 Caldisericota bacterium
CCGGGACTGCGGTTTCGGGGCTTCTTCGTTCTACCAACTGCCTGGCCTCAATTGTGAACACCATGGTGCCTGACCCCAAGGGAATTGCCCCTGTTGCACTGTGGCACATCTTCGCGATACTGCTCACAGGAGGTGACTCGATGAGTACACCAGTGTCCCACGTGCACAGGCGTCAGAACGTTCGCAGGGCCCTTCTCATCGGCTCGTTCCTGCTGTTCCCCGTAACGTTCTACTACCTGTCTCCTTATCTCATCATCATGGGCGCGAGCGAACACACGGCATCGGGCAGTATGGTGGTCTTCGGCGTTATGGCACTTACCGCCGTCATCCTGGGTCGCCTGTTCTGCGGCTGGGTTTGTCCGGCCGGGGGACTGGGCGAGGCGCTGTTTACCGTACAGAACAGGAGGGCGAACAACAAGCTCAACTGGACGCGGTGGCTTGTCTGGGTCCCGTGGATGGCCATCGTCGTCCTTGCGACCCTCCAGGCGGGTGGTATCAGGCGCGTCGACGTAATGTATCAGACCGACCATGGGGTCTCGCTGACCACTGCAGGCGGCATGGGGCCCTACATCATCTTCTATGCAGTCCTCGCGCTACTGTTCGTCCTGTCGTTGACGGCGGGCAAGCGTGGATTTTGCCACCACGCCTGCTGGATGGCACCCTTCATGATGATCGGCAGGGGCCTTCGCAACGTGCTCCACCTTCCCGCGGTCCAGTTGCGCGCCGACACGCCCGCATGTTCCGCCTGCCGTGTCTGTACGGCCGCATGCCCGATGAGCCTCGACGTCCAGACGATGGTCCTGGGTCGACACATGGAAGACAGTGAATGCATCCTGTGCGGGACCTGTGTCGACGTTTGCCCCCACAGTGTCATCCGATATGACTTCGGCAAACCTCGTTCCACAAACCCCAAGCAACCAGAGAAACCCTAGCTGGCCCCTTCAATTGTCTGAGGAGACTGCCTTTCGCGAACACCTGGTGCATGTTCTACGACACGATGATTGACCAGGCAGCGTAGAGGAGCAGGCCCGCCAGGACGAGCGAATAGACGAACCTGACCTTCGGGTTGGCGATGAAACGCTGGATACCGGCGCCAAGCAGTGCCCATAGTGACGTCGAACAGAAACTCAGGATGGCGAGCAGGGCTGCAGAGACGACGACTGCCAGCCGGCCCTTGGCCAGCGGGGCCAGCAACGTGGCATACATGGTAAGCCCGAACAGGATGACTTTGGGGTTGACGATCTGGAGCAGCAGCCCGTCGCGGTACCGAGTCCCGGCTTCTCTGTTCGCGTGCGCCCCGCGCTCCGGCCTCAGGACGGTGTAGACCAGCCATAGGAGATACGCGACGCCCGCGATCTTGAGGACGATCGCAATCCTGTCATAGGCCGACACAAGAAGTTCCGTCAGCAGTCCCGACGTCACCATGATGCAGAAGAACCCGGTGACCACACCTCCAATGAAGTGCAGCGTGTGGCGATACCCCACGCGCATCCCCAGCGACGAGGAGGTGATGTTGTTCGGACCGGGAGTGAAGATGCAAACCAGCGCATAGCTGAGCACCGGCAACAACTCGACCCCCATCATGTGCATGGCA
>JAPLGL010000009.1 GCA_026390155.1 Caldisericota bacterium
AGCGTATCCTTCGGATCGGATCGTTCTGAGGAACGTGAGGCCGTCCATGTGTGGCATCATCAGGTCCAGCAGGACGAGGTCGTATGCTTGCTCGATGTGGACTCTGCTGAGCGCATCGCGGCCGTCTAGTGCAGTATCGACCGCCAGCCGTTCGTGGGTCAGCGCGTCGGAAAGCGCGGACAGCATCGTTGGTTCGTCTTCTACGACCAGTACTCTCATCGTCGCTCTACTCCTTTCTCCCAATGTCGCAGGTATCCCTGCGCACCCCGATGATACCAGCATAGCGTTAACCCATCGTTAAGTGGAGACGTGCCGGTTGCGCTTCCGCGACAAGGGGGCACAATAGTCATATGAAGAACGACAGAAGGAATGTGAAGACCACGGTGCCTGACACCATGGTGATTCACAATTCATCATGAGCGTGAAGAAGCCGGAGGGGGAACAGCGCACGAGTCCGGTCGCGGGCGCATATGTGCTGGTGCGGTCGCGTCGGCGGTCCATCGGGCTGGAGGTCCGGCCGGACGCGACACTGGTGGTACGGGCGCCCACACGGACGCCGGTGTGGTTCGTCGAGTCCCTGCTCCGGGAGAAGGCGAGCTGGATCGAGGACAAGCTGGCAAAGGCGTGCAGTCATGTGTCCCTGCTGCCGCGGCATGACTTCCTGACGGGAGAGCGCTTTCCGTACCTGGGGCGGGAATGGCCGTTCGTGGTCCTCGCGTTTCAGAAGACACCGCTGACCTTCAACAAGAAAACAGGGTTCAGCCTGGACATGGCGGCGTTCGATCGCGGAGAGGTGGTCTTCGAGGAGTGGTACCGGGCCCGAGCGCGCGAACTTATAGCGGAACGCGTCCAGCACTACGCGCCCCTGTTCGGCGTAGGTGTCCCCCGACTGCGCATCACGGGCGCTGAGCGGCGCTGGGGCTCATGCAGCACAACCGGCACCGTCAGCTTCGCATGGCGCCTCATCATGGCCCCGATGGATGTGATCGACTATGTGGTCGTGCATGAGCTGGCGCACCGACGCGAGATGAACCACTCGGCCAGGTTCTGGGCGGTCGTCGCGTCGATCCTGCCGGATTATGACACGCGCAGGTGCTGGCTGAATGACCACGGTGGAATACTGACGATCTAGAACGGAAAATCGGGGCTAGCGGTGCAAGACCCACCAGACGTCGTGGCCGGTGAAACCGCAACGGCGGAACAGATGCTCGGGTTCGCAGGGGTTCTTCAGCTGGCCGGCAACCGTCGTGAACGTGACCTTCTGTTCCAACCGATACACAAGCTCCTGCACGAGCATAGTGCCCAGCCCGAGACTGCGGAACGCGGGCAGGACCTGTATCCACTCGATGGACGCTTCTCCAGTCAGCCTGTCGGTCTCAGCGACGCCAAGAGCGACAGGGTGCTTCTCCTTGCGGTCGATGATCCACAGCCAGGCGTGCGGGCTGAAGACCGGACGCTTCGTCCACGTCGCGATCTCGTCGGTGCCCGGTGTCGGCGTGTCGTAGCAGGCATGCAGAATCGTGGCCACAAGTGGAAGTTCGGTTGCCGTGTCGACCTCGCGGATTGCATACCCGGGGACAGTGGCGTGCAGTGGCAGTTCACTTCCGGTATGGATCAGGCGGAAGAACGCTTCCTTGCGGTCGAACCATGGGGCAAGCGGGGCCACGAAGTCGTTGTGGATCCACACGGAGGGGACGCCGTCCAGCTTCACCGACGCAGCCCCTAGTGGGTCCTGTGTCCGCGTTCCATAGATGAGCAGTTTCCCAGCCTCTCGCAGTTCCACTCCGGTGTCTTGCTCACCGTCAGCGATGAACCGGCAGTCGAGCGACTGCAGGCGCTGGGCGGTCTTCCACAGTGGATTTGGCAGGATGCGGAGAGGGTCCTTGCGGTAGAGAGCACGAAGTGCCACCTCGTCGGATGACGTGTCTCTTGGAGGGGCTATGACTGCTGCTTTTCATCGGGGCATAGGGGCAGGATAGCGCCCCTTCGGCCGACGTCAACCGTCGCGTCATCCCGTCAGCTGTTCAGAATGTCCTTGGCCCAGCGGACAAGGTCCGCAGCACATTGCTCCTTGTCCATCTTGAGCGGCAGCTTGAAGCCGATGCGGCCCGCGACCTTGCCCCCCGGCACCAGCGAGGTGAGGATCCGCTGAGTCTTGACGTCGTTGTCGCCATAGCAGGTGAAAAAGGCGACTCTCGTTCCCTTGAAGTCGGCCCCCTTCAGAAATGTCCGCACGGCTGGGGCCGGGTGGCTGTTCCAGACGGGTGTCCCTACAAAGACCAGGTCATAGTGCGCGGCATCATGGGCGAGCGGACGAAGCGGGGGTGTAGCGCCGGTGGCGGCGAGAAACCCACCCTTGAAGTACTTCATGAAGCCATGTGTCGTGTGTGGCTTGACCAACTCCAACTCCATGGTGTCGAGCTGCAGCTCCTTGGCGAGCGACTTGGCGAGAAACTGGACGTCGCCGTCCAGCGAATAGAATACTACCAGTGCATTGGGCATCATGTGCCTCCCTTTCATTTCAGACTACTTCGGCTCGACCATGTGTCAAGTGAATGGTCCTTGGCAGGAGCCCTGCCGAGTTGGCAGCTGCGCGGAGAACAGCCAATCGATGGCCTGGGATGTCCTGCTGCGGCAACTACGTATTGATGCCGTTCGGCTTCTTGCCCAGCGAGGCGCAGTAGATGACAAACTGCTTTGCAGGATCGAACCGCAGGTACGCGTTGAAGTCGTCGTCGAAGAACGCATTGATGGCGCAGACGCCACAGTCGATGGCCTCGGCCGCGAGGTACAGGTTCTGACAGACATGACCAGCGTCGAGAAACAGGCCGCGATAGGCGCGCTGGCTGTAGCGCCAAACCATGCGGTAGGGCACAGCTGTCCAGTTGAAGGTGACGGCACTCAGCTCGTCCATTTTCTGACCGCCGCTCTGATCTGTGTCATCGTGCTGGGTCTGCTTGCCGGGCATGACGAGCTGCAGTGCTTGCTCAATGGCGAGGAACCGGTAGATGCCCGGCTCCAGGCCGGTAACGGCGCGGACCATCAGGTATGTCTCGAAGGCATGGCGCGCGCCGCCGGACGGCACGGTGCGGAGCGTGCAGGGGCGCTTCGTGACGGCCTTGACACCCTGGGTGCACCACAGCAGATGGGACAACTCCTCCATGCTCAACGGTTCGTCGCGATACAGACGGATGCTGTGACGGCTGTCGATGGCTGTACGCAGGTCAAGCCCTGCGATCTTCAGCGTCTTCGGGTCCGGCAGGGAGATCATGGGAATATCGGCATCTGCAGGCAGTTCAAGCGGGGGCTGTGGCAGTCCCTTCTCCTGGTCGGACTGCTGTTCGGGCATATCTGCCGCGTAGCGTGTGTCGTACAGAAACTGCTGTCCAGAATCCATGGTTCACCTCAGCAATGTGGTATGCTGTAATTGTAGTCTCCCACGAATCGTTTGCAATCCGAACAGATATTGTGACCGGGAGGCGTAACCATTCGTTGGCGCTTGCGCTTATTCTGTGGAGACATGGGACTCTGGTGGTGGGGGAAGACAGCAATGAAACACGTTGGCCGCATTCTGACAGCAGTTCTGGTAGTATTCGTCGTGGCTGTGATCTGGTATGCCGCCGCGGGCCAGGCTGTCGTCATGCGCGAAGCCTTCACCAATGCTGACAGTATTGCGGTGGGAACGGCCTGGGTGCGATCGGACAAAGGTCTCTATGGTGGCCCTGTCACGGCCATCGCCAGCCTTCCTTCTGACGGGAGCGTCGTGTACGCCGGCACCCGAGAAGATGAGTTCTACGGATCCTCTGACGGCGGGAACAACTGGACTCCACTCGTGGGAGACTCGTCCGGCCATTATGTCGCGGGCATCGAGCTTGACCCGAGGGCGGGCGGGAGGGTCATCGGCAAGGCCGCTTATGGCGCGGGCTTCTTCCTATCGGAGGACGGTGGTTGGACCTGGAAGAACGCCAGTCGAGGCCTGGGCAGCCGGTCAGTGTCCTGTCTTGCTTCCGCTGCCGACTCGCCTGACACGTTGTTTGCAGGGACGGGAGATGCCGGGCTCTTTGTCTCGCGGGACGGAGGGCGTTCGTGGAGCCGGGTTGGTCGCAGGACACTGGGGGACCGCATCATGGCTGTCGATGTGACCAGGGACGGCAGGACGGTGTATGCAGGAACACAGGACTCTGGCTTCTTCGTCTCCCGGGATGGAGGTGGTGCATGGAGTGCCGTTATCCTTCCATTTGGATCTGAGCCAATAGTGACGGGTATCGATATCGATCCGGCGGACGAGCTCCGTCTGGCTGTCACAGTGACAGGCGGTGGCACGGGGTTATCGATGGACGGAGGCAAGACATGGGTCGCGTCGCGCAAGGGGTCGCTCCCGTCGGACAGTTCCGCCATCCAATTCCTCCGGGACGGGACATCTGGATTTGCTGTCGGCACGCAGTCCGGCGCACTGTACTTCTCGACAGACGGCATCGACTGGCAGCTCACGGTTCAGTTGCCCAACGGCGGATACATTTTTGGATTGACGCGCTCAGGAACGGGCATGCTGGCTGCGACTTCCCATGGCATCTTCTCTTCGCGGGATGGCAGGGCATGGAGCGAGTCCAGCACTGGGATCACGAACCTGACATTTGCAGGATTGGCCACGTCACCGGTCGACGCGAACATCGTCTTTGCGGGGACGGACCAGGGGGTTTTTCGCAGTCAGGACGCCGGCATGTCGTGGGCACGTTGCTCCGAATCGAGGCCAACCATCAGCGTTCTTGTGTTGCAGGATGGACGAACTGTCCTCGCCGGCACGTCTGACGGTTGCGTGCTGCGAAGTGCAGACGCTGGAGATCACTGGATCAGTATCAGCCGCGGCATTCCCGGTGTCAAGATAGGTATTCTGGCGTCCCGGGCCACAGGATCGACGGTGGTCTACGTTGGTACGGACGATGGATTCGCGGTCTCGACCGATGCGGGTCTGACTTGGGAGCCGAGGAACATCGGCCTCGTGGCCAATGCGTCAGCGGGATCGCTGACA
>JAPLGL010000088.1 GCA_026390155.1 Caldisericota bacterium
AACGCGCTCAGGCACCGCATCCTTCTTGAGGTCGAGCACGACGCGGATACCCTCGCGGCTGGATTCGTCGCGCAGGTCCGACAGCTGGCTCAGACGCTTGTCCTTCATCAGGTTGGCGACCTTCTGGACAAACTCGGCCTTGTTCACTTCAAATGGCAATTCGGTGATGATGAATCGCGTCTTGTTGCCGTCTTTCTCCACGGTGTACTTTCCTCGCGCGACAATATTGCCCCGGCCTGTAGCGATGTATTCGTTGATGCCGTCTGAGCCAACCACGACACCACCGCCCGGAAAGTCAGGACCTCTGACGAACGATCTGATCTGCGCCAAGTCCTCGGGTTCATCACTGATCCGACAGTCCAGCATGTATTTCAGCGCGTCGATCAGCTCACCCAGATTGTGCGGCGGGATATTGGTAGCCATACCTACGGCGATACCGCTCGAACCATTGAGCAGCAGCTGCGGCACCTTGGCTGGCAGGATACTTGGTTCCTCCATGCTGCTGTCGAAGTTCGGGGTGAACTCGACGATCTCCTTGTCCAGTTCGTCCAGCATGAGTGCCGAGACAGGAGCCAACCGCACCTCGGTATAGCGCATGGCTGCGGCGGAATCGCCGTCGATGGACCCAAAGTTGCCATGGCCATCAATCAATGGATATCTCAGCGAGAAATCCTGCGCCATGCGGACCAGCGAATCATAGATAGCCGTATCGCCGTGAGGATGGTACTTGCCCAGAACGTCACCAACGATGCGAGCACTCTTCTTGTAGGGCTTGTTCCAGAAACACCCAAGCTCATACATGGCAAAGAGGATACGGCGATGCACGGGTTTCAGGCCATCGCGGAAGTCTGGCAGTGCTCGACCAATAATGACGCTCATCGAGTACTCGAGGTAGGACTTCTTCATCTCGTCCTCGACGTAGACGTTGAATACTCTATCGTTTTCTGGCATCAGTGTCCCTCGCTTCGCTATATGTCCAGGTTATAGACTTCACGCGCGTGATCAATGATGAACTTGCGGCGAGGCTCTACCTTCTCGCCCATGAGCAGTGTGAAAATACGCTCAGCCTCCTCGGCTTCTTCCAGCGTGACACGTCCCATCAGGCGAGTCGCCGGGTCCATCGTCGTCGACCACAACTGCTCAGGGTTCATCTCTCCCAGTCCCTTGTACCGCTGGACATCAGGCTTGCCCTTCGTCTGTGACAGCAGTGTCCGAAGCTCGTCGTCGGAGAACGCATAGTGCGTCGTCTTGCCATCGAGAACAGCGAAAAGTGGAGGCTGAGCGAAGTAGATGTTCCGGTTGACCACGAGCGGGCGCATGTAGCGATAGAAGAACGTCAGAAGCAGCGTCCGGATGTGTGCTCCGTCGACATCGGCATCTGTCATGATGACGATCTTGTGATAACGCAGCTTCTCGAGCTTGATATCGTCCATGACTCCCGTACCGATAGAGGTGATGAGGGCCTTAATCTCCTCATTCTCCAGGGCTCTGTGGATGCCGACCTTCTCCACGTTCAGAATCTTGCCCCTCAAGGGAAGAATCGCCTGGGTACGCCGGTTCCGGCCCTGCTTGGCACTGCCGCCTGCGGAGTCACCCTCAACGATGTAGAGCTCTGATTCAGCGGGATCCTGAGACGAACAGTCTGCAAGCTTGCCCGGCAGACGCCCGCCATCCAGCTCGGTTTTGCGGCGGACGAGGTCGCGAGCCTTGCGCGCCGCCTCACGCGCCAATTTCGCACTGACGGCCTTGTTGGCCATTGCCTTGAACTCATCGATATGCTTGTCGAGGTACAGCTCAACCTCTTCCTCGACCGCAGCCTCGATGGGACCCTTGAGATCCGCATTCCCAAGACGCGTCTTGGTCTGGCCCTCAAACTGCGGGTCGGCGATACGAAGGTTGATGATGATCACCAGGCCTTCACGAATGTCCTCGCCGCCGAGACTGTCCTCGGGCTTGATTAGCTTCACCTGTCGCGCCTTGGCATTAAACAGGCGCGTGTAGGCATTCTTGAAGGCCAGTTCGTGGACGCCGCCGTCCACCGTGTTTATGTTGTTGACGTAAGAGATCATCTGGTCGTTGTAGCCGGTGTTGTACTGGAAGGCAACCTCGAGGAAAAGACCCTCCGTGTCTCGCATGAAGTGAACAGGATCCGGTGGGATGACCTCACTGCCTTCGTTCATATATCGCACGAACTCAATGAGTCCCTTGTCATACTTGAATACCTGAACCTCCTCCGTCGCACGATCGACAAAGTCGATTTCCAGCCCGGAGTTCAGGAAAGCCAATTCACGCAGCCGCTTGCCGATGCGTTCGGGATCGAAGACAAACTCGCCGAAGATCTCTTCGTCTGGAGTGAAGCTCACGTACGTGCCTGAGATGCCAGCGGGTATCCCTTCTTCCTTGACACGGAGGTGATATGTCGGCTTGCCACGACTGAACTCCTGCTGAAACACCTTTCCCCACTGTGTCACTTCGACGTAGAGGCGGTTCGAGAGTGCATTGACGACGGAGACACCGACGCCATGCAAGCCACCGGAAACGTGGTAACTCTTCTTGTCGAACTTGCCACCCGCATTGAGGCGTGTCAAGGCTACTTCGACACCCGATATGCCCAGGACGGGATGCATGTCGGTCGGTATGCAGCGGCCGTTGTCGTGCACGTCGACGGTTTTGTGGTCTGCGCTGATCCCAACGTCAATCTTGGTGCAGAAGCCAGCCATGGATTCGTCGATGGCATTGTCCACGACTTCCTGCACGAGATGATGCAGGCCCCGTGAGTCGGTCGACCCTATATACATTGAAGGCCTGGTTCGAACATGTTCCAGACCTTCAAGCACTTTGATGTCCTTCGCGGTGTACTGAGAATCCTGCATGCTCAATCCTCCTGTTTTCTGACTCCTATATGGTATCATGGAACAGAGGAAATGCAATGCAGGAACAAGGGTTCAGGCCCTTGCCGCACTCATCTATGTCAAGTACATCTCTGTCAGTTGGAGGTCGGAAGCCAAGACAGTCTGTCAAACGACTCCCAGACAGCCTTTGCGACCTTCTGCGACTCCCGTTCGAGGTCCTCTCTGTTCACAGCCAGGACCCGGTGTCCCTTCACAACAACGTTTCCGTTGACAACAACCGTATCAACCAGGTCTGCCGACATGCCAAAGAACACGTGGCCGAAAGCATTTCCCGGGTTCAACGGGGTAGGGCTCGCGTAGTCGACTAGAACGAAGTCTGCGGCCGCTCCTTCCTCCAGACGACCCACCGAGCGCCCTGTCAAGCGCGACACGATGTCGGCATTTGTCTCGATCTGGGCTTCCTGCACCTGAGTCCAGAAGCCGCTTGGATCCTCATACCGGTGTCTCAGTCCTACAAGGGTATTTCGGAACTCCTCAAACATATTCGCCGTGTAGCCATCTGTCCCTATGCCAACGTGTATCCCGGCTTCGAGCATTTCCCGAACGGCAGGAAGACCGACCGCATTGTTCATGTTGGACACCGTGTTCACCACGACAGGCGTCCCCGATATTGCCAGCAATTCTCGCTCTGATGCGTCGACGCCGACACAATGCACCGCGATCGATCGAGGACCGAGCAGCCCGGCGTCGTCCAGGCGAGCCACGATGCGTTTGCCGTACTTGTTGAGACTGTCTGCCTCGTCGATGGCACCCTCAGCCACGTGTACGTGATACCCCGGGTCACGCGACCCGACTCTCTTTCGCAGTGTGGCCAGGGTCGCGTCCGAGACCGTGAACGAAGCATGCAGACCTACCATGCCCGAGGCCAGCTGCCTCTTATCGTGAACTTCGTCGAAGAAACGAAGGTTTTCCTCGATGCCTTCAACCGCCTCGGGCATGCCGTTGCGATCGGTGATCTCATAGGAGAGCACGTGCCGCAGGCCGATCTTGCCCAGCGCATCGGACAATGTCGACAGGCTTCCCGTGACGTAGCTCGGAGAAGCATGATGATCGATGATTGTCGTCGTTCCGCACCGCAAAGAGTCCATCCCGCTGAATGTCGCGCTCATCCAGCAGGCATCCTTGAGCAGGGAACGGTCCAGCCGCCACCAGAGGTCCTGGAGCACGTCGAGAAAGTTGTGGGATGCCCTCCCCGTGCTGATGCCTCTCGAGTACATCGAGTACAAGTGCATATGCGTATTGAGCAGCCCCGGAAGCAGTGTCATGCCAGCCGCATCGATCTCCTGTCTCCCAGCGACCGGTCGGGCGACTTCCAGGGGAACGCTCCCAGCGGCCAGGCCGGCAATGACGCCCTCTCGCACAAGCAGCCATCCATGGTCGATGACGAAACCCCTCGTCGCCGGGTAGACGATGCGAGCGTTCCTGACGAGGAGTTCTCCCATCCCCTGGTCCCTACTTCTTGTTGACGAAGTCGACGCCGGCCTGCAGCGCCTTCTTGTTAACCTCGATGAGAGCAGCCTTCTTGCCGGTCAGGAAAACCGACAGAGCCCCATGGACAGATTCCATGCTGATGGGGTTGACCTTCCCGAGATAGGCACCCAGCAGTACCATGTTGGTGAATTTGGAGTTGCCCAGTTCCATCGCGATATCTGTCGCGGGAATGTAAACCACGTCCAGGTCTGCGCGCGAAGATTTCCTGTCAATCAGCGTTGAGTCCAGAACGAGCAAGCCTCCCTTCTCAACGACAGGCTCGAACTTGTCGAATGACTGCCGATTGAAGACGATTGCCGCCTGTGGATCAGTCAGGATCGGCGATGCAATAGGTTCATCCGCGACCACGACGGCACAGTTGGCCGTTCCACCACGCTGTTCTGGACCGTACGAGGGCAGCCAAGTGACTTCCTTGCCTTCGTCCATGCCTGCGTGCGCCAGCAATTCGCCGATAAGCATGACACCCTGACCGCCGAATCCTGCAATGACGACGTTGTGCTCCATCACAGCACCCCCTCGACGACCTTGAACTCCCCAAGTGGAAAGTAGGGCATGACTTCCTTGCGCACACGCTCCATTGATTCCACAGGCGTCAGCTTCCAGTTCGTGGGGCAGGTCGAAAGGCACTCGACGAGCGAGAATCCAATACCACGCACCTGGGCATTGAAAGCTTTGCGCATGGCACTCTTTGCCTTGCGGATGTTCACGGGCGAGTCCAGAGAAACGCGGGCGATGTAGGCGGGACCATCAAGCTGGGCGAGCATCTCGGCCACACGGATAGGAAAACCGTTGGCTTGTGGAGTACGTCCAAGGGGACTCGTTGTCGTCTTCTGGCCGAGGAGCGTTGTTGGCGCCATCTGACCGCCGGTCATGCCGTAGTTCCCGTTGTTGACGAAGATGACCGTAATGGGCCAGCCGCGTGCCGCGGCATGGACGATCTCTGCCATGCCGATGCTCGCAAGGTCGCCATCTCCCTGGTACGTGAACACGAAGTTGTCCGGATTCGTGACCTTGATGCCCGTAGCCATCGCTGGAGCGCGGCCATGCGCAGCCTCAACACTGTCGAAGTTGAAGTAATCGTATCCAAGAACTGCACAACCAACAGGCCAGACCCCAATGGTCTTGTCCAGGAGCCCCATCTCATCCACCAGTTCTGCGATAAGCCGATGGGCAACTCCATGTGTGCACCCTGGACAGTAGTGCGTCACTTTGTTCGCCCACGACCTGGGGCGTTCGTAGATGACTTTCATCTGTTCAGCCATGGCTCTACCGTCCTTTCCCGAACTGCTCTTCGAATGCTGCCAGTATCTCCTGAGGTCCCGGCACGACGCCGCCGCCTCGCCCGTACCAGCCCAGAGGCATCTTGTCACAAAGGGTCAGCTGGACATCCTCGAACAGCTGCCTGTACGCAAGTTCCACCGTCAGAGTCCCCTTCAGTTTGCCAACGTATGCCTGTATCTGCTTCGCCGGGAATGGCCATACAGTAATCGGGCGCAACAAGCCGAGCTTGACGCCCTTGGCGCGGGCAACTCGCACTGTCGTCTTCGCAATGCGCGCCATCGTCCCGTATGCAATGATAGCGTAGTCGGCACCGTCCATCTGGTACTCCTCGATGCGACTTTCGCTCTCCTGGACTCGGGCATATTTCGCCTGCAGGTTGAGGTTCCACTTCTCCAGTCCAGCAGCGTCCAGCGTAAGACTCGTAATGATGTTTGCATGGTCACGCCCATGCCGCCCGACCGTTGCCCACTCCGGAGTCTTGAGTGTCGATACATCGATCTTCGTCTTGAATTCCACGGGTTCCATCATCTGCCCGATGAGACCATCGACAATAACCATGACCACCATGCGGTACTTCTCTGCCAGTTCGAAGGCGTCGACAAACAAGTCCACGCCTTCCTGGATCGATGAGGGAGCAAGGACGATCCGCCTGTAGTCCCCGTTGCCTCCCCCCTTGACAGCCTGGAAGTAGTCCGCCTGGGCAGGGGCAATGTTGCCAAGGCCAGGTCCCCCACGCATGGCATTCATGATCACACACGGCACATTGGAGCCACTAATGTAAGAGATGCCTTCCTGCATCAGAGAAATGCCAGGGCTGGAGGACGAAGTCATCACGCGGACACCTGCGCAGGCAGCGCCATAGACCATATTGATAGACGCAACCTCACTTTCGGCCTGCACGAATCTGCCGCCAACCTCTGGGAGACGGCGGCTCATGTATTCAGGCGTCTCATTCTGTGGCGTGATGGGGTAGCCGAAGTAGTAGCGACAGCCCGCCTGGACGGCACCCTCGGCAAGAGCTTCCGCCCCCTTCATGAGAACCTTCGCGCTCATACCTTCACCTCTCTGTGCAGTTCGATGGCGATATCAGGACAAACCAGGACACACGAACTGCAACTAGTACACTTGTCCTGATCCGTGCACTGTGCAGGTCTGAAGCCACGAGCGTTCAACCGCTCACCTATGATGAGGATTTTGACAGGGCAAACGCTGACGCACAGACCACAACTCTTGCACCTCTGTTCGTCAATAGTGACTCTTTCCAAGGTTGACCTCCATGTTGATTCAGAATTCCGTTTGGGAGCCTACAGTATCCAGAATACGGTTGAAGACGCGAATCACCGAGAGCAGCTTGGCTGCACCCGGCGCAAGTCGATGCCCAACCTGGGCGGCGCACTCCGACGACACAAGCACTGCGACGACAGGCAACCCCTCGCTGTCGCCGAGAGCCTTGACAGCATCGTACCCGCGCTGGATATCTTCCACGGTCGTCTCTGCCTGCAGATTCGTGTTGGCGACAAGCCCACTCAAATCAAGCCGCGCGCCCAAGTGAATGGTTGTCAGCATACGCTTCAAACCGTCACCACTGTCCATTCCGGGTCGCAGGGTGTTCACGACGATGTACAGGCTGTAGCCGCCGGCAATAATGGTTTCACGGAACTGGGCGACAGCTCCGATCCCAACGGCATCTCCACCGACATCGATGACCTTGACTGTCTCTGGAGAAGACAGAAGGGCATGCAAATTCCGAGGAAACGTCGGGATGTCCGCGTGAAGGAGCCGACGCTCCGGTTCAACGATCTTCAGTTTGCTAGCCTCCTCATCCGTGAGCAGTCGCAGCATGTCACGAAGACGGAAATAGGGCTTGACGACATCCAGATCGCAGAGCGTAACCGGCACAGCCATCTGCCGGACCAGTGACAGAGCGAGGTTGATAGCCACCTCGGTCTTGCCCGATCCGGATGGCCCGGCAAACAAAATAGACTGGCCTGTCCGGGGTCGACCAAACAAGTCAGCAAGTTCATGCACGGGCTTGCACGTCCAACCTGTTCAGGACCGTCCGCCTGGTGCCTGTTCGGGTGGATAATGATCCGCAGGTACCGAACCATCCAGCACGCGCAGCACTCCCAAAGCCAACGCTTTCATTTCGTCCTCGCCCGGATACACCTTGATTGGTGCAATGAACTGGACACGTCTTGTGATCTCGTCGATGAGGAATGCCGACCGGGCGATACCTCCCGTTACGACAATGGCGTCGACATCTCCCATGAGCACAGTGGCCATCTCCCCGATGGTCTTTGCGATTGTGTAGGCCATTGCCGTGTACACCAGGCGAGCGTGTTCGTCTCCGTCTTCGATCATCTTCTCAACTGCGCGAGCGTCATTCGTTCCGAGATGGCTCACCAACCCTCCCTTTCCCCCAAGGAGCTTCATCACCTCTGGTTGCGAATACGTACCCGAGAAGCACAACTTGACCAGACCGACGGCTGGCAGACTGCCCGCTCTCTCGGGAGCAAAGGGACCATCCCCGTTGAGTGCGTTGTTCACGTCGATGACACGGCCCAGCCGATGCGCCCCGATGGAAATCCCTCCGCCGAGATGAACAACGATGAGATTGGCTTCTTCATACGACTTGCCAAGGTCCAAAGCCGCCTGCCTGGCAACGGCCTTTTGGTTGAGAGCATGAAAGATGCTAACGCGGTCAATCCCCTTGAGGCCGGAGAGCCGTGCCAACGGACTCAGTTCGTCAACAACCACGGGATCGACAATGAATGCCGGAACGCTCGATTCCTTCGACAGCTCAAATCCGATGCAGGCAGCCAGGTTGGACGCATGTGCTCCCATTGCAGGTTCCTGAAGGTCACTGACCATGGCTTCGTCGACTCGATACGTTCCTGAGGGAAGCGGTCGTAGCAGCCCTCCCCTGCAGGCAATAGCCGCCAGATCCGACACGGCTAGACTGTGGCGGGTCAGGAACTCCTTGACAATCGCCAGCCGCATTGGCAGCTGGTCCATGAGTGATGCAAATTGGGCAATTGTCTCAGTATCATGCGAAACGGTCTCCGTCACGACAGGGACTCGATCCTCAAAAACAGAAACCTTGGTACTTGTAGAGCCCGGATTGACGACAAGAATCCTGAATGCCAAGGCTGCCTCCGATTTCCTGGATGCACCACAAGAAAAGAGGGTGCGCTGAGCGCGCCCTCCACAGAGAACTACTATCTATCAGCCTATCCAGCCGCGGACCTTGATGGCCTCGCCAACGCGCTCGACAGCAACCATGTCGGCTGCCATTCTCATGGTGACCTTGTCGGTCCTGTGCTTCGTGTGCATTGCATAGACGCGCTCGAATGCCTCGGTCATGACACGGTCAAGCCTTTCGTTGACTTCCTTTTCAGACCAGTAGTATCCATAGTTGTTTTGAACCCATTCAAAGTACGATACAGTGACACCACCGGCATTGCCCAGGATATCCGGGATGACAAAGGCGCCCTTCTTCTCAAGTATCTCGTCGGCATCAGGGTTGACGCCGCCATTGGCCAGCTCGACGACGATCTTCGCCTTGACGTCCTTCGCATTGTCCTTGAAGATAGCGTTCTGGAGAGCGGCTGGGATATATACGTCGACGTCCAGCGCGCGCAGTTGCTCGTTTGACATGTTGTCAAGTCCCTTGTATCCCTTGACCGTGCCATTCTTGCTCTCATAGGCCTTCAAATCGTCGGGATCGATGCCCTTGGGATTGTAGACGCCACCGTTGACCATGGTGATGGCGACAATCTTGGCGCCATCTTCTTCATGAAGGATCCGGGCAGCGTAGAAGCCAACGTTGCCGAAACCTTCGACAGCGACGGTAGCACCCTTGAGACTCATGCCAAGCTTCTTGGCAGCCATCCGCAGACAATAGACGCCACCCAACCCTGTTGCAGCAGTCCTGCCAAGAGACCCACCGACAATGAGAGGCTTGCCAGTCAGGAGGGCAAACGAGTTGTGCCCGGTCAACTTGCTGTACTCGTCCATCATCCATGCCATGATCTGGGGAGTCGTGTTGACGTCAGGAGCAGGAACATCGCGGTCAGGGCCGACAAACGTGCCCAGCGCGCGGATGTATCCACGGGAGAGTCTCTCGAGCTCGCCAGTTGACAACTTCGTAGGATCGACAACGATGCCGCCCTTGCTGCCACCATACGGAAGGCCTACAACCGCGCACTTGAGCGTCATGAGGGTCGCCAGAGCCTTAACATCCTCGAGGATCTCGTCCTGGTGAAATCGAATGCCGCCTTTGGTCGGTCCCACAGCGTCGTTGTGCTGGCAGCGGAATCCCTGGAACACCCTCGTCGACCCGTCATCCATGCGAACAGGAATGGAAACGCTGAGCGTCCTCTGCGGGTTGCGGAGAATCTCCGTGATCTCCGGATTCTGACCGAGCTTCGTGCCTGCGATCTGAATCCTGTCTTGAGCTACCTGGAACCAGTTCTTCTTCTCGCCTGCCATAATAGCCTCCGTGACGTGTGGTGTTGGCTCTCAGGGAGAACGGAGAGCCGTCCCGTTATGGGGCTTTAAAACGCCATTTCCTATTCTAGGCCCATGTGCCAACATTGCAAGCATTTGTGAAAAAAAAAACAAGTCTTCGCTAGATGGAACTCTTGACAAGCTGCAGCACATCAGCGGAATGATCGAAGATATCCTCCTCGAATACAACCTTGGGATAGTGCCAGCCCCCGTAGAACTCTTCGTACTGCTTGTTCAGGCCCTCCAGGTAGTCCCCGCTGATATTCTCAATACTGCGGTTGCGTTTGCGAATGTTGGCAAGCAGTGTAGGAACATCCCGGCGAAGATACACGAGCAGGTTGGGGTTGGGAAGCCGGCGTACCATGAGCTGATAGAGTTTGTCATACGTGTTCCACTCGTCCGGCGACAGGAGTCCTTCGCGCACAAGTGCCTTGGCAAAGATCTCGCGGTCCTCATAGATGGAACGGTCAAGGATGGCGGGGACATCGCTCATCAGGACATGGTTCAGAATCTGCTCGTACCGGAGAGCCAGGAAGCTGATCTGCGTCGCAAATGCCCAACGCCGCATGTCTTGGTAGTAGCTTGGCAGAAACGGGTTGTCGCCAAATGCTTCGAAGTAGACCGAAAAACCGAGCTCACGCGAGATCATCTGAGCAAGCGACGTCTTCCCTGCACCAATGTTTCCTGCGATGACCAAGTACATGGTTTCCCCCCGCGACCTGTTTCTGAGAGCAAGTCCGGAAACGGCCAGGGTTCGCGCCCACGTTTCTCCTGGGGCAGCCGCGAATACCTGCCCTTCCCGGCGCTGCGCGTCTTCCCTGTTTCCACCGACATCCAGGACCTGCTCTCTTCCGATTACTGTACGTGTTCATAGTAGCAGCAATCGACTCCCTTGCAAAACCAACCCCGCATCTATAATATAGGAGCTTGTCTGTGACATCAGGAGGAAACCTTGTATCTGAGCAAAGTCTTTGCACCGCGTCTGCGTGAAGTTCCCCAGGACGCCGATACCATAAGCGGTCAACTCATGCTTCGCGCTGGCCTGCTGCGAAAATCGGCTTCTGGCATCTACACCTATCTCAATCTCGGCCTACGCGTCAAGCAGCGCATAGAAGAAATAGTGCGCCAGGAAATGGACAACCATGGCGCCCAGGAAATCCTGATGCCGCTGTTGATGCCTTCTGAACCGTGGCAGGCGACCGGTCGCTGGGACCTGTACGGAGATGAGATGTTCAAGCTGACTGACAGGAAAGGCCGTTCGTTCTGTCTGGGGCCTACGCACGAGGAACTGGTCACGTCTGTCGTCGGCGGTGAGCGCCATTCCTACAAGGAATTGCCGTTCAACCTGTACCACATCACCAACAAGTATCGTGATGAGATTCGCCCCCGGTACGGCCTCATTCGCAGCCGCGAGTTCACGATGATGGATGCCTACAGCTTCGATCGCAACGAGGCCTCCGTCGAGGTCAGCTATGCTCTCATGTTTGAGGCATACAACAACATCTTCCGCCGTGTGGGCCTCACGTTCCGTCCTATCCAGGCAGATTCTGGTGCAATCGGTGGCTCGTCGTCACACGAGTTCACGGTCCAGGCAGAAAACGGCGAGTGTGCCTATGCAGCATGCGACAACTGCGGCTACGCCGCCAACCTGGAACTCTCGAAAGCACGTCCGACAACGACGCCAGATACCGCCGCGGGCTCTCTGCCCGAACTGGAAAGCGTGGCTACGCCTGGCATCCACTCAATAGACGAGGTCGCTGGGTTCCTGGCAATCGATTCATGCACCATCCTTAAGTCCATCCTCTATGTCGCCGACGACAAACCGTGGCTCCTTGTACTTCGAGGGGACGACGACATCAACGAAGTCAAGCTCCTGAAAGCCGTACAGGCCCGCGACGGCAGACTGGCGACCGACGAAGAAGTACTGAGAATCCTTGGCGTTCATCCGGGCTCGGTCGGGCCAATTCAGGCAGCCATGCCCGTGGTTGTCGACGAGATGGTCCGCCGCGACGTTGCCTATACTATCGGAGCCGGAAAAGATGATTTCCACGTCAGGAACGCCTTCTTTGGGCGCGACTTTGACGCGGCCATCGTCGCCGACATCAGGACTGTCAGGGCAGGAGACCTGTGCCCCATATGTGGACATCCGTTACATACCGCAACGGGTATCGAGGTTGGCCACACCTTCAAGCTCGGTACGAAATACTCTGTTCCTCTCCATGCATCCTATGTTGATGAAGACGGCAGTGAGAGACCCTATGTCATGGGGTGCTATGGCATTGGCATCGGGCGCACACTGGCTGCCATCATCGAGCAACATCACGACGAAAAGGGTATCATCTGGCCGATGTCCGTCGCTCCCTTCCAGGTCATCGTGGTCCCCCTCAACAAGGGCGACGATGCAGTCTGGCACGCTGCACTCGAGCTCTACGAAGGACTCCAGAAAGCTGGGATCGACGTCATTGTTGACGACCGGGGCGAGTCGGCAGGCGTCAAGTTCAACGATGCCGACCTCATGGGTTTCCCAATCCAAGTTGTTGTCGGCAATTCCTTCCTCAAGACCGGCAATTTCGAGGTCACTCTCCGCAGCAGCAAGACGGACAAGAAGGCCATCACCGCCTCAGAAGCGGTCGCATCCATTGCCGATCTGGTGCGAACCATAGAGTAGCCCCGGCAAATTGACACTCTGTCGTTAACCAGT
Organism: Caldisericota bacterium; assembly: GCA_026390155.1. Lineage (GTDB taxonomy): Bacteria > Caldisericota > Caldisericia > Cryosericales > Cryosericaceae > Cryosericum. The sequence continues at coordinate 12,895 of JAPLGL010000088.1, forward strand.
AGAATAGAAATACAGCATCTATGCCAAAGGAGGAACCATGAAGGCTTCGATCGATCAGGAGACTTGCATCGGGTGTGGCGCATGCGTCGCCCTGTGCGATGCGGTTTTCAGACTTGTTGATGACACTGGAAAGGCTGAGGTCATCCCTGGCGCCGATTGTGGCGCCGCCGGCTGCTGCAAGGAAGCAGCTGAATCCTGCCCAGTAGCCTCAATCATTATTGAAGAGTAGTCTGGAACCCTATACTTGCGTCAAGAAGCCCCTTCGGCAGTGCGCCGAAGGGGCTTCTTCTCTTGGCAACCAGATAGCTGGATGTGCTAGTCTGTGTAGCGCCCCAGTACAATCGAGACGTTGTGCCCACCGAATCCGAATGAACTCTTGAGAATGTACTGGACGTCAGAGGAACGCGCAACGTTCGGCACATAGTCCAGAGGGCACTCAGGGTCGACGGTGACATAGTTGATGGTGGGGTAGATCAGTCTGTTCTTGATGGTCAGCATGCAGGCTACTGTCTCGACGGCGCCGGCAGCCCCCAGCAGGTGGCCGATCATTGACTTGGTGGAACTCACAGGAACAAGGGGAGCCCGGTCTCCAAACAACACCTGCAAAGCAAATGACTCCGTCCGGTCGTTCGCCGGAGTCGACGTCCCATGAGCATTGACGTAGTCAATATCGTCCGACATGATCCCTGCGCGCTCAATGGCGACACGCATGGCCCGCACAATTTGCTTGGCGTCAGGATCCGGCGACGTCATGTGGTAGGCATCTGATGTAACCGCCTGAGACAGGATTTCGCCGTAGATGTGAGCCCCTCTGGCAAGCGCGTGGTCAAGCTTCTCCAGGACCAGCATCCCAGCACCTTCACCCATCACGAATCCATCGCGTTCCTTGTCGAAAGGCCGGGAAGCTCGCGCAGGGTCATCATTCCGCGTGGAAAGTGCCCGCATGTTGGCAAAAGCACCGATGCCGGTCGCCGTTACTGCTGCATCGGACGCCCCCGTCACTATGACATCCGCCTCGCCTCGACGAATGGCCTCCAGAGCTTCCCCCAGCATCTGAGTACCACTTGCGCAAGCACTGACGACTGAATTGGTCCCTCCATAGAGCTTGAACCGCTGAGCTATGGTGCTCGGAATCGAGTCGATCAGCATTTTTGGAACAAGAAATGGGGAAATACGTGAAGGTCCCTTGGCGGCGACTTGCAGCACTTCTGCTTCAAAAGAAGCGCCACCACCTATGCCACTGGTGACGTAAACGGCTATGCGTTCCCTGTCCTCAGTCTGCAGATCGAGCCGCGAGTCCAGTATTGCTTCTTGTGCAGCCGCCAGCGCCAGTTGCTGGACACGGTCAGTACGGGCAACATCCCGTTTCTCAAAGTAGTCGTCCGGGTTGAAATCCTTCACTTCGGCGGCGATACGACAACTCACGACGCTCGCATCGAACCGGGTGATCGGCCCCACGCCTGAGACACCGGCCGCAAGTCCCGCTTCAAATGCCGGGATGTTGTTCCCGATCGGCGAAACAGTGCCAAGCCCCGTTATCACGACACGAGTACGCTCCATGGAAACCCTGTCCCTGGTCGTGTCAGACAATGTGCGACATCACATAGTCGACCGTCTGGCCCACGGACGCAATCTTTTCAATGTCCTCGTCCGGGATAGACGTTCCAAACGCATCCTCGAGAGCCATCGTGATGTCGACCAATGCCAGAGAATCGGCACCAAGATCCTTTACATACTGGGCGTCATCTGTAATGCGAGACTCTTCGATGCCAAGTTTCTCCTTGGCAATCTCAACCACCTTCGAGCGGATTTCTTCCTTGGTCATCAGACTCCTCCTGATAGAAGAATGTCCAGGCACCATCAGAGAGACAATCCACCGTCAACTCCGAGTACCTGGCCGGTAATGTACGAAGCCTCTTCACTTGCAAGGAACACCACAGCCTTGGCAACGTCGCCCGGTGTCCCGGCCCGCCTCAACGGAATACTGGCAAGATAGGAGGATACGACCACATTGTCAAGCGAGCTCGTCATGTCCGTCTCCACAAATCCGGGAGCAACCACGTTGACAGTGACCCCGCGCGACCCGAGTTCCTTTGCCGCTGTCTTCGCAAGAGCGATAACACCTGCCTTGCTCGCCGCGTAGTTGGCTTGCCCGGCATTCCCCCCCAGCCCAACGATCGAGGAGATCAGCACGATGCGCCCGAATCTCTGAAGCATCATTTGGCGCGCAGCCGCCCTTGTCACGTTGAAAGCGCCAGTGAGATTCGTCCGCAGCACGTCGTCCCACTTCTCGTCCGTCATTCGAACCAGCAAAGCGTCTCGCGCGATACCGGCATTGCTGACCAGGATATCCAGCGAACCGGTCACGACGATACTTCGCGCAACGAGATCGTCGGCCTGGGCGGCGTCCCCGACGTCTGCCTGGACGGCCTCACACAGCCGGCCCATCGCGGTCACGGCCGCGACGACTTCCTCAGCCGCCACACGATTCTGGTGAAAATCGATGACGACATTCGCTCCCCTGGAGGCAAGTTCAAGAGCAATGCCCCTGCCGATACCTCGAGACCCGCCCGTGACCAGGGCGGTCTTTCCTTCTAACATCATTGCCACTTCTCCTCGTCAACGGCTCTGGCGTTTCCTCCCGGTACGGCCTTGCGAGCGAGAGCAGTCAATACGTTCTTTGGTCCGACCTCCAGGTACTCGCCAACTCCCATCCGCTGCAGCATGTCCATCGTCCGCACCCACTGTACAGGACTCCTGAACTGGGCAACAAGGGACTCCTTGATCACCTCGGGGTCAACCTCCGACAAAGCAGCCACATTGTTCACGACGGGAAAGCGGGGCCGCATAAACGCAACATCACGCAGGACCTCCCCAAACTCGGCAGCACCCTCGGCCATGATCGACGAATGAAAAGGAGCACTCACGCGAAGCCTGATCGCGCGCCCCCTCCCCAGAGCCTTCACCGCCGCTATGACGCGATCGACAGCAGCAGTCTGCCCAGACACAACCGTTTGGTCGGCCGCGTTGTAGTTAGCAGCCTCCACGATTCCTGATCGATGCCCCTCCGCAAGGACCAGTTGCAGGTCGTTTTCGTTCAGACCTGCTACTGCGGCCATGGTCCCGGGCGAACTGGATGCAGCTCTTGCCATGATCTCTCCGCGACGCCGCACGAGTCGAATGCCATCCTCGAACGTGAAAACACCGGCACAGCACAGCGCACTGAACTCCCCCAGGCTGTGACCGGCAGCAACGTCGCAAACCATACCTCTGCCGGCCAGCGCTCCGACCCAGGCCATCTCGGTCGCAAAGAGAGCAGGCTGCGTATTCTCAGTACGAGTCAGTTCCACCTCGTCACCCGTATCGACGAGATGCCACAGGTCAAGACCGACCAAATCGCTTGCTCGCTCAAACAACCCGCGCGTCAGAACAGGATCGACGATGTTGCCCGCCATTCCCACGTATTGTGAACCCTGCCCGGGAAAAAGAAACGCTACCATGACTGCATCCTCCTGTCTTCAGAGCTCATTGCGCGACCATCGCAGGACGACCGCCAAACCAGTCACATGCATCCCGGGAGCGGTCATCAACTACACCTGACCCTTGCCCGAAAGAAAAGACGGAGTGCAGAGGCCACACATCTCTGCGTGGTACTGCAACCCCGTCACTACGAACCTATCTTGAAGTGACCTTCCGGAGAAGCACACCGACAGGTCCGACTCGCCGGCTAGCTCTCTGCTGAACCCTCTGTCTCTTCGTGATGGGCAATTTCCTCGGCCGGAACAGGTTCAACGGCTGCGGTCTCCACGTTCTCAACGACGGGAGATTCGGCCTCTGCCGCCCCCATCTCGATGACGTCGGCCGACACGGGTTCGGCTGCTGCGGTCTCCACGTTCTCGACGACGGGGGCTTGCGTGTCTAAGACTTCGACCTCGACGACCTCGGTCTCAACAACGGTGCTTTCGGCCACATTCGGATCCGAACGGGGCTCCACCGACGGAGTCTTCTGTCCCGGCTCACGTCCGAACAGACTCTCGTTGCCTTCCACGCCCTTCATGCTCAGCTTGACCTTGCGTTCTTCCTTCAGGACCTCGAGCACACGAACCTTCACAACATCTCCCACGTTCAGCACATCTTCGACCTTCCGGATCTTCTCGCTGGAAATCTGCGAGATGTGCAGGAGGCCGGTAACCCCTTCTGAAAGCTCAATGATTGCTCCAAAGGTCAGAATACGAATCACTGCGCCCTCGAGGATCATGCCGACAGGGTAGTCTTCCTCGATAGTCTCCCAAGGATGTGGCTTCGTCTGCTTGATGCTTAGAGAGACCTTTCCCGTCTCTTCGTCGACCTTCAGAACCTTGACCCTGACTTTGTCCTTCTTCTGGACGATCTCCTCGACAGGACGACGGCGACCGTACGTCAATTCCGAGAGATGGACCAGACCCTCGACCCCGTAGCCAATGTCCACAAACGCACCAAACTCGGCGATACCATTGACGGTACCTTCATAGACATCTCCCGGCTGGATCTTGGTGAAGAACTCCTTCTTCTGCTTCTGGCGGATAACCTGCATCGCTGCACGATGCGAGGCGATGATCCGACGGAGCTTCTTGTCAAACTCAGTGACCTTGACAGGGATGTCCTGGCCAACCAGCGAAGGCAAGTTGTTGCGATAGTCGCTGGCAACCTGCGATTGTGGCAGGAAGCAGGGCACTCCTATGTCAACAAGCAGACCGCCCTTGATTGCCTTGGTGACTTTGGCAGTGACAATCGTCTGTTCGTCGAAGTACTTCTCAACGTCAGCCCAGACCTCTTCCTGATCAGCCTTCAGCTTGGACAGGACCGCAGTGCCCTGTTCGTCCTCTTCCTTGACGACGGCCACCTTCATCGTTTCGCCAACATGCGCAATCTCGTCAACAGCTACATCGGTACGCATAGTCAGGCGGTTTAGCGGAATGTAGTAGTCTCCCTTTCCACCGGCATTGACCATGACCCCGTCACGCTCGAGCTTGACGACGGAGACGTCGATGACGTCCCCACGCCGAAGCAGGCGAGGTGCGTATCCAGCTTTGGGCGACAAGTCCGCCACAAGAGCTGCCTCAAGCTCGGATGTCTTGATCTCGTCACCTGCAGCCTCGACCACTTCACCCTCGGTCTCGGCCTTCTCCGGTGCGGGCACTTCTTCTGGAGTCTTTTCCTCTGCTGCCTCTGCAGCCGGTATGATCGGCTGCGCGATGGCTTCAAGCAGGTTCTTCATGTCAAAGAGTCCGTCCATTTCACCTGTGGTTTCTGCTGCAGCGTGTTTGTCCATGTCCACCATGTTGACCCCTCTACATTAAGGATGAATGTAAATCAATCTCTAAGTATAGAGCAAGAATGGATGCTTGTCAAACCCTTGAGAACCGCGTCCCGCCTACAATACCTCGATCATTCATCAAAGCTTGAAGCACTTGTCAAACCAATCACAACTTCCTGCACCAAGAGCCCGTCGTCAGACTGCCAGCCCCCATTCAAACCATTAATCGTCCGAGCACACAAGAGAATGTCCCCAGACACCAGGGACACTGCCAAAGCGCGAGACTTCAGGACTGAACGTCCGTTCTTTTCTCGAGCGCCTGAGTCAGCGTGAAGACGTCAGCAAACTCCAGGTCGCTTCCCTTGGGAATGCCTGTGGCAATCCGTGTAACGCGTACTTCTGATGCGGCCAGCAACTTTGCAATGTACATCGCAGTGATGTCCCCATTGAAGTTCGGATTTGTCGCAACAATGACCTCCCGCACGCCGTCCAGCGTGATGCGCTCGAGAAGCCGGTCGAGTCGCAGTTCTGCCGGTCCAATGCCAGCTATTGGGTCGATCCGGCCGTGCAGAACCTGATAGAGTCCCCGGTAGGCGCCGGTTCTCTCGATGGCAGAAAGGTCCCGTATCTCCTCGACAACGCACAGGAGCTTCGTATCTCGCGACGAATCACGGCACACCTCGCATAGATCTCCTTGGGCGAAATTGCCGCATCTTCTGCAGAACGTAACCTCGCGCTTCGCGGCCATGAGCGCTTCAGCCAGCGCCCGAACGTCTTCGTCGGACTGATCCAGCAGGTAGAACACCAGCCTGTCGGCCGCCTTGGGTCCGATACCGGGCAGACTGCTCAGCCTGGCTGAAACCTCTATGAAACGCCGCGGCAGGAACACCGATTATCCAAGTCCTGGAATGTGGGGCATGCCGGCGGTGACTCTTTTCATGATCTCCTCGGCCTGACGGTCTGCCTCAGCCTGGGCCTCGCGCACGGCTGCGATGACAAGGTCAGCGGCCATCTCGGCATCGCCAAGGTCGAAATCGGCCTGAATGCTGATACTGATGAGGTCTTTCTTGCCATTGACGACGGCGGTGACGGCTCCTCCCCCTGAGGTCGCGGATATCCTGCGGTCCAGCAGCTCCTGGTCGGCGCGTGCCGCATCCTCCTGCATCTTCTGGGCCTGCTTCATGAGATTGTTAACATTGTACATATGGGTCCTCCCCTATTACCTCAGGAGTCAAACAGCGACTCCGTCGCGTCAAACGTCTTCTTGAGGAGTTCCAGCTTCTCGTCCTCCGGAACATCTGCTGCGGCTTCCTGCCGTGCGGGGTCTGGAAATCCTTCCTCGACCAGCCTCACCTGTTCGACCGCGTAGGCGGACCGTGCTGCTGGAACAAGGACTTCGTCCTGCTTCTGTTCGAGCATTGTGCGGAACAGCTTGGTCTTCGGTCCCAGCACGATCCGCAGAACGCCCCGATCGACCCCGACTTCACGAACGTCAAGTGCCTGCAGCATCACCCCGATGGGCTTGTTCGCCTCAGAGACAAGCGCCTTGAAGTGCGCCCATTGGTCCGCAGACTCCTCCGCCGATCTGCTTGTCGACTCTCCGACAGCCTCGTCAGGAGCGCCAGGGGAAGCATTGGAGACCTTCTGTACAGCCTCTGCCAGCCGCACAGCAGGCCTGAGCACATCCTGACTGCTCTTGAACTGCACTCCACGCGAGAGCTCTTCACGCGACTGGTCCAGACCCGTCGGAAGGTCGAGAGCCATGGCCAGCAAGAAGGCCTGAACAAGAGGATATGGATCCGACAGGTACGCCGACTGCTGCTGGATCCGTGCAAAGGCTGCAGCAAGGTTCACCAGAGCTGCGTCCGGGAAGACCTTGAGGCGATCGGCAGGACCGCCATCCCCGTCGGGAGTCCGGGTGGTCACCTTCACGAGGACGTACCTGCTGATGAGAGCGATTGTCCTCTCAAGCAGGTCAGCAGGTTCTATTCCGCCCCGTTCCAGCTGGTCCAGAACGGAAATGACCGCCTTCGGGTCCCGCGAGAGCAGAGCTTCGACAAGCAAAGAAAGGTTCTCTTCTGTTGGAAGGCCCAGCAAATCCAGCACGGTCGCACCGGATACAGATTCGGCTCCGAACACGGAGAACTGGTCGACAAGACCAATAGCGCCTCTCATCGAACCCCCGCTCAGCGCAACGATCTGATGAAGGGCTTCATCAGTAATACTTGGAGCCTCGATATTCCGAACGCCCTGAAGGTACTGGAACATTGCTATTTCCGAGATCCGCTTGAAGTCGAACCGCTGGCATCGGGACAGAATCGTCTCAGGCAGTTTCTGAGGTTCTGTCGTTGCAAGGATGAAGACGACATAGTCGGGTGGTTCCTCCAGCGTCTTCAGGAGAGCGTTGCATGCCGGGACGGTGAGCATATGGGCTTCGTCGATGATGAAGATCTTCTTGCGGCTGCGAGCGGGAACAAACCTTGTAGACTCACGCAAGTCT
>JAPLGL010000023.1 GCA_026390155.1 Caldisericota bacterium
GCACCATTGGTCGGTTTCTTACGGTCGAGCACAACAAAACGATAGTGAGCCTGATGCTTGGTTCCAGTCCGTGCGAGCTTGATGCTTACCATGTTTCCTCCTGTTGCGTACCTGCGAGTATCAGAATCCGGGCAAGCCAAAACCCCCGGCGTGCCTGTTGCTAGCCATCTTTGCCATGCGGCTGAACAACTCAAACTGCTTGAGCATTCTGTTGATGTCACTGACATCCACGCCCGCACCACGAGCAACGCGACGCTTACGGGACGCGTTCAGGATGGCAGGACTGCGTCTTTCGGTGTCGGTCATGGAGTCAATGATGGCCGTGAATCTCTTTGAAACGCCCTCGTCGACAACAGCCCCCTTCGGGACCATGTTGGCGGGGAGACTCTCAAGCATCCTATTTATACCACCAACTTGAGCTATTTCAAGCAGCTGATCGCGGAGGTCGTACAGGTCGAACTTGCCCGTTTGGACTCTCTTGGCGACGCCTGCCGCCTTTGCTCTGGACTCGGCGTCATCATACCGCTTGAGCAATCCCTCGATATCGCCGTAACCGACGATACGCGCCGCATGCCTCTCAGGCACAAAGTAGTCGAGGTCCTGCAAATGCTCTCCGACGCCGACGTACTTGATCGGTTTGCCAATGGCCTCTTTAAAGGACAGCACCGCACCACCCTGCGCCGGCGAATCGAACTTCGTGAAGATCGCCCCGGTAAGCGGCGCCACCCTGTTGAAGCTCTGAGAAAGGGGAATGGCCTTTGATCCAATCATGGAATCAAGTACGATCAGGGTCTCGTCAGGACGGTACAATGCAGTAACCGTCTGCAATTCGCTCATCAGTTCAGTGTCGAAGTCATGCCGCCCCTGCGTGTCCAGCAGCTGAACATCCAGGGATTTCTCCCGGGCATACCGGTCAGCACCCCGGATCAGATCCGCCAGGCTCCCGTCGTGTTCGCCGTAGAATTCGACCCCTGCGTCAGCAGCCAGCTTCTGCAATTGCTCGTAGGCCGCCGGACGGCCGTAGTCCCCGGGAACCAGAAGTGGGTAATGACCTTCCTTCTTGAGGAGAAGAGCCAGCTTCCCCAGCGTCGTCGTCTTGCCAGACCCCTGGAGGCCCACAAGCATGACTCGATAAGGGATGTGCGTGATGGCGATGCCTTTGCCGCCCTGTCCTCCAAGCGCCTGAGTCAACTGCTCATAGAGCACCTTGACCACCTGGTCACCGGGCGTGATACTCTTGAGGACCTTCTCGTCCAGGCACGCCTCACGCGTCTGGGCGATGAACGACTTGACAACTCGATAGTCAACGTCGGCACCAAGCAGACCCAGCTTCACCTCCGCAAGCGCAGCATCGATGTCTCCCTGCGACAGGAGACCCTTGCGCCGCAGCCCGTCGAAGACTCCGCCGAGCGCTTTCTTGACAGATTCGAACACTCGGCAGGCCTACAGATCGTGACTGTTGCGGTTGATCAGCTTCTCGAACAGCTTCTTCAACTCACCGAGAGACTGTTGGCCTTCGGTGTTGTTTGACTGCTCGCAGCATTGGTCGAGCTTGGACATGATCTTGCGGAACATCACCACGTTCTTCTTGTAGTTGGCGATAAGCTGCAATTTGCTCTCGCAGCGCCTCATGCGTCCAAGTGAGCGACGGATATGATCATGGACGGCCTGCCGCGAAATCCGCAGGTTGCGGGCAACTTCGGCTCCGGAGCAGTCGGGCTGGACGTACAGGTCGAGGACTCCGAGCTCCTTCTTCGTGAGCAGTCCCGAGTAGAACTCAAGCAGCTCGACGATCTCTTCCTTGCGCTTGATCTTCTTCTCGTGACCGGCGGTGACTGACACCTTTTCCCTCGATTTGTTCTGCATAGTTCAACTCCTTACCAGGATGTGATGGAACAGTCGCGTTTTTGTTGCTATTGATGCTTACTCTGACAACAATATCATGTTCACAATGTCGTCTTTGTCAAATGGTTTTATGCTCATAAGTGTTTCACCATTGCAGACCAGCTTGATCGGGATGTGCAGTTCACGCGCGATGCTCACGATACTGCCGCCTTTGGCACCGGAGTCGATCTTGGTGAGGATAATCCCCGAGATCGGGATCGCCTCACTGAAGGCTCGGGCTTGCATGAGAGCATTCTCCCCGGTCGTCGCGTCGATGACCAGCAACGTTTCTGACAACGGCAGTCCGAACTTCGTCTCGATGACTCGCACAACCTTCTGCAGCTCGAACGTAAGGTTCTTCTTGTTCTCGAGGCGGCCCGCGGTGTCGATCACCGCGACGTCCACCTTGTCCGCGACAGCTTTCTGAAGTCCGTTGAACACCACGCTGGATGGGTCCTGGCCCTCTACCGAGCGCATCACCGGGACGCCGACACGGCCAGCGAGAATGACAAGCTGGTCAACGGCCCCGGCACGGAACGTATCAGCCGCAATCAGCAGGACCGTCCGGTTCTGCTGCTTGAGCATGTTTGCCAGCTTGGCGATCGAGGAGGTCTTGCCTGCTCCGTTGACCCCCGTTACCAGGATGACTGCGGGTGAACCCGTCGTGTGCAGTGCGCTGTCCAGGTCAAACACGGAATTCAGCTTGGCCCGGATCCGCTCGATGACCTGTTCTCCTGTTGGACGGCCTCGCAGCCCTCCCTTGCGTACTTCCTGCAGGATAGACATGGTGGTGTCAACGTCGATGCCGGCGTCGATTAGCAGCTCCTCCAGAATGTCGAAATCCGCCAACTCACCACGGGTGCTTCCAGCTTGCTGATGTACGGCCTGTGCAGTATCCGACACCGCAGGCTGCTGCAGCTCGGCTGCGATCTCAGGAGTCTGAACCGGAGAATCCTCCTCTAATGTCTTGTCCCCGCCAAAGAGTTGCTTGACGCGCGAAAGGAAGCTCACTGACCAGACTCCCCTCGATGGGGGTGCTCCGAGATGAACGCCTCAAGAGCCGCGCGAGCGGCGTCCTCTTCGGCCTTCTTCTTGGATGACCCGCGTCCCTCGCCGTACAGGGCGCCGCCAACATGCACCAGGGAAGTAAAGACATCCGATCCGTCCTCGCCGCGCGCGACCTCTGTGTCATACGCAGGCAGCAGACGGACGCTTCGCTGTGTCTCTTCCTGCAAGGCTGTCTTGTAGTCCAGGACCGCCCCGTTGTGAAGGTCGGCTATGGCTTCACGGAACACGATGCTTACGAACTTCTCGGCTGCGTGCATGCCACTGTCGAAGTACAGGGCGGCCACAAGAGCCTCAAAGCCGTCCGCAAGGATGGCAGGCTTGCGCTCGTCACGAAGTCTGTCCTCGCCCTTGCCCAGCAACAAATACCTGTCAAGCCCGAGGTCCAGCGAGCGCTCATAGATACCACGCTCTTTGACCAGTGCGGCCCGCATTTTGGAGAGATCGCCCTCCTGGGCTTCCGGAAACTCCAGGAACAGCAGTTTGGCCACGATGAAGTTCACGACGCCATCGCCCACGAATTCGAGCTTCTCGTTCGACGTGTAGCTGTGATGCTCGCTCGCGAACGAACTGTGTGTGAGAGCGACGACCAGATACCGAAGGTTCTTGAACGGCACTGGGAGCGTCTTGTTGAACTCCTCGGTCCGCTCCATCACGAGGGCGCCGGTGAAGTCCTCCTTCGGAACCACGATCCGATGAATGGCAGTCCTGCGACTCCGCTGCGGGCTATCTGTCATTTCCAGAGTGCCTCCAGCTTCGTGACCAACCCTTCGTCGCTGACATTCCTGGCGACACGGATGGCGTGATAGATAGCCGTGGCGTTGGACCTGCCATGACAGACGATGCTGATTCCCTTAACTCCCAGCAGCGGGACTCCGCCGTACTGGCTGTAGTCGAGTTTCTCCTTGACGAGTCGCAGATTGCCGTGAGCCAGCGCTCCACCAAGCTTGCCCTTGATAGAGCTGCCAAGAGCCGTCTTCATCATGCCAAACAGCGTTTCTGCAGTGCTCTCCATGGTCTTGATGAAAATGTTGCCGGTGAACCCATCGCTGACCACGACATCGGCGGCATGCCCAAAAGCATCTTTCGGCTCGACGTTGCCGATGAACCCGGCGGCCTTGGCTGCCAGAAGCTTGTGCGCCTCGATCAACTGGCGCGAGCCCTTCTCGGCTTCCTCGCCAATGTTGAGAAGACCAACCGTCGGCGTCTCCTTGCCTGTAACAAGACTGCAGTAGACCTGGCCCATGCGCGCAAACTGGAGGATGTTCTCTGGAACACAGTCAGCCACTGCTCCAACGTCAATGAAGTAAAACGGCTCACCCGTAACGGACGGTACGGCGGTGGCCAGCCCCGGGCGAAGGACGCCACGAATCCGGCCGAGGACAAAGAGGGAGATTGCCATCTGTGCCCCGGTGCTGCCGGCGGAAACGATTGCCTGGCACTTGTCCTCTGCGACCAGCTGGATAGCCCGGTACAGGGACGAATCCTTGCGCGTCCTCAGGACTTCAGATGGGTGGTCGTGAAACGTTATGACCTGGGTCGTCGGGACCAGTTCATAGAGGAATGGCTGACCCTGACGATACTGGGACAGTTCAAGATTGATGGCCGTCTCGTCACCCACGAGGACAATCGTGACGCCAAGCATACGGGCAGCCTCTACAGCTCCCTTGATAATCTCATGGGGGGCATAATCGCCCCCCATGGCATCAACGGCAACTTTCATACGTTAGGCAGCAGGCTTTTCCTTCTTCTCTTCCTGCTTGACCACGAGCTTACCATCGTAGTAGCCACAGTATGGGCAGATGTGATGCGAACGGATCGGCTTGTTGCAATGCCCGCAATTGACAAGGGGGCTATGGTTGTTCCTGAAGCGCATCTTGACTTTGCTGTATCTATTGCCCTTCCTGCTGTGGGTTATTTTCTTCTTTGGATTCGCCATTCAACTTCCTCCTGATCGAGAGTCACTGAACTACTATATTAACAATTTTCCCTTTGATTGCAACGACACGCTTGACAATGTGTCCGGCCGTGTACTTGACAACGTAGTCCTGGGCAAGCGCCAGGCTTCCCAGTTCGTCGTCGCTCGCGTCAGAAGGGACCAGCATCGAGCCCCGAACCTTGCCGTTGACCTGTACCGCTACCTCTACTTCGCTCTCAGCAAGCTTGCTCTCATCCCATGAGGGCCAGGACTGTTTGTGAATGGTCCCTTCGTAACCATACTCCTGCCACAGTTCTTCTGTGATGTGGGGAGCAAAAGGAGCCAGGACAACCAGCAACTGCCGCATGGCGGTTTGCCACTCAACCGTCGAGAGCACCGTCTCGTCGATGCGAACCGTCTCCGACAGGAAGTTGAAGTACTCCATGAAGGCGGCCCCCGCGGTGTTGAACTTGAACTTCTCGATGTCTTCAGTAATCTTCCTGATCAGCTTGTTGATCTGCAGCCCGAGCTTCGGGACCAGGGCGTCCGTCAGAACTCCCCGTGATGCCTCTATGGTCCGCTGGGCGAGTTCCCACAGGCGCTTTGCAAAACGATGAGCGCCTGAGATGCCATCTTTCGACCAGGCAACCTCCTGCTCAAACGGCGCCATGAATAGCTCGTACAGGCGCAGCGTGTCGGCACCATACTGCTCGACAACCTCGTCCGGAGTAATGACGTTGTGTTTGCTCTTGCTCATTTTCTGCCCGTCGTACGAAAGCAGCATTCCCTGGTTCATGAGGCGGGCGAAGGGCTCGGTGAACCCCACCAGACCTTCGTCGTACATGACTTTGGTCCAGAACCGGGCATACAGGAGATGCATGACCGCGTGTTCGGCGCCCCCGACGTACAGGTCGACAGGAAGCCAGTAGTCGATGGTCGCCCTGTCGAAGGCCGCCTTGTCGTTGTGGGGACTGGTGTACCGCAGCTCATACCACGAGGAACAGGCGAAGCCGTCCATGGTGTCCGTCTCGCGCCGGGCTGGCCCCCCGCACACGGGGCATGTCGTTTCGACCCACTCCCTGATCCCGGCCAGAGGTGACTCTCCTGTACCGCTCGGCTCATATCCCTGCACGTCGGGCAGCACGACCGGCAGCTGACTCTCAGGAACGGGGACCGTCCCGCAGGTTGGACAGTGTACCATGGGGATCGGAGCACCCCAGTACCGCTGGCGGCTGATGAGCCAGTCCCGCATGTGGTAGTTGGTCTGCGCCTTGGCAAATCCCCCTTCCTCTCCATCTGCGACCATTGACGCGAAAGCGGCCTCGGTCGTCAGGCCATCGAAACGGCCGGAATGCACGAGCGTGCCGTGCTCCGAATATGAGTCATTCCACGTCATCGCCTCATATGCGACATCCGGCCACGCGATGACCTGGCGGATCTCGATGCCATATCTGGTGGCAAACGCAAAGTCACGGCTGTCATGAGCAGGCACGGCCATGATGGCGCCCGTGCCATAGCCCATGAGCACATAGTCGGCAATCCAGACCGGGACGTTCTCGCCAGAGAACGGGTTGACCGCGCAGGCCCCCGTGAAGACACCCGTCTTCTCCCTGTCGGTCGACATGCGGTCGATCTCCGTCTTGGTCTTGCTGGCCGCGACATAGGCATCGATCTCGGCATGCTGTCCGCTGGCAACGATCTCATGGACCAGAGGATGTTCAGGTGCCAGCACGAGGAACGTGGCCCCCATGATCGTGTCCAGACGGGTCGTGAAGACGGGTACCGGATGCTTCGAACCGTCGCCGGCCGACACGATGTCAAAGATGACCTCCGCACCAACCGACTTGCCGATCCAGTTGCGCTGCATGATCTTGATGCGCTCGGGCCAGTCCACGGTATCCAGGTCGTCGGCCAGACGGTCAGCGTAGTCGGTGATCCTGAAGAACCACTGTTTCAGCTTCTTCTTCTCCACAAGGGTTCCACAGCGCCAGCACTTGCC
>JAPLGL010000092.1 GCA_026390155.1 Caldisericota bacterium
GTCTCGCTGAAGCACCGTCGGCCGCGCAGGAATGGCCGTCCCGTTCGGTGGGTACGTGGGAGCATCTGCATCGTTAACCGGACAAGCCATGGCTGCGGCGAGCATCATCGCCACGACCAGTCCTGTCCCCCTTAACGCAGTCCATCTTCGCATGTGCATCCTTTTATTGTAGCACGCTCGCTGGTCGCCTCTTTTCACCGTCACGGGTACGGACAGATACCGTCTTGTGTACTGCCACGTGAAGGCCTGTCAATCCTGGAGGAAGCGGTGAGAGAGGAACACGAAACAAGACACGGGTACGTTCTGGCATTCGCTGACTTGGCCGGGCTCGTTCAGTCCCTCAGAACGCTCACCCTCGAATCCTCGATCGTGGTTGTCTCCAAGCTGTTTGACAGTATTGTCCCTCCACTGGCTGCCATCCCTGCATTCCTGATGGCCATCCGCTGGCCGGGTGGCAAACGCTCCGCATGGGCGGGCATCACTGCGCCCACGCTCATCATTGCGCGCCACGGTCTGGAGTGGTGGGCCGACTGGACTACCTACACTTCTGTCCTGTATCTGCAGGAGATCGCGAACAGCATCGGTAGCGGGATGGGGTTTCCCGGAATGGACGCCGGGCCTCGGTTGCCGTCAGGCTTCTCCCCCTCGAGACGGCTATCAGCCCTGCCTCCGCCAGTACGGCCTGGTTCCATGTCCGGGATACCGAAGACCCAGGGTGGCGGTCTCGGCAACCTGACCCTGCCCGCTGACGCCTCCACACTGTCCAGCGGGACCTGATTCACGCTTTCGAGCTTGCCGACGCCCGTTGCAGCGCCCGCGGGCCCAGGCGGTGGGCTGTAGCCCGCAACAGAATCCACGCCTCTTTCTTGGCCCCCATTGACCTCCTGCCAGAGGAGCATTGCGCATCCCTTCTCGTGACGCTACAATGACGTATGGCAACTTACGTCGGAGGCATCACATGGAATTCACACTCGAGTTCGAGAGAAGCGGCGACTTCATCGGTGTGGCGCGGTCACACGGCGTGGAACTGGTCTTTGATACGGGACACGGCATCGACAAGCAGGGGCTGTGGCCAATGGAAGTGCTGGTGGCGTCACTGGGTGGATGCCTGAACCTGGACCTGGGAGCAGCACTGCAGGAGTCTGACTACGCAGTCGACCAGCTGACGATGACGATCACTGGTCATCGCGACGATGAGATTCCCGCAATTGACCGCATCAACTGCCATATCGACGTCTGGTCGCCCACTCTGTCGCAGCCTGCAGCGGAGGAACTGCTTGCGTATGCGGTGGGGCGCAGTACGATCTGCAATACGCTGTCCAGAGCTGTCAAGCTCGACGTCACCATTGCCGCTCACACGCCGTGAACATAGCTGGACCCTTCACAGTCCAATAGGTGCATCCGGAAGCAATTCTGCTGTTGTGGAGGTACACATGACAAGAAAGAGTCTTGGACTGATAAGTGTCATCCTTGTTGTCGTTCTTGGTCTTGGGGCACTGATAGCTGTTCCCGCCGTCCGTGCAGACACGACCGCACCGGTCAGTGCCGCGGACAAGGCTATTGCTGACGCAAAGCTGGCCACGCTCAAGGCGCTTGGTCAACAGATCCGTGAAGCCGCGAAGGCGGTTCAGGAGAAAGTCAAGGCCGCGAAGGCGGCGGGCATAGACCTCTCGGCGTTCAGGGCGGACATTGCCAAAGCCCTCAAGGGTGGCCAGCATCTTCGCATTGATTTCAAGCGGATGCAGAAGCCTCAGCTTACCGACGCTGAACGTGTCCAGCTGAAAGCCATCGAGGTTCGCGTCATTGAGCTCAAGAAGCAGCTCAAGGCCAAGATTGACGCCAAAGCCCCACAGGCCGAGATCGAGGTTCTGAAAGCACAGTTGAAGGCTGTCATCGCCGAACGTGAGGCCCTCGTCAAGGCATTCCGTGCCGGGGCACGTGCACACTTCCTGGCCCGTCTGGACAACCTCATCGACGACGCACGCAAGGAACTCACGTTCCTGCAGGGTCTCCTCGGCAGGCTGCCCTAGCAGCTGACTCATCATCCATGACTGGCGGACAGGTGCTTGGCACCCGTCCGCCTTCTCATTTCAGGGAAAAGCGTCACGATGCAAGGGTGGATTCCTGCATGCGCGGGAATGACAGATAGGAAGGTGGTTGCCGCGCTCTTTCTGTCGTCCCCGCGAAGGCGGGGACCAACATCACTCGTTTGCTGTCGGAGACACTATCATGCTATACTTCGGTTAAGGTGGTGATGCCCATGAGAAGAAGTGTTATTGCTGTTCTAGTGTTGGCTGTCGTTCTGTCCCTGACAGGATGCAAGTTGGGCCCCATGGAGTCCACTGAGGGCAACGTCAAGGTTACGCTCCCGATTCGCCAGCAATCGGTCACATTTGTCAAGCAGACTGACGGCTCGTGGAAGGGCAGCGTCCACACGACCGGCACTGCCCGGGCATTCGAAGCGACGGTCAGCTGGGAAGCGACACGGCAGTTGTCGCCCGACCTCCTAGCCTCTCTGGGACAGGGCAGCTTCATGACATCCGCAGGAGCACCCGAGTATGGTGCCTTCGATCAGGTGCTGGTGCTCATCAGTTCCGCCTCGAGTCCGGCCCCGGCAGGCAAAGGAACACTGCGCATCTTCATCACCAGCATGAAGGACGGCAGTCAGCAGGACATTGTGGACATCCCCCTGACTCTGCGCGTCGGACAGTGAAGAACTGCACTTGAACAACTGACTGACCCTTGTAGTCTAACAAGTGCAGGGGAGTGCCCTGAAGAAGTGAGGCAGCTGCAGCTGCTGCATCCAATGAGGGGCCTGATCCTGCAAATGGTGACGGGAGGGCCGTGCGTAGGCCCGCCCGTCACCGCGTTCAACCTACTGTGGCCGCTGTGAGCTGTTGATGACCCTGTCTTTCCAGCTTGTGTGACGCGTCAGGGATTGTATCATCGACCAGAACGCAATGAAGACGCAGATGGGCTGTCCTACAATCCATGTCACGCTCAGGGCCCATGAAAAGCGGAATCGTACGGCGATGATGCCCCATTGAAGGATCGACAGGGCGACTGCTCCCAGCGCCGTCACGATCCCCTGCAACGGGATGGCGTACCCAAGGGCAGCTGCTGCCAGCACTACAATCGGGGCGCTGTACACCATCAGGACGATGAGCCAGACAAACGTGAGCAGTAGTGGGCTGTGATAGAACACCGCATACAGGTTCTTCGAGAATCCCCGCACGCTTTCCTGAAGTCCGCCGTACATACGGCAGGAGACCCGATTGGTTCCGTCTGCGAGACGCCAGCGCATTCTCGATGCCTTGATGAGGCGAGCCAAGGACAAGTCATCCACAGCATTTGAACGGACTCGCTCATATCCGCCGACTTGTCTCAGCGATGTCGTGCGGAACATCATGTACTGGCCGATCGCCGATGCGAGCACAGGCATCTCTGTGTGAAATGCCAGCCACATCGGCAGCAGCGCAAAGAACGACCATACAGGCATTGGAACAGTCAGGAGTTCTCCAAACGTCCCCACAACCTCGCGTGGAATGGCGGACAGCAGGTCAAGCTGCCCCGTGAGCATCCGTGCGACTCCGTTGCGCACGGCAGATGGATGGTGCCATGTATCTGCGTCGACATACAGCACATATTCCCCGTCGGCCTTCTCCAATAGTTGCTGACATGCCCAGTGTTTGCCGATCCATCCTGCGGGCAGGGGGCGACCCTCCAGTACCAGCAGCCTTTGATCCGCACTGGCGAGCCTGTGCAGGATTTCACCGGTACCGTCGGTCGAGCCGTCATCAAGCACCAGCACATCGAAGTCCGGATAGTCCTGATCCAGGAGTGAGGCAACACACCGTTCGATGACCCGTGCTTCGTTGCGTGCAGGTACCAGGACAGAAACTCGAGGAACGCGCGGCAGGGCTGTGAACTCCTCCAGACGCCGCAGGACAAACCAGTTGCTGACCTCGATAAGCGTGGTGACGACGAGGAACCCTATGACCGTCCACTGCTGGGACGCCCAGAATGCTCTCATCACTCCTGCCGCGTCTTGAAAAATGGTGGATGAAGATCCTGAATATGGCGCTGGATGAGGAGGCCATAGTTGGTGATTCCTGTCACGAGCACGGGAGCCGAAGGATATGCCCACAGGAGATAGACCAGGATGACAAACCACCCCAGCATAAGGGTCCAGGCGTCCTCCAGCCGAACGAACAGAACCAGAAGACAAAGCACTAGTCCGAAAAACATGGGGACGCGCCACACGGTAAGCCCCATCCACACGCCAAAGGTCACCGCGATGCCCTTGCCACCACGCCCTCGCAGAAACGGCGAGAACATGTGCCCAAGCAGCGGGGCAGCCATGATCGGGAGAATCGCCCACCCCGTGACGTGCCACCGCCAGTACGCAAGCGCCACCGGGATGAAGCCCTTCATCCCTTCAAGGATGACAGCCAGCAGACCCACGACCGGACCAGCCACGCGCCACGCATTGGCGGATCCGGGATAGTGGTCACCAACATCCCGGGGATCTCGACGTGCAAACAGCCACGCCAGAAGAACGGCAAAAGGCAGGGATCCCATTACAAAACCGACAACCGTCCAGAAAACCGCTGTCCAAAGTGAGGGTTCGCCTGGCAGAAGGAGAGGCTGCGGACCGTGAAGGAATCCGTAGAGCGTTCCGGCGTCTGCTATCGCTCCCTCCATCTTCAGAGAACTTCTCCCGCCTGCAACGCCGTGCTGTGGCAGCAGTCCCTCAAGACGGCCGAAATGTCTTCCTCTGAGTCACCCGGATATGACACGTCTGGAACGAGCAGCCATGACTCAGCGTGCTCCATAGTCTCGCCGGGCTGAAGTGTATGCAGAGGAGACAGTGTCTCCATCTCCAGCATGAAGTCCGTCGTGTAGCTCTCGTAGTTCACGCCAAAATCCGGGTATTCCTCACGCGGCACAAACGCGAAACGCTTCATGAACACTGAATGCTTGTTGAAATACGCGGCCCATCCGGCCTCATCTGTGAGGCCCAGCTTATACGGAGACTTGATAGCAGGGTCCTGATGCAGCACGACAAATCGGTCTCCCCAGTGAACGCGGGGGTCGTCCATGCGGGCGTAGGACCACAGGGCAATGCTGCGGTTGGGCAGCAATCCGGTGTCGACGCGTGTCTGCGGGATGACCTCGACGCCCCCTGGCGCCATGACAGTGATAGCCCACACACCCAGGCGGACCGGCCACAGTCCGCGGTTGATCAGGCGATGCATCACGGTCACGCCCGTTCCCGTGGCGTCCAGTGACACCTTCATCTCCTTCTGGATGCCTGTCGCCGCTTCAATTGACGGTTTCAGGACAATAGTACGGTCTCCATCCTCGCACGGCACTGGCACATTGTCCGGCTGGTACGTTCGCGGATTCGCTTCAGGGCTGTGCCACAGGCGATGGCCCCCAAAGGTGTGCCAGGTGTCGCCTCCTGTCAGCCCATCCTCGTCACGGACCTCGCAGAGGACATTCTCCTTGCCCTCAAACCCATACCGCACAATCCGCGGCCCGACGTCGGTCGTCACGATCACATCCACCGTACCGTTGCTGACTCGCCTGCAATGCTGCCACCCGCGGAACGCCACCTGTTCGGTCATCGTCTCCTCCATCGCCGTCCGGCGATCCACGTGCGCGGTCACTCATCGATTCGGCATGCCTGCTGCAGTGAACTGGATTTCTGGTCCGACAGTCGGCAGTTTGCCCCTTCAGGACCATGCAACACCCATACCTTCAGTGTATGCCAGCCAAAGTACCTTGCAAGAAGGCAGTCTGCAGGGGGTGCGCCTGGTACTCGTTGGCAGGGAGTGAGCCTTGCCACCGATTTCGTAGAATGTGTAGACCTGACCCCGGGAGGATCAGCCAATGACGGCCTTTTCGGTCAGCAGCTCACCACGGGCGAAGCGGCGGAAGTTGTAGTGCTCGATGTCGATGCTTGGCTTGCCGTCTGCAATGTACTCGGCAAGCAGCCGGCCTACGATGGGGCCCATCATGAACCCATGGCCCGAGTAGCCATTGGCCTGGAAGAAGCCCGGGACCTCGTCGATGGGGCCAAGCACGGGGTGGGCGTCCGGCGAGACGACGTAGTAGCCTGCCCACTGGCGCATGAGCTTGACACCGGCAAGGCGCGGCACGATCTCGGTGGCTTCACCGGCAAACTTGGTCAGGAATTCAAATGTGGAGTCGACGTCCGTAGCACCCTTGTCTCCTGTGTCGGTACCGCCCACGACATTGCCTCGATGTGTCTGCAGGAAGTAGAGTGAATTCTTGACCAGCATCGGGCCCAGAAACCGTTCGAGTGGCTCAGTCGCCATGATCTGGTGCTTGTCGAGGCGGTAGGGCAGGTCGACATCCAGCATCGCGGCGAGTGCCTTCGAACCCGGTCCAGCCGCGTTGACGACGTTTTTCGTCTCGATGTTGCCCTGAGTCGTGTGCAGCATGAACGTATGAGTGGTGGTCGACTCCAGCTCAAACACGTGCGTCGTGGTCATGATGTCCACGCCAAGGCGTCGTGCTGCCTGTGCGTACCCAGTGACAGTGTCGAAGGGAAACGCCATGCCGTCCTTGTCATACCACTGTCCGGCAAGGAACGAATCGGTGTTGAGCGACGGACAAATCTCCTTCGCCTCCTGACGGTCGACGATGCGACTCATGACACCGTGCGTGTTCTGAAATTCGACATTGTGCTTCGCCTTCTCCACTAGTTCCGGCGTATCCCACAGAAACAGGTAGCCACACGCCTCAAAGTGGACATCGTAGCCAAGCTCCTCGGACAAGTGCGACCAGATCTCCTCTGCTTCCCGAAGGAGGACAATCTGGTCGGGTCCGGTGAACTGGGCGCGGATACCAGAACCACACCGTCCGGTGGACCCACTGCCCAGGTAGCACTCATCCAGGACGGCGACATCTTTGCAGCCCCTGCTGGCAAGCTCGTAGGCGATGGCTAGCCCTGAGATGCCGCCGCCGACAATAACGCAATCATAGCTACTTCTCATCATCCGCCTCCTTGCCCTTCGCGAAAAATCCCAGCGGAACGGGGTCGACCGGTGGGCGTGTCGTAGGCGTTATGATCTGATCAAGAGTCCTGCCCGTCTCGCGCGCAAGAATCTGTGCGGCAAGCAGAATACACGTCTTGCCCTGACAGGGTCCGAGGCCGAACTTGACGTACCGCTTGAGTGATTGCAGGTCGGCGTAGCCTTCGTGGATAGCGTCCTGGATCTCCCGAACAGAGATGTCCTCACATCTGCAGGCGATCGTCTTCTCGTCTTCTCTCGTCATGTCGTCACCCCACCCTGATGTTGCGCACCTGCTCACAGAGAGCGGGATCGTCGAACTCGACAGATATTAGAGATGACTTGCTGACGTTGTCTGCAGGCAGGACGAACTTGACGGTAGCGCTTCCAAGCGAAGCTCCGTCGCGACCAAGCAGTGTCACCGTGCCGCCCCTGGCCGGGAGAGGCAGGTACTCATATGGAACGGTGACAGAAGCCTTGGCCTTCGACTTGTCCTGGATGAAGATGGCCAGTCCTGGGCAGACCTTGAGGCAGCTCATGCAGCCGGTGCACTTGGCAAAGTCCACGCGCGGGATGCCGTTGATGCCATCCATGCTGATGGCGTCGAATCTGCAGGCGCCGACACATGGGTTGCAGGGGATCTCCTGGATGCACTCGACGACCGCGACAGGTCCTTTCTTCTCACGTTCTTCAAGTGGGAGGAACCCGTTCTCGCGGAGATAGACAACATCGATGATTCCGGTTTCAAAGTAGCTCATTCAAGCACCTCGACACATTTGAGTCCGATACAGATCTTGACGCCGAACGGTCCGGCACGGAGGTCATCCAGATTGCGCCTGGTCTCCTTCTGTTCTTCGATCGGCACATCTGTATGCCCGAGGTCGTACGCGGCCTGAAGTCCTGCGATCTTGCCTTCCATCATAGCGGTGGAGGCCTCTTCGATGCCGGAGGCGTCCCCTGCTGCGAAGATATCGGGATTGCTGGTACGCATCGCCCAGTTGCGCTTGGCGACCCAGCCGCCCAACTCACCGGTATAAGCGAGATCGACCTTTGCCTGCTCGAGAAGCTCGGTGGAGGGCTTGAGCCCAGCCGACAGACAGATCGTATCACACTCGACACGCTGCTCGGTGCCAGGAATCGGTTGCCACTTCTCGTCGACCTCGGCGATGATCGCCGCTTCGACGTGGTCGGTGCCGATCGCTTCCAGCACCGTATGACGTGTCATGATGCGGACCCCGTTCCGGGCGACCTTGCTCGCATGGACGAGGTATCCGCCCACTCGTGGCGCACCCTCGATGACCGCGACGACTTCTATGCCGGCCTGCATCAGCTGGTAGCTGACAATGAGACCGACATTGCCGGCGCCGACCATCAGGACTTTATTGCCAGGCTTGATGCCGTAGACATTCATCAGCGTCTGCGCAGCCCCTGCCCCAAAGACGCCTGGCATGTCGTTGTTCTTGAACATCAGCATCTTCTCGGCCGCGCCGGTTGCAACGATGACCTTGCGGGGGTGAAACAGGACCGCATGGTCCTGATCGGCCGCACAGATAGCTCCCTGGAACCACCCAAACGCAGTGAAGCCACTGTACACAGTGATGCTGGGTGTCGCCGCGACCTCATCAATCAGTTTCTTCGCAATCGTAATACCACGTGTTCCAGCATTCTCTTTCGCCGAGCCGAAGAACTTGTGCGTCTGCTTGACCAGCTGACCGCCCAGTTGAGGGTTCTGGTCCAGCAAGACGACGTCCGCACCAGCATTGGCTGCCCAGAGGGATGCTTCCAGTCCCGCCGGCCCGCCGCCGACGACCAGGACCTCTGCACTCTTCTCCTTGACCCCCTTCATGGCTGCCTGCACATCAGGGAACTTGCCGTCACCGTGCTGCGTTTGGACGTCCATCCCATCTCGGACCTGCAGGACACATGTTCGCGTGTTGGGGATGCCGTCAACCCGCATCATGCACGACGAGCACTTGCCGATGGCGCAGAACATGCCCCTCGGACGGTAGAAGCGGGAGGAGGTGCTGTACTGATTCACGCCAGCCGCATACAGGGTCATCGCTACTGTTTCTCGTGGGTAGGCGGTAATCTGTCTGCCGTCGTATGTGACGCGCACGGGGGTTCCCCGGTCCCACGCAAGGATCGGATGCGTGACAATACGGTTGTCGTCCACTTTTTTCACCTCTCCGATACGGATTGCTTTCCTACGCTTGCAGTATAGAAGCACACCCTTTTTTTTCCACAAGTCCGTGAAATAAACGACAAGCTGTTGACGTGCAACCGTGCTTCGAGACGCATGAGACAAGGGCTTGACAGATGCTGGCCCTGTCGAGGCTCTCGGTCGCCAGTTCCACACATATTGCATTTTTCCCGACATCCGTCAACATGGTGACGGACCACGGTCCCAGGAGACACCACAGAAAAGCACGAACTCCGACAAAAGGGTACGGTACCACAGGCTTTACCGAAAAAGCTCGTGCATAGTATCGATGTCACTACATTCGCGCGAGAAACAGGAGGTAAGGGAATGAGAAAGACCGTATCAGTACTACTGGTTTGCATGCTTGCCGCAGTGCTCTTCCTTTCCGGTTGTGCCAAGAAGACTGGTGATACCGGACCGATCCAGATCGCTCTGCAAGCTCCCATCACTGGTGATTACGCGTACGAAGGTCAAATGGCCAAACAATCGGTCGAAGTTGCCACGGAACTCATCAACAAAGCCGGCGGCGTCCTGGGACGTGAGATCGCAGTCACGGTCGTGGATGATGGCTCCAATCCCAAGGACAGCGCCATCGCCGCGCAGAAGGCGGTCTCTCTGAAGGTCGTCGCCGTCATTGGCAGCTACGGTTCGTCAGTCACCGAGCCGGCCGAGGACATCTACGAGAAGAACAAGATGGTCTCGGTGGGCTACGGCTGCACCGCTCTCCGCCTGACCGTGGATAAGAAGCCCGCCTACTTCTTCAGGACTTGCGGGCGCGACGATGCCCAAGGCCTGTTCTTTGCCAAGTACGCTGTCGAAACAATGGGCGCAAAGCGCATCGCCATCATGCACGATAACAGCACCTTCGCCAAGGGCGTCGCCGAGGAAGCTAAGAAGGCCCTCCAGCCGTATGTTGACGCAGGGAAATGCGAAATCACTTACTACGACGCCGTCACCCCGGGCGAGAAGGACTTTTCCGCTGCCGTCACCAAGCTGCGCAATACCCAGCCCGATGTCTGGTACTACACGGGCTACTACACTGAAGCCGGTCTGCTGGTCCGCCAGGCACGTGATGCCGGCCTGACCTGCCCGTTCATTGGCGGAAACGCCGCTATCAACGATGACTTCATCAAGATCGCCGGAATCGACGTCGCAAAGGGCTGTCTCATGACTCAGGAACCCCTGGTCACCGACGTCACGACCGCCATTTCCGAGCAGTTCCGTACGCTGTACAAGGAGAAGTTCGGCGACGTCCCCTCCAGCCCATGGCCGGTGTATGCCGCTGACGCCCTCTACGCCATCGTCGGGGCCATCAAGAACGCGAACTCTACTGAATCAGATGCCATCGCCACCGCCATGCATACTAACATGACCGGCGTGGAAGGCGTCACTGGCGCCGTCAAGTTCACCGCAATTGGCGACCGCGAGGATGTTCCTTACAAGATGTACGAGGTTACCGCCGACGGCAAGTACATCGTCCATCAGCAGTAGTCTTAAATCCTAACTGAAGCGAGGTCACCGTGGCAACGTTCTTTGAACAGTTGATAAATGGCCTGACCATTGGTTCGTTCTACGCGCTGGTGGCTCTGGGCTATTCGATGGTGTTTGGTGTCATGAAACTGATCAACTTTGCCCACGGTGACCTCTTCGCTCTGGGTTCGTATCTGGGCTACACCCTGCTGATCGCCAGCTCGTCTTGGGTGACAGTCCACTTCGGACTCTGGGGGGGGATGGCCCTTGCGATGCTGTTTGCCTTCACCGGCATCGGCTTCGCGGGTGTCCTGATGGAACGTGTCGCGTATCGTCCCGTTTATCCAGCAGGCCGCCTCTCACTCGTCGTTTCTGCACTCGGTATGTCTATCTTCCTCCAGAACGGGATCATGGCTATCTGGGGCTCCCGTCCGCAGGCCTATCCCGCCGCCGTCGTCCCCTCTGCACGCTTCTCCCTCCTGGGACTGCCGGTGACCAGTCTACAAGTCGTCATCCTGGTGGTCTCATTTGCGCTCATGCTGAGCATCTGGTTCATTGTCGAGAAGACGACGTTCGGTGCGGCCATACGGGCCACGGCCCTCGACCGCAGCACTGCGACACTGATGGGTATAGACGTCCGTGTCGTCATCTTCTTCATCTTTGCGCTGGGTCCTGCCCTTGGCGGCATTGCCGGGGTCATGAACGGCATGTACTACCGGGCAATTAGTTTCAACATGGGCTGGACCTAGGGCCTCAAGGCGTTCACGGCCACTAGCCTTGGCGGCATCGGCAACAGCCCGGGCGCCATGATTGGCGGGCTCCTGCTGGGACTCATGGAATCGCTGTTTGCCGGCTATGTGAGTGGCGCCTGGAAAGACGTCTTCGTGTTCTTCATTCTCATCGTTGTTCTCATCTGGCGGCCGACCGGGCTGCTGGGCGAGAAGACCGCAGAAAAGGTCTGAGGCCACTTCCATGGGAGTTACGGAGAACATTCTCAAGCGCATAGGACTGGGCAAGCCCTCCGGGAACCAGCCTGTCACGTTCTGGTCCAGGAACCGCGGGTGGCTCCTGCTGGTCATAACCGGAGCCGTATTCGCCGCATATCCATTCCTGCCGTTTATCTCCGACTACTGGATCGACATCGCTTTCTTTGTGGGCGTCTATGCGCTGCTAGGCCTCAGCCTCAACATCGTCCTGGGCGAAGTCGGACTGTTTGATCTTGGGCACACCGCGTTCTATGCAATCGGCGCGTACGTCACGGCCATCCTGAACACGACCCTGCACGTCCCCATTATCGTGCTGCTGCCGCTGAGCGCTATCGTAGCCGGTGGCTTCGCCTATCTGGTGACATCGCCTGTCATCCACCTGAAAGGTGATTACCTGTGCATTGTGACTATCGGCATCGGCGAGATCGTACGTCTGACGATGATCAATAACCCCTTCAACCTGACCGGGGGACCCAACGGCATCAACGGCATCGGAGGGCCCAACCTCCTTGGACTGGCCATCAACTCATCGACGCAGTTCTACTTCTACACGTGGATCATCATTGGGGTCATCGTCTTCGGTCTGATACGCCTGCAGCACTCTCGCATCGGCAGAGCCTGGAACTACATCCGGGAGGATGCGGTTGCGGCTGAGGCAAGTGGTGTGGACGTACGTTCCTACAAGCTGCTGGCGTTTGTCCTGGGTGCTGCGCTTGCGGGCATTGCAGGTAATCTCTACGCGTCCAAGCAGATGTCGATTTCCCCTGGCAGCTTCACGTTCATCGAGTCTTCCCTTCTCTTCTGCATCGTCCTGCTCGGTGGCCTGGGCTCCATCCCCGGCAGTATCCTGGGAGCAGCTGTGGTCGTCGTGTTCCCTGAGGTCTTCCGTCAGTTTGCCAGCTACCGTCTTCTGTTCTTTGGACTGGCGCTCATGCTGATGATGATCTTCCGCCCCGGCGGCATGTGGCCGCGCAAGAGAGAGGGCACCGGACTGGACGGTCTGGGCATCCGGGGGCTCCCCAGGAATGACCAGGACCTCATCCTTCTTGGCAAGCCGGATCCCTCAATCCTCAAGCCGGCCACCACTGCCGTCGTGAGAGGAGTGAGGCTCCCGCCGGTAACGGTCCCAATGGACGAGGGAATGCTGCTGCAGACGCGCGGGGCCACACTGAAGTTCGGCGGACTGACCGCGGTGAACAACTTCGACCTGAGCGTGCGGACCGGCAAGATCACGT
The DNA here is from genome assembly GCA_026390155.1 of Caldisericota bacterium. Taxonomy (GTDB): domain Bacteria; phylum Caldisericota; class Caldisericia; order Cryosericales; family Cryosericaceae; genus Cryosericum. The sequence goes on from JAPLGL010000092.1 coordinate 12,935, forward strand.
CGCTCATTGGGCCCAACGGAGCTGGCAAGACGACCCTGTTCAACATGATCACGGGCATCTATAAACCGACATCGGGACAGATCCACTTCCTTGGACGTGACATCACGAGTCTGAAGCCCCACACCATTATCAGCTACGGCATTGCCCGCACCTTCCAGAACATTCGGCTTTTCCCGTCGCTGACGTGTATCGAGAACATCATGTCAGGCCCTCACTGTCATGCGCGGTCTGGAACGTGGGCCGCTGTCATGCATACGGTCGCCGAAGTCCGTGAGGAACGGGACATCGTCGCGACGGCTGCCTACCGCCTCGACCAGGTGGGCCTGTGGGACTACCGCAACGAATTGGCCAAGAACCTGCCGTACGGCAAGCAGCGATATCTGGAGATCGCCCGCGCACTCGCGACTGCTCCCCATCTGCTGATTTTGGACGAGCCCTCCTCTGGACTCAACGACAAGGAAAGTGAAGACTTGATGGTCCTGCTGCAATCACTTGTCAAGGAGGGATTCACTCTGCTGCTTATCGAACACGACATGCAAGTCGTCATGGGCATTTCGGACTGGGTTGCCGTCATGGACATGGGACAGAAGATAGCTGAAGGCCTGCCAAGAGACGTTTACAACAACCAGCGCGTCATCGAAGCCTATCTGGGCAAGGAGGATGACTGACATGGCGACAGTCCTGGCCATCAAGAATCTGGTCGTCAATTATGGAGCCGTGGAGGCCCTCAAGGGAGTCGACGTAGAGCTCGGCGAGCACGACATCGTCGCCGTGCTCGGAGCAAACGGGGCAGGCAAGACGACGCTGCTCAAGTCCATCTCCCGCATCCAGGCCATCAAGGGGGGTACCATTGAATACAAGGGAAAAGACCTTGTCACGGCTCCCGCCTTTCGCCTCGCAGGACTGGGCATCTCCCACGTACCCGAGGGCAGGCATGTGTTTGCCACCCTGACCACAGAGGAAAACCTGAATCTGGGCGCATACGGCGTGCGCAGTATGCCGGCCGGCAAGGTGATGGAGAAGACCAAGGAATGGATCTTCAGCCTCTTCCCCATCCTCAAGGAACGGCGCAAACAGCTTGCAGGGACGCTCTCGGGTGGTGAACAGCAGATGCTCGCCATCGGGCGCGGCCTCATCTCCAAACCCCACGTGCTGCTGCTCGACGAACCATCACTGGGACTCGCCCCCATTATCGTCCAGGAGATCTTCCGGGTCGTCCGGCAGATCCACGAGGAAGAGGGCGTCTCCATCCTGCTGGTGGAACAGAACGCCCGCAAAGCTCTGGCTGTCGCACGTTACGGCTACATCCTCGAGCTCGGTAGGATCGCTATCGAAGGCGACGCCTGTGACCTCAAAAACGACGAGCGCGTCCGTGCAGCTTACCTGGGAGGATCCAAAGTAAGTTGCTGAAATGAGTCAAGGCTCGGCATCCGGGGCACCCGACGCAAACCGGGCCCTGTTGCCGGCACAACAGAACAAGTGATTCGGACAGCTGACAGAGGCTACCGTCTTGAACGACGCGTCGATTGAAATACGATGTGGCTGGATTCACTAAGATCTAGGAGGTAGAAAGTGAAGACTATCGAGGAAATGCGTCAGGCGCACAGAATTCTTGCGTCATATACGTACAAGCCTGCCGGAATTGAACGAGGATACACGGACCGCAGATTGTACATCAACCTGACGACCAGTGTCATCGAGGAACGTACCATCGACCCGATGGTCAAGGAGAAGTTCACGGGAGGACGAGGTTATGGGCTGTACTACCTGTGGCAGGCAGTCAAGCCGACGACGCACTGGAATGACCCCGAAAATGAACTGATCTTCTGTGCCGGACCGCTCACTGGCATCACGCAGTACCCCGGTGCTGGCAAGATGCACTCGGTCACCATCTCTCCGGAGACAGGAGTCCCGGTCGACAACAACGGCGGTGGGTATCTGGCCCCGTACATGAAGTTTTCTGGCTTCGACACTGTTGAAGTACAGGGAAAGGCCGATGAGGACGTCATCATCTTCATCGATGGCAACAAGGGCCTCGTCACTATCGAGACCTCCCCGGAGGAACCCAGCAATAGTATCGACTTGCCAGAGGTCCTGCACGCAATGTACGCTGACGGCATTGGCGATCGCAAAAACGTCAGTGTCGCAGTCTCAGGTACCGGTGCAGAGCACTCACTCCTCGGCCTCATTCATGTGAGCTACTGGGACGCCAAGCGAAACCATACGCGACTCAAACAGCTTGCGCGAGGAGGACCGGGGACCGTCTTCAGAGACAAGAAGATCAAGGCGGTGGTTGTTCATTTCGCCGGTACTACTCCTCTCATCAATAATCCAGCCGACCTGGAGCCCATCAAGACCGCCGGTACCAGAATGAACAGGGAGATCCTGACGCTCGACCACACGCACAGCAGAATGCGCGAAATTGGCACGGCCAACACGGTTGAAATCCTTGACAATGTTGATGTCCTTCCAGTCAAGAACTTCAAGTTCGGTTCGGACGCCAGGACGGTCGACATCAAGAGCGACGTGTGGTTCCGCCTGATCAGCCAGGACATGCCCGATGGCTGCTGGTTGGGCTGCACGATGTCGTGCGCCCATGGCATCGACACAGTTCAACTGAAGACGGGGCCTCTCAAGGGTCAGAAGGTGCTCATCGACGGACCCGAATACGAGACCGTGGGTGGGCTCGGTTCCAACACGGGCAGTTTCGACCCGCTGTTTGTCGCCGAGGCCAGCTTCTACTGTGACTATTACGGTATCGACCTGGTAGGCTTCGCTACGACGCTCGCTTTTCTCATGGAATGTTATGAGAATGGCATCATCAACAAGGAAATCACGGGTGGGCTTGACTTGCACTTTGGCAGCGATATGGACGCTCTCGAACTGATTCATCAGCTTGGTGAAGGTCGTGGTTTCGGCGTGGTAGCCGGACTCGGCGTCCATAGACTGAAGAAGCTCCTGGCCGAGCAGTACCATGCTGATGCCGACTTCCTGAATGACATCGGCATGGAAATCAAGGGAATGGAAGTCTCAGAATACATGTCCAAGGACTCGCTGGCTCAGCAGGGTGGGTATGCCATGGCCACCAAGGGCCCCCAGCACGACGAGGCGTGGCTCATCTTCATGGATCAGGTTAAGGGTCAACTGCCGACGTTCGACGACAAGGCCGAGGCTCTCTCTTTCTTCCCCCTGTTCCGGACCTGGTTCTCGCTAATGGGACTGTGCAAGTTGCCGTGGAACGATTCAGAGCCACGTGACAACCGTGACAAATACACGGGCATGCAGGCTGCCAAGATCCCTGAACACATCGAGAACTACCTCTTGCTGTACAAGGGCATGACGGGCATCTCACTCGACCTTGGCGGACTGCTTGCCCAGAGCAAGCGCGTGTATGACTTCCAGCGGGTCTTCAATCTGCGCATGGGCCAGGGGACCCGCAACAACGACTGGATGCCGTACCGTGGCATGGGTCCGGTTACCGAAGAGGAGTACCTGTCCAGGGCGGGGCGCTACGAGAAGCAGCTGACCGAAGCCGCACATGTGGACATCGCAGGCATGAGCCTTCAGCAGAAGATGGCAGCCCTGCGCGAGTACCGGGAGTCGCAGTACCGTCACCTTCAGGACGCAGTCTATGCGCGTCGCGGCTGGGATGCCGACGGGGTGCCGACGCTGGACACACTCAGGAATGACGGTATCGATTTCCCCGAGTTGACTGAACTCGTGGAACAGCACACAAACAAAGCATAGTCTTCAGCCAGATCAGTAGAATCAGAGAGCCCGGCCGGAAGAGGCCGGGCTTCTTTGCTGTTTTGGGGAGAGCTACATCGTCGGTATTGGCAGAACCCAATTGAAGAAATACCTCCGGATGAGAATGCCAACCCCCACCGCAGCAATGAGTGCTGCAGGCAGCCTTGGCTTGAGAACACCGCGCAGGACAATCGTCTCTGGCATCGAGACCGCATCGACTCATATGAGATACACGTGAATTCGCCCGTAAACTAACGAGAAGATGGAGATGAAGCGTGACAGAATGCTGCTGGTCCTTGGAATGAGAAAAGAGCAGGGGGAATGGGGCTCACAATGATCAAGGACCGGGAGCGTCCACTGCCCGGACGCGTCCAAGACAACAAACGAGGAGGGACGAGTATGGACATCGTCGGAATCATCATCATGCTTCTGTTCTACGCGCTCGCTGCGTGGTAAAACCAACACGTGGAACTAGGTTTGAGTTCACGGAAGACGAACGTGCCAACTACATGTTCCCCCTTCCGTAGAACCAGCCCTCTCTGTGAAAACTGGGTAGGCTTGTGCCCATCTTCCCGGTCTTTCTCGCAGTGAGGATTTCTCGGAATCCATTCCTTCGTTGGGGCATGATTCTGGTTGTCTAATGTATCCGCTTCAACTTGACTTACATCACCTTTCCGCCTCAGAATGCAAAGCTAGTTTCTTACCTCATTGGGTGGCTGTTGCCCTGCATCGGTATTTTCCAGCCATGCCTTATCGGGTTTTGACCGAAGTAGAAATTCCATCAGCATACCCATTAGAGCAAGTGCGGCGAGCGTCAAAACAAATCGCAGAGAAGTAAAAGCGATGCCCAAAAACTCTGCCTCCACCATAAGCTGCGGAATCTTGAGGGCTGCCCACGAGCCTAGAAAAATAACCATGTTGCTAATGCGTGCACCTTTCCTCAGCAGAGAACCTGCCATGGGGAATGCAACATACAGGGGTCCTGTCGGAAGCGTTCCAAGGGCAAACGCAATCGCAGCTCCCTTAATCCCAGAACCGCTTCCTAACCACTTCTGGATCTTATCCTTCGGAATCCAGATCTCCATAAGACCCATCAGGATGAAGACAGGCGGCACAATAAGAAGCATCTCTTTAAGGTAGTTCATCGTGACAATGGATGAACGCCTGGCGGTATCTGGCAGCCATATGGCTAGAGCAATAAGAACCATGGCGATGATGATGGGAAATTTGAACCTTCTAATCATATCGATCATAGCAGCACCGCCATGATCCCGGCGATTGCCAGGGCTGCGACAAAGCTCAGCCCATTACGCAGCAGCGTGAATTTTCTCCCTAGTGCTTTCACTTCCATGGGAGCTGTCACAACACCAACCATGACCAGGGTTGTAATAAAGGCAGAAATGGTCATCACGGTCGCCCCAGAACGCAGTAGAGAGCCAGCCAGCGGAAAGGCAACCAAGGACGGTATCAAGGTAACGGCTCCGACTGCTGCCGCGATGATTGTTGCTGTGAATCCTGCCTCTGAACCTATGAGCCTTGATATGGTCTCAGGTGTCAAAATTCCTAATGTCAATCCAACAATTCCCAAGACCGTCAAAAGACTTGGAGCAGTCTTTAAGAGTGCCTTTCCAGCAATGAGAACGGCTTGCTTGGTCTTTTTCCTGCTTCGTACAAGAGATGCTCCTAGACATAATGCCAGCAGGCCATATATCGTAATGATTGTCGTCATGTGACACCATCTTCCTATTCTCTCGTCTTGATTTGAACACCCATAAGTCTTGCTCCGTCACTAGTCTCCATAGAAAATAGTGCTGGCTCACTGATAAGCACCTGGTTCTCCTTGAGCGTTACAGATTCATCATTTTTTCTTAACAGAACTTTACCCTTTACTACATAAAACATGACAAAGCAATCCATCTGGCAATCCGGTACTTTTTGTCCAGGCTTCAAATCAATTACTCTTGTCTTAAATAGATCGTTTTGGAAAAAGACATTCTTCTGTCTGCGCTCGTATGCTTCTGACTCCAGATTCACTAAATCAAATATCTCCATTGTCTTCCTCCCGTTTCAAAGAATTCGTCATAGTTGATACCACATCTAGTGCTTCAACGACTCATACCTATTAATCAACTTCTCGATATGTGCTTTTCTCCCTCTTAGCGCTTCAACCCAATTCACCAGTTCCTTTTGCCCACTTTCCGTAATGTTGTAGACTCTCCTCCTAGGTCCTTGACCGGCCTCTTCCCAGACCGAAACCACTGAGCCTTCTTCTTCCATCTTTCTGAGTGTCCTGTAGAGTGTGCTGACATTTAGTTGCTCTTCTGAAAAGCCGAAATAGGAAAGCCGCTCTATCAGCCCATAACCATGCCCTGTTTCTTCGTGCAGCAATAGGAGCAAACACACTTCCATGAACCTTTCCATTTTGTGATGCTTGCCGTTGCAGAATGGATTCATCTCGTCTCTCATACCTTGATCTCCTTTCATATCTATATCCATAGCAACTATACGCATGAAGACTATAGTCATGATGGATCTAGTACATGGCCATTAGTGAAGGAATCCAGCCATGTCTTCACAGTGAATCATTCATTATCCATATTTGCTTCAATCAACGAGAGGGCGCGCATCGACTCATACGAGACAAACGTGAACTGGCCGGGTCAGATTGCCAAAGGGAAACAGCCTCTGGTGATCAAGAAACGTAGCAACTACGCGTACATCTCTGGCAAACCCACGACCTGACGACTCACGTGCTTTCCTACGTGACTTGATATGAGGGTTGTGTGGTGATCCTGACTGTGAGGGATTCAGGCTTGGTCTTTGTGAACGATTACGCATTGCGTAGTGGTTGAAGTTGTCAAGTTTGGCAACTATGCTTCAATCGAGACAGGAAGCTCTTCTGCCTCAAACTACGTGGAGGTGTCAACATGGCAATGGCAACGTTCAAAGCAATTTCGCGCAAATTGCCCGGAGGCCTCGCCGTCGAAAGCGAGTCCCACGGTTTCAAGGTGATCATGGATGAACCGCCGTCGATGGGCGGCACCGACACGGGTATGAGCCCGGTTGAAGCTTTGCTGGTATCGCTGGGTTCCTGTCAGGTTGTCACCGCTGCGGCGTTTGCGAAGTCTCAGGGCATTGACCTCAAAGAGTTTTGGGTAGAGGTTGAAGGTGATCTTGATCCAGCTGGGTTCATGAAAGGCGATCCAAACGTGCGTCCGGGGTATCAGGAGATCCGTTTCAAGATGCACGTCAAGACAGATGCGGCGCAGGGAAAGGTCGAAGCATTCCAGAAGTTCATCGAAAGCCGCTGCCCGGTTGGCGATTCACTGGGCAAGGGGGTCTGCCTGAAGGCTGCGACCATCGTGATTGAAAAGCAGTAACCTGACATTGAGCGTCATTGCGAATCGGTCCCTTCCATGCTTCACGTAGATGCTGGATGAGTCGATGCGCTTGATGTAGTAGTGGCGAGCACGCGGGCATCGCGGATAAGTCTCTCAACGGCAACGTATCGGTACCACAAGGGAGTGCAGGCAGAATTGCAGATCTGTTGCAAAAGTTCCAGAATATGAAAGAGAGGTGAGTGAAGTGGCAGCAAATTGGTATCCTATCGTGGACAAGGACAAGTGCGTCAAGTGCTACCAGTGTGTGAACTTCTGTTCGCATGGCGTCTATGCGATTGGTGAGGACGCCTATCCCGACGTCGTAAATCCAGGCAACTGCGTCGAATTCTGCAGAGGATGTTCCAAGATTTGTGACAATGAGGCAATCAGCTATTTTGGGGACAGGAGGAAATAGTCATGAAGAAGAAAGGATTACTGTTATGTGTGTGCCAGGGAACATGCCCATCATTTCAGGCGATGGACACATTTGAAGTCTTGAACACACTCAGGAGAGAGAACATCTTCGAATGGGTAGGACTTCACCCACAGCTTTGTGCAGAAGATGGAGACCGATATCTCAGGGAGTTGCTCAAAGGGGCGGAGATCGATGAACTCTATGTCGCCGCCTGTGATCCTACGATGCAGAAGAAGATGTATAGAGACGCGTTTGACAGCGCGGGATTTGCAAGAGAAAAGCACATCGGCATTGAGATACGGAACATGAACACGGAACAGGTTATGGAGAAGATCCGTCAAGCCGTTTCGGAAAGAGAGCAGCCACAGAACAGCCCGGCATAGGGCCAACTGCCAACGATTGCCGACAAGGCTGAAGTTCTCTCTCTCCCTTTTCTGAACCTGTTTCTCACTCATGGGATCGTGCAAGCTCCCGTGGAACGGCTCGGACCCAGGGACAACTACGACCGCTACACTGGTATCGAGGCCGCGCATATGCACATCGCAGGCATGAGCCTTCAGCAGAAGATGGCAGCCCTGCGCGAGTACCGTGAGTCACAATATCGCCAGCTTCAGGACGCGGTGTACGCACGGCGCGGCTGGGATGCCGACGGAGTACCAACATTAGACACACTCAGGAATGACGGCATCGACTTCCCCGAGTTGACTGAACTGGTGGAGAAGCACGCACACAAGCAATAACCGACACAAGAGACGTAATAGCAAAGAAGCCCGGCCTCATCGAGGCCGGGCTTCCTGGTACCTGAGGGACATGCGTATCGCCAGCGGCTACGCGACCATTTCGTACGATGCAGGAGTACGACTCCAGACAATCCCGGTGAGAGGAGCGGGTGGATCGTACGAATATGAGAGGCTCCTGCAAGCTTGTTCCCTGGATGGGTCACTGTGGATGTCTTGACAGTGTGCCAAGTTGCCATATTATGCAACAATGAGAGAATGAGCGACAACGCATCTCTGAGGCAACAGGAAAATGACTGATAACACAGGAACAGAGAGGTGGGAACATGGATGTTGTGATCACAGCAAGGGGAGCGGGTTTGGGAGCTTGGGTCGATGACGCCTTCTCGACGGCTGGGCACGTGGTCACCGTGCACAGCAGTGGGAGATTCAGCGCCTTTCCCAATCCACACACTGAAGAGACTTCAGGTGTCGCGTTGGCCGAGTTTCTGGTCAAGACAGTACAGCCGGGTGACATCCTCGTAACGGGCACGATTGGCCGCGAAGCTCTTGACGTATTGTCGAGCCATGGCGTCAAAGTATACGCCGCATCAACAGGTTCGGTCATGGAATTGGCAGACTCAGCCACACGCGGTGAACTGCCGCTTGCCATTCCGCAGGCCGGCATCTAGGATACCCTTCGGGAGGAACAGTTATGGCAGACAAACAGTGGAATGGTGTCGACAGGTCCAGTTTTGTCTGGAATCCCACCATCGATGAATCCAAATGCACGAATTGTGGGTTGTGCCTGTTGAGTTGTGGAGCGGGGGTCTTTGCGTTCTCCAAGTCTACCGGAAAGTACGTTGTCCTGCGCCCAGGGAGTTGCTCTGTGGGTTGCACGACATGCGGACGGGTCTGCCCGGAGGAAGCGATTACCTTCCCGGAAGACTCCAAGAAATTTGTCAAGGCAGCGGTTGTGAAATATAAGATCTTCCCAAGCGTCAAGAAGGCGCTCGACGAACGACTTGAGAAGTTCCCCGACCACGTCGTGCACGAGTCATAATCACGGAGGAACAGACATGGCTGATGACTTTTTCGCAAAGTGGCATGGTATCGACCGTAGCACTATTACCTGGGGACCAATCATCGATCCAGACAAGTGTACCGGATGTGGCCTGTGCGTTATCACTTGTGGCGAGAAGAGAAACGTGTTTGGCTTCGACCCTGACAAGAAGAAGGCCGTGGTCCTGTTCCAGGATCACTGCATGGTGGGCTGCAATAACTGCCAGGTCGGTTGTCTCTGGGATGCCATCTCCTTCCCTAACGACGCACAATACGTCAAAGAGCTATCTCAAACAATCTCGGAAGAACAGATCAAGAAGGAACTCAAGGCAAAGCTTGAGGCCAATCCAGATCTGGTGATTGAATAGCGGGGCAGCTGCGGCAGTAAGCCACAGCGCCCTTCGGGGACCGACGACCCAATACTGTTACAGCCACTGCAAAAGGACAGTTGGTGATGATATTCGAATTACGTGTTCACTGCATAGGCCGTGCCGGTCGAACCTGTCGTGATCGGCGTCATTGCAGCGGGTGACTGATTGGAGACACCTGCTAGCTCCATGTTGATGACAAGCTCCCGACCGGTGACTCCAGCTTAAGTCGGCACCTGTAGCGCGTGAACGCTGCTTCCCGCCTTCTGCTCTCTGAGGGTGGAGCGGTCAGCGAACGAAACTTCGCGGCGAATGAATGACGGCAGCCCATCCGGCGGTTCGGTCAGGCTCAGGCCGCCGATGATCCTCTCTCGTTGGAGGAAGAGCTCTTGCACTGCCATAAGTAACAAGTTCTGTGTACACTCTCGCGAGCAACCTCTCCTGTCTCATGAATCGATTCAGATAGTCCGGATACCCATCAGATGAATCAATGCTGTCCCCTTGACAGTCATTGAGAGTTGCATATCATACATAGATGCAAATGACATATATGACTGCGAGCGTATAGATGCGGGGAGAGAACTGCCATACCACACCAATGTGTGGTTTCGGCAATATTGGGATGAGCCCTAACTTCTGGATGAGGGCCTGGGTTCTTGTATCGCTTTCGAGACAAAAGTCCTATGGCTATGAATTAATGAATGCCATCTCAAGGCTCTTCCCCGAATACAGTGCAAGTTCGCCGAGCACGATGGGAAACCACTACAGGATCTTGAGAATGCTCGAGACCAATGGTTTCATTACATCAGAGTGGGATACGACGGGTACTGGGCCGGCAAGGAGAATCTATGACATTACGCCGTTGGGAAGAAAAGAAACCGAGGAGATTGTCAGATACATCGGGCAAACGAAACAGGTGGTCGACAGATTTGTCGGCTATATCGAAGAGCACGGGGAGAAGTTGAGTGAGCGTGAGCAGAAGTCTGAGGCAAGGTCTGTCTTGAAACAGGCTGTTGGAGAGTGAGGCGGTGAACGCAAACACTGTCGAAGGGATCATCTTCCTTGCCTTTGTGATGATTCTGTATGCCGTTTACTTTGTGAAGGGCGACAAGAAGAAAGTGAAAGATGCTTCGAAGAAAAGCGTCAAGGTCTTTATCCAGAACTCCGTGCGGATATATGCAGTCTTTGTCATCATTGCAATTCTGCAGAAGTTCATTTCTCCGGAGGCCGTCTCTTCATTCTTGCTGAGATTCAACGGACTGACGGGCATTCTTGCCGGTGCGCTGGCCGGGTCTGTCATGATGGGACCGGGTGCGACAAGCTATCCAATCGGCCAGTACCTCCTCAGCAATGGTGCGGGCTATGCCATTGTTGCGGCCTTTCTTTTCACCTGGGTTGGTATTGGAGTTATTTCGATACCATATGAATTCAAGTTCCTCGGCAAGGAGTTTACACTCCTTCGCAATGGATTTACGTTCGTCGCTGCGATTTTCATCGCCCTGCTCATGGGGGTCCTCTTATGAAACAGATGCTCAAAGACTGGGCAATCGAGCTCGTCATTCTGTTCACTGCGGTTGTACTTGTAGTCTTGAATCCTTCCAAGGTCTATGCCGCACTCATTTCTGCAAACGTCAGCTATTTGAATCTTTCGATCATCATTGTTGCAGTGGCATTGCTGTCGTCGTTCATTGCGACAACTATCCCCAAGCAGGCGATAGGAAAGGCGATCGGCAAGCAGAGTGGCGTCAAGGGAATCCTCATCGGTGCGATCTTTGGCACCCTGATGGTGGGGCCTGCATATATGTTCTTCCCGTTTTTCAAGGAACTCAGAGATAGGGGGGCCGGGCCAAACATCATAGCAACAACAGTTGGCGCCTGGGCGATCAAGATCGCCTGGATCCCTTTCGCGATTTCAGTCCTTGGCTGGAGATTTGTTGTCCTGTTCAATGCGCTGATTTTCGTCTTTGCTGTTTTCTCGGGGATGTTTGTCGGAGCCTTCTACAAGGAGCAAGAAAGTTACTAGGAATTTCCCTACCAATTTGGATTATGGGGAGTTGGGATAGAAGAATTGAGGAAGGAGATGAATGAAAGTATGGAGTCAGGCAAAGTAGAAATTGGCTTGATAGCCTGTGCAAGCAATGCTTCAAATACTGGAAGTCTAGCGGGGAGGGTTGCTTTGGGGCTTACAAAAATGCTTGGAGAGAAAGCAGGGATTTGTTCTTTGCCTGCAATTGTCACAAATGTTCCACGGCAAACGAATCTTGTCAGATCCATTCCACAACTTATCGTGATTGATGGTTGTCACAACGAATGCGCAAGGAAGATCGTCGCAAATGCCAAAATTGACCCTTCGATATATATCAATTTGGAGTACGACCTGGGGTTTCAAAAGGAAGGTCCATTTTCCACGTTCAACTACGAGGAGGATAGTGTCAAGAGCATAGTCGACCACGTTTTGTCAGAAATTGACAAGAAAAGGAAATAGACAAGTGGCATCTTGTTGCTGTTAAGCCTTTTGACGGCTTAGCCATCAAGCCAGACGCCTGATGGTTTACCAATGCCAGAAAGCAAGTCGTGGTACTGTGCTCTTCCATGGTACGTAAAGCAAGTAAGAACATCAAAGTAGTTCTTGGGAGGAATGAAGATGAACATTGGGTATATTTACCTTGCTGTTGCCGCCATACTCATGGTGCTTTCGCTCATTAAGGACAGGCACAAGACAAAGAAAGCCCTGATAAGCACCGGCAAAATTGCCCTGAACGTGCTCCCTGTGCTGTTTTTCATATTCATATTGATGGGTGTCATCAACATCTATGTCACAAAGCACCTGGTCGTGGAGTTACTTGGCACGGGAAGCGGAATGTGGGGCATCCTCATTGGAGAGCTGGTCGGTGCTATTGCACTCATAGAACCTGCCGCAGTCTTTCCTTTCTCTGGCTCACTTCTTGCGAAGGGTGCAAGCTATGGGGTCATCTACGCCTTTGCATCTACCGCAGTGCTCATAGGTATTGCGACGCTTCCAGCAGAACTTAAGTTCATGGGCAAGAAATTTACCATTGTGCGGAATGTCCTTACCTTTGTCCTTGTCTTCCTGATAGGACTTGTTTTCAAGTATTTCATGTAGAAGGCGGCCTAACTTGAGAAAACTACTAAGAGAAGCGCTCATCTATGTTCTGTTGGGTCTGGCCATCTGGAGCGTTGTAGCGCTGTTTTCTTTCACGAAGAGCGTACAAGTCGCCAAAGTGGCGTACAAAGGTTTTGCGGGAGCCGCTTGGATCATAGTCTCCGTATTCTTCTTTATTGGATTGATCCAGGCCTGGGTAACACCTGAACAATTGTCAAAGTATCTGGGCAAGAGTGCTGGCTGGAAGAGATTTGCCTTTGCATCAACTGTACCAATTCTCCTTGGAGGTTCTCTCTTTACAATGTTGCCTCTGACAAAGTCGCTAAAAGACAAGGGAGCATCTGACGCTGCCATCCTGGCCTTCTTGACTGCATGGAGTGGAAAAGCGCCCCTCATACCTCTGGAAGCACAATTCCTGGGCTGGAGATTTACTATCGTAAGGACAGTTCTGATCATACCTACTGCGATAGTCATGGGATTGGTGGGCGAATTTATTCTGGACAGGTGGAAGGGGGCACCCGCAGTCGTCAGCTTGAATGGGATGGCAACAGGGGAGATCCTGGCAGGTGAGGCCGTAATCGAGGAGTCGGACAAAGAGTTCAACCTTCGACAAGTGGAAGCGGAAAAGCTGGTTTCCGGTGCTGCCTATCGTGTTGGATTCGAATTGCTGGGAGATATCTTGGGGAAAAACATCCCGCTCAAACTCGGAGAACTTGCATCCAGGTATGATTACGAATTGGTCAAGTGCGAAGTCACCACGCCCTCACTGAGCTTTAGCAATCGTGAGAAGAAGTTCCCCTCAAGGGCGAAATTCGTGTTTGCATCCAAATCCCATGGAGATATGTCGGAGCATCTGGACGCAATAAGGAAGCTTCTCCTGGAAAACGATATCAAGATCGTCAGCGAGAAAAGGCTGTAGTGATTGCGCGGTGCCTGGAGAGGGACCACCAAGAAGAGCAGTGACGTGAATCGCGAGGGCGAGAGGGCTGGGTTTGCCTCTCGCCCTCGCGATTCATGAGCGAACAAGGAGATCACGGAAGAGAGACGCCCGTGCCCCCGGATGGAACATTGAAATAGGTTACAGGACCCAGTTGAAGAAATATCCCACGATCAAAATACCGAGACCCACGACTCCGATGAACGTTGCAAGCAGTCTTGGCTTGAGAACACGGCGCAGGATGATCATCTCTGGCATCGAGAGTCCGGTGACTGCCATCATGAAAGCCAGCGTCGTCCCCAAGGGCAGGCCCTTGGCCCACAATGCCTGAACGATAGGAATGACGCCCTCCGCATTCGAGTACAGCGGGATCCCGATCGCAACAGCCAGGAGAACGGCGAAAGGATTGTCGCGGCCGGCATATCTGGCCAGGAAGTTCTCAGGGGCGTACCCATGGATGAATGCTCCAATGGCGACGCCGACTGCCACCCATGGGGCCACTTTGCGGAAGATCTCGCCAACGTATCTCCAACTGGCGACGACACGGTCCTTGAAGGTCATAGGAGCGTCGCCTGCCGCGGCACCCACCTTGATCTTGTAGACGTAATCCTCAACATACTTCTCCATGTGAAGCTGACCGATGATGACGCCCGAGATAATGGCAATGAGCAGCCCCACACCCACATAAAGCAAGGCAATCTTCGCTCCAAACAATCCCCAGAGCAGGACCATGGCGACTTCGTTGATCATGGGACTTGCCACCAGAAACGAGAAGGTCACGCCGAGTGGTACGCCGGACTCCACAAATCCGATAAACATCGGAATGGCTGAGCATGTGCAGAAAGGAGTAAGAATACCGAGAGAAGCGGCGAGAACGTTGCCCACAAACTGGTGCCGATGAACAAGTAGACGCTTGACCTTCTCGGCGGGGATCCATGTTCTGAGCATCGCGACCACAAACACAATGACGACGAGGAGCAGGTAGATTTTGGGGATGTCATACACGAAGAAGTGAATGGCCTCGGTAATGAGCCGCCCCTTTGGCAGGCGCAGAAGAGTATAGGTGAACCAGTCAGCAAACATCGTCAGCATGACAACCTCCGTTGATATTTCAGCGTTTGAAAAAGGGCGGCTGCCCGTCCCATTGTTTCCTTGTCAGGCGCCAGCGCCGACGATGGCTTTCTTTGCTTCCTCAGGCGACAGTATCCTGCCTACCATGACGACCTTGCCGTCGATGACAAGAGCAGGTGTTGCCATGACACCATAGGCCATGATCTCCTGGATGTCGGTGATGTCGACGACCTCGGCGTCCTTGCCGAGCATTGTTAGTGCCTTGCGGACGTTTGCCTCAAGCGCACGACAGCGCGCGCAGCTAGAACCCAGAATTTCGATTCGCATGATTTCTCCTCGTTTGACAGTGATTTCGCTACAGCCTGCACCACACAACGGCAGACAAGTCAATACAGGTCATCGGTCGCCTCAAGTCGACTTGATCAGTACTTTGGTCTAGATTGCCAGACCGAAGATGTACTTGAGACAGAAGTAGATGCCGACGAGGACAAAGACGGCGCCGGTTCCCCTGCGGACCCACAGCTCGAGACTGGTCATCTTGTCGAAGAAGCGTGAGGTCGCCTTGCCTCCCAGCATAAGGACGACGGAGGCCGCGATGACAGGCAGAGCCGTCCCAATGCCGAACAGCGCAGGCAGCAGGAGTCGGGATTGGGTCTTGAGAGCAAGAGGCAGGAGACTGCCAAAGAAGAGCGCTGCTGAAGTCGGACAGAAGGACAGGGCAAACACGAACCCAAGCAGGGCCGCCCCCCAGATTCCGGCAGCATCAGCACGGTGCTGTAGACGGGTCGATACCCCACCACCGCTCGGCATCGGCAGGCTGAGGATGTCCAGCAGAAACATGCCGACGACGACCAGGATGGGGCCCAGGATAAGGTTTCCATAACGCTGCAGCCCCATGGAGATGGCTGGTACCGATAAGGCACTGGCAACCAGGACTGCCGCAAGCGCAGTGTAGGCCACGACCCTGCCAAGCGTGTACAGCAGACCCGACATCAGGATGCGGCGCGGGTGGTTGATCGTGCGCGCCATATAGGAGATAGCAGTCAGGTTGGTCGCAAGGGGACATGGGCTGATGGACGTCAGGATGCCAAACCAGAGAGCCGCTCCTGCGCCCGCAAGGATGCCGTTCATTCTTTAGAATCCAGGAATGAACGGGTCGATGACGTGATGTAGTCCTCAAATGCTTTCTGATCACCCAGGAGCTGCCAAACGTTCTGCAGGTTCTCCCACTTGCCCGGCTTGCCGTTCGTGTACCGTACGAGGACGACGGAGATGCTGGTCAGCTGGTAATCCTGGATGAAGTGTGCATTCGCTGGTTGCTGGACATCAAGGGGACGCCATATCAGCGTACCGTCTGCAAGCTGGGGAGCGAACTCTGCCTTGAGCGCATCGGATGTCCAATTCTCGATTGTGATGCACGACTGGCAGCGCTGAGTATTGCGAAAATCGTACGCGATCACGCCGTTTTTAGGCACACTCGTATCATCTGTTGCCAGTCCAGTTGCTGGAACAGCCGAGGACGGAGTACCGGCGGCCATCGCAGGGTCGGACTCATTATTGGAAGCCAGTGCCGCCCTGTCTCGAACCTCGTGCACGATCATCACAACAACGGCTAGCACTAAGAACGTGACGAGAATGACTCGCAAAACCGTCGTTGCCCTGCCCTTGAATGGAGCGGGCGTCGGTGTCTTCTTCTGGCTATGGTGTGCTTTCTTCTGGCTGTGATCAGTCATCGTACCTCCAAGGACGCCGCCCTTACCTAACGGATTGCGGTGCAGTGGTACCAACCGACCCGCTGGGTGGCAATAGCCAGCCGCTAATCGGAGCGATTTCGGGTGACTGCATCGACAAGACACCCTCGAACGCTTGAACACCCTTCATCAGGGCTTTCCTTGTCTTAGCCCTGTCCTTGTGGGTCGAGAACGCCAACAAAACGGCGACGACACCATACAGAATCAAGTTTTCCACACTCACCTCTCGATGCGCTGTTTGCTATGTTTCCATTTTCGGCAACTCTTCAACATTGTCAAGAGGGGGCTTGACTAAGTTTCCTAACATTGCAACAATATGTCCGTGACGGAACAAGAGAGAATGCACTGTGAACTGACAGCCCATATGTTCAAGGCTATGGCACACCCTGTACGTGTCTTCCTCCTGGATAAGCTCAGCGTCAGGCCTTGGTGTGTCTGCGAGCTGGCTGCTGAAGCGGGGGTCGACAAGTCCGTAGCGTCCAAGCACCTGTCCATGCTCAGAGAAGCCGGGCTTGTTGAATCTACGAGACGTGGTACCCAGATAGAGTACTCGCTGAGTGCGCCATGTGTTCTGGAACTGGCATCATGCGCCGAGGGGACTGTCTTGACAAACAGGAAGAAATCTCTGGGCATCAACCCGGCTTCCGAAGTCCAGGGTAACGCTCGCTGACTACCTGTTGCTCTTGCACTGGGACGACAACGGCGCTCCTCCCTCTACGGAAAACCCGACAGGCTGCCAACCATCTCACGATGCCGGGCAGCCTGCGTTGCCTCTGTTTCGTCAGCGGATCAGTGTGCCGTTCCGACCCGTACCTTTTCCCCAGTCAGGAGTTCTCGTATTTTGAGGTAGAACAGCTCATTCGAGATGCCGCCGTAGAATGACCACTTGCCGTTCAGTGCCGTCAGTGGCAGGGCGTATCCGGTCTCGAAAAGTCGCCGGACTTCGTCGACCATTGGGTCCGTGTCCTTGATAACGTCGATGAACCTCAGTGAGCACTGCTCCTTGATGTCGCTCGCGCCAAGGGACGTCCTCAGACTGTCGAACATCTCGCCCATTGTCGGCGTTGGCACAGCGCCTGGGCCACACCCGCCCCCGCCACACCCGCACGACGAGGCTGCCGGAGCCTCGTCCCAAATGCCATAGACCTCGATCTCAACAGTAGTCTCTGCCATTATGCCATCCCTCCAAATACAATTTTGTCCAGCGTGTCAAGCTTGTCGATGCCACGAATGTCACTATCCATAATGGGAACCATGAGCAGTGCGGCTCCCGCAAAGCGTCGCTTCATGTCGTCCAGGTACCCTAGCTGCAGCTGTCTCCGTTTCTGGAAGAAGGGCGTCGTCGCCTGTTCCTCGGCAATCAGCAAGTTTGCCACCACGAGCTGCGTTGCCACACCGATTGCAGCCAACTCCTGAGATGCGCGGTACGCTTCGAGAATCGGCGTACTCTCGGGGTACATGACGAAACTGAACGTCGTCAGCTCGGGATCTCTCATTGCGCTGACTGCATGGTCGAACCGGTCTTTCTGCTGGCGGTCTCCTGCAGACATCGCTTCGGTGGCACCGGTGGCCTTGAGCCTGATTTGCTCGCTCCAGTCCATGGGAAGCTCGAGCAGCCTCAATGTGTGCCCCGTCGGCGCTGTATCAAAGACGATGACGTCGAAGCCTGGGGTACTCGACAGGTCAATGAAACGCTGGAACGCTGCCATTTCTTCGGTGCAAGGCGATGCCAGCTCCTCGGTCATCGTGCGAATCGTGTCCTCGTCGAACTTGGCCCGCGCATCGTGGAGAATACCCTCTTTGTAGTCCTCGGTCGCCTGCTTCTGATCAATCTTGGCGGCGAACAACCCCGGGACGCCATCGATGGCCTCTACCTGATCCGTCACGTTCTTGCCAAGCACGCTGCCAGTATGTGCCGCGGGGTCCGTTGTAAGGAGCAGGGTCCGGTACCCTTGTCGGGCCGCGTGTACGGCGGCCAGGCAAGCCATGGTCGTCTTGCCTACGCCGCCCTTGCCCGCAAAGAATACCTGTCGAAAAGACCCCTTTGCACTCGGACGCAACAAGCTCTCGATGTCAGTCATTGCTCGTCCCTCCCTGAAACAGCATCGGCGCGACCTTGCGGAACATCGCCAGCCCTTTGATCTCACTGTCGAGCAGTTCCATCGTCTGCACAGGGGTACCCGCATACAACTGCTTGGCACGCGCCAGATATGTCAGCTGCATATCACGTCGTTTCCGGAAGAAGGGATTCACCGTCTCAGCCTCAGGGACAAGTCCGTTTACAATGATGCTCGAGGTCGCTACGCCCAAAGTTGCCAGCTCCGTAACCGAACGTGACGTCTCCTCAAGGGATGTCTGCTCTGCCTGCATCACAAAGATGAACTTCGTCCGGCTTGTGTCTCGGAGCCGGGCTATCGCGTCATCGTACTTCTTCTTGCTCTCCTGAATCAGGGCGACGGGTCCCATACATGTCTGGCCACTCCCTTGCGCGCTGTCCCTGATGTGCTTGCTCCACTCGATCGGAAGCTCCAGAAGCCGCAGCGTATGACCCGTCGGCGCCGTGTCAAAGATGATAACATCCCAATTCTCGTCCTCCATGAAATCGGTGAACTTGTCGAATGAGGCCATCTCCTCCGTGCACGGACCGCTCAATTGCTCTTCAACGACCGTCAGCATCTCTGCATCAAAGAGACCACGCATGGGAGCCAGTGACCGCTCCTTGTACTCGCGGGTGGCCTCGTCCGGGTCGATCTCCATGGCCCAGAGATTCGGGACGCCGGTGATAGGCGTCACATGGTGGCCTATGGCCTGCTCAAACACGTCAGCCAGGTTCGATGCCGGGTCGGTCGTGACAATAAGCGTCTTCTTGCCCTGGTCTGCGTGGTAGACGGCTGTCGTGGAAGCCATTGAGGTCTTGCCGACGCCCCCCTTGCCTGAGAAGAAAATGTACTCTGGATTCATGCGTTCCCTCCGTCCAGCGCAGCTCTCATCTCGCTGTAGGATGGGTAGTCCGTGGTCTTGACAACCTTGCTGTCGACAGTGGTCACCGGAAGGATCTTCTTGCCGTTGCCAGTGACGAGCTTATAGACTTCGGCATTGTCGCGGAACTTGAACGGCTGCTGATTGATCGCATACCGTTCGACGATCATGCCGGGCTCTTCCCCCTGAAGACGTTTCAGGTCCTCATTGAGCCGAACGAGACGTTCATCGACAGACGGTCCACACAGCCCCGTCGTACAACACATGGGTGGTTCAAAGAACTCGATTTTCAACGTAACCTCCTTGAGGATAGAAGTTCTACTTGTCTGGATTGGACTTTCGAGAGTGCTGCCCTGCCCGACGCAATGCAACAGACATTTTCTTGGAGCCGACACTACAGGCGAACGGGGGAACGTCTGTCAGGCGGTTCCGGTCATCGGGGAACTGAGCATGAACCTGGTCCGTGAGAAGAGACATGAACTTGAGGATCTCAGGAGGCAGATCATCGCGAATTGCATACAGCGTCCAGTAGCTACGCTTGGAGCTCTTCAGGAGTCCCGCCTCAAAGAGAACGCTCAGATGATCTGAGACGGTCGCCTGCGACAGACTCAAGGCAACCCTCAGCTCACACACACATAGAGCGCGTACACCGAGGCTACCAACGATTCGTGCTCTAGTCTGATCCCCCAGTGCTCTTGCAACCGAGATCCTGTCGATCGTCCCTGTACTAGTCATCTGCATCGACATCCTCCGATTATATCGCAAAATACCGATATAATATATGTCGATCTGTGGACGTGTCAAGAACGATTCTTCATCCTTGCTCAGTAGCCACAGAGGCTGTGTGGCGCATGCCCTTCTGAATGGGTGTTGGTCCAATTCAAGACGGCTCTGTCTGCTGAGCTTCGAGAGCCCCGTGAGCAACTGGCTCCGCTAGAAAGCCCATAGGTCCACGACGGGCAGGTCAGTGCTGCGTGCCGAAGAATGGGTCGGCTTCCCCCACCAGTCTTTGCGTCTATGCGCTTTACGGCATGTACGAGATACCCACTGCGCGGGTCAGCGCATTCCAGGACACGTCTGCCCCCAGCGTCTCGGAGATAACGCGCAAGGGAACGAAGGTGCGTCCGGAGACAATGACGGGGGTGGCATCCAGCGTCACCATCTTGCCGTTTGCTGTTGCCTTCTTTGAACCGACAGTCATGATCATCCGCAAGGGCTTGTGGTTAACTGTCGCTTGTGTCTCAACAAACACCCGGCGTGTGGGCGCATCCCACGTAACGATGGCGCCAAACGCCTCGCCAATGAAGCGCATCGGGACCATCGTGCGACCGCTGGCTTTGTCAATGAACACGGCTGCATCCAGCGTGAAAACTTCCTGGCCTACTGTGGCTGCCACGTTCCCCACTATCAGTGTCATGCGCACCGGAGCGGCGTCCGCCACGCTGAAGCGCAGCGCCAGCGTCTGACTTCCCCCGCTCGTCACGATCTTGAGAAGGCTCTGGTGGGGGCCCTTGCCCAGGCTGTCGCCTTCGATGCGGACAGTCGCCGTCACATTGCCCGTACCGCTCTGTGGCATGACCTGGATGTAGCCCGGAACGTTCTCCATGTGCCAATCAAGAGTCCCCGCGCCCAGATTGGTGACGGAGAATGTCGTCGAACGCGCCTGGTTCGCCGGGATGCTCTCAAGATCCAGTGTTGATGGCGATACGGCGGCAATCGGCACACTGAGGTCGGCGCGCACCACAGTCCCCGTGGACCCGCCAATCAGCAGGCTCACCCCTGTACTGTACATGGTCGATACTGACGTGATGCCAGCTCCCTGGGCAACGTCGCGCCATGCCTTCGCTGCACCGTCCCAGCGAAGGACTCCACGGTCAGCAATGCCCGCCAGGAGAGTACCTGAGGGTAGTGAAACCAACGACGCTACTGAACCAGGACTGGGCAAAACGGTCCAGTGACTGCCTTCGTCGGTCGTCATGGCAACCGCAGTGTCTCCTGCAGCGAATAGCGTTCTGGTCGGTCCGCTCCACGCGAGTGAGGACACTCCCTTTATGGGACAGGCAGTCTTGGCATAGGAGGTGCCGTTGTCGGCCGAGACATACACCCCTGCATCCTGCGATGATACCGCTATGCAGTCACCATCCATGCGGATGACGTCGGTGAGAGCAAGTGACGTGATACCTGCATAGTCGGACTTCCACGTGGCTCCGCGATCATTTGAATAGTGTAGACCCGAGCACGGCGAGGCAAGGAACAGTCTGTTCGGATCGCGAGAATCTTGAAGGACGCTGGCGACACGCGAGCAATTGAGTGTCGTGACTCTCTCGAAGGATGTCCCTGCGCCTTTGGACAGCCACAGGCCATCTCCATCGGTGCCAACGAGCCACCGGTCGGCGGCGAGGACAGTGATGCTCGTGACCTTCATCAGGCCCGCTCGGGTGGGCAGCTTCTGGAAGACCGTCGACGCACCCGACATGCCGTACATGGCCCCATCCTGCGTTGCCACGATCAAGACCGGCAGCGTACCATCAAGCGCGCCAACAACAGTCACTGCGGCAGAGAAGGTCTTCAACACGACGAACCCGCCACCCGATGTCGTTTCGGATGCTCTGGCAGCCACCGCTGAGATGGCAGTGCAGGCTGGGTCCAGAATCAGTACTGCCAGGAGAAGGATGGCAACACACAGGACTCTTCGA
Source organism: Caldisericota bacterium (assembly GCA_026390155.1). GTDB lineage: Bacteria > Caldisericota > Caldisericia > Cryosericales > Cryosericaceae > Cryosericum. The sequence goes on from JAPLGL010000092.1 coordinate 35,181, forward strand.
CGGTTCATCACTGGGACTCCTTCGGAGTCATCTCCAAAGGACTTCGGTGACTCCGTACAGTGACGACGGCTGGTATCCGGGGAGTCAAGACGTCAACAACCGGGGTGACACGTCTCCAGACTGCAACTGGGCGACGCTTGGATAGAGATTGTATGGTGTCTTTCATCTGTGGCTTCTGTTCACTCCTTTGCAAAACGGAACGGATGAGACGGCTTCAGGTGACTGCCGAATCTATGATACATTGTGCTTCGCTTGTGCGCACAATTCTGAAGCTGACTTCACGCTTTCTGCACCTACACAGCGTCGCAACTTCCACTACTGTACTGCCAACCAGGAGCACACAGATATCCGAGTACTTGTGCTGTTCCGGAAATGGGTGATACTTGTTCCAGCGCCACATTGAGCCCTGAGTCTGACCGACAACGGGCTTCACGTTTGAGCGAGAACGGCTGGTCAAGTCCATCGTCCTGGTTGCGTCGCTTCCTGAGGCACGAGAAGGGAGGTAGAGAGAATGCGCAACTCAAGTGCTCGGTTCAGATTCATCTGGATTCCCAGGGCTCTCATGATCCTATTCATCCTGTTCCTGACAATGTTCTCGCTGGACGTCTTCGAGATGGAAGGTACCCTCCTTGCCAAGTTGGGAGGATTCGTCATGCATTCGATTCCATCACTTGTTCTGGTAGCCGTCCTGTTGGTTGCATGGAGAAATCCGCTTGTGGGCGGAGTACTGACCCTCATCGCTGCCGTTGCGTTCATGCTGCGCTTTCACATTTGGAGTGGCATGACGTTTGCGACCATCATCCTGCCAGTAGTCGTCGTCGGTGCACTCTTCATCGCAGGCCATTTTGTGGGCAGGAAGCAGTTTGCGCGTCCTCCCTCGTAGGAGCGGCAAATCAGAACAGCTGTTGTTCGGTGGGCGCGATGACCCCATCGTGCAGGCCAGGTATCAGGTCGCGGAGTTGGTGGTTCTGCTAGGCCAGACTGTCACTTCGATGACGAGGTGCTCGCGAAGATCCGAAGTCGACTGAAGAACAAATCCGTCTGTTCCAAGTAGACGGAATGGCCACATTCCGGTACTGCCTCGAAGGTTGCTCCCAAGGCCAGGGCTGCTGCCTCCTGAAACCACGGAGGGATGAGCCGGTCCTGCGCTCCAGCAAGTACAGCTATAGGCAAGTGCGTCCCCATGTGCTGATTCCGTCGCTCCTCGACCTCAAGAAGCCAATCGCGCTGGGCACTCATGAGGCGCATGAGCCGATAGACCTTGTCCTTGAAACCCAGCATGTGATGCTTGGCCGCCTCAACAGCTTCCTCGTGCGTGCGGACGTACTTCTCGCTGAACATCTTCTCGTACAGATACTCAGGATAGATATCAAAGGGCAATTCACGGTACCACCGCAGTGAAAGGTCAAGGTACATCTCGAACAGGCGCACTCGCTCCAGCAGAACACCTGACAGGAACAACCCCCTTATCCTCTCGGGATGGAGACGCAACATTTCCAGGGCCACGAACCCGCCATACGATGCGCCCACCAGCCAGGCCTGGTCAACCGAGTTGACCTCGAGAATGGCATCGAGAGCATCTGTGAACGGTTCCAGGCTGTACGGAACATCAGGTGCCTCCGACTTGCCCTGGCCCAGATAGTCATAGAGCACCACGTCGAAATCATTCTGAACATATGGCATGTACTTGTTCCATGATGCGGTACTGGATGCCATACCATTCAGCAAGACAAGCACAGGCCTGCCGGTAATGCCACGTCGTTCCCAGTAGTACTGATATCCTCCCACCTGGACATTGCCACTGGTTACTTCCAACGCACCTTCCATCTCTGCGCCTCCCTTGTTGATGGGTTCTGTCCTGTCTATAGGTACCCCTGCATTGCGCCCGATCAGAAAGCTTGCTGCTCAGTACGCGCGATGATCTCCTCCTGCAGGCCGGACGTTAGGTCGCAGAAGTAGTCGCTGTAGCCGGCTACTCGCACGATGAGGTCGCGGTACTTGTCCGGCTCGGCCTGCGCCGCACGCAGCGTCGCGGCCGTGACGACGTTAAACTGGATGTGGTGGCCTCCGAGAGTGAAATACGAGCGGATCAGATGCGCCAGCGCGTTCAGTCCCACCTCGCCTTCCACCAGTGACGGCGAAAACTTCTGGTTGAGGAGGGTGCCGCCGGTGCGCACATGGTCCGTGCGAGCCGCCGACTGGATGACGGCGGTCGGGCCCTTCCGGTCAGCTCCCTGGACCGGCGATATGCCGTCCGAGAGTGGCTGCCACGCCCGGCGACCGTCCGGCATGGCACCTGTCACCGACCCAAAGTAGACATGAACCGTAGTCGACAGATAGTTCACATGATATGTCCCGCCCTTGGTGTTGGGACGACCGTCGATCGCATCAAACACGACGTCAAACAGCTGCGCCAGGATGTCGTCAGCGGCAGCGTCATTGTTCCCATACTTGGGCGATCGGTTCCAGAGCAGCAAGCGCGTCTTCTCATGATCCACAAAGTCGGCGTCGACGGCTGCCAGGACCTCGCCCATCGGCAAGTCCTTCTGGTCGAAGACATGCGCCTTGAGCGCCGACAAACTGTCAGTGCAGCTCGCGGGCGCCGTGATCTGGATGTAGGTCGAGTTGTACCGAGGGCCACCGTCGTTGTAGTCGCGTCCCCGTGCAATGCAGTCCTCCACGAAGAGCGACAGGAACGGCGCCGGCATCTGGTCGGCATACAGCCGCTCGATGACGTTGTTGCCACGCACCTTGATGTCCACGAAGTGATGCAGCTGCACCCCGAATGCTTCAAACAACTCGCCATAGCTGGCAAATGACCGCGGATCCCCCGTGTGCAGACCGATGACTTCGCCGCTTCGCGGATCCAGACCGTCATGCAGGGTCACTTCGAGGATCTTGGGCAGGTTCAGGTAGCCGGTGAGGATGTACGCCTCGCGGCCGAACGCACCGGTCTCGACACAGCCGGATGTCCCGCCCATGCGGGCATCGACAACGGATTTTCCCTGGCGGAGGAGTTCCTCGACGACCATGTCGGCATTGAAGACGGAGGGCTGGCCCCAGCCTTCGCGGATGACCTCCGCGGCACGCTTGAGGAAGCGGTCCGGGCTCTTGCGGCTGAGCTGGATATTCGAGGACGGCTGCAGCAGGTGCATGTCGTCGATGACATCGAGCAGGAGATAGCTGACGTCATTGACCCCGTCGGAGCCGTCAGGACGCAACCCGCCCACGTTGATGTTGGCAAAATCCGTGTATGTGCTGCTTTCGGCAGCTGTCACTCCCACCTTGGGAGGTGCCGGCTGATTGTTGAACTTGATCCAGAAGCACTCCAGGAGTTCCACGGCTGACTCGCGCGTCAACGTGCCATCGGCAAGCCCCTTCATGTAGAACGGCTCCAGGTGCTGGTCGAGGCGACCGGGACAGAACGAATCCCAGGTGTTGAGCTCGGTCACGACACCCAGGTGAACGAACCAGTATGCCTGCAGTGCCTCGTGGAATGTGCGCGGAGCATGTGCAGGCACCCAGGAGCAGACCTCGGCAATATGCAGAAGTTCCGCTTTCCGCACGGGGTCCGTCTCCGCGTCGGCCGTAGACCGAGCCAGGGCGGCATTGCGCTCGGCATAGCCCATCATGGCGTCAGCGGCGATGGCCATGGCCCGCAGCTCCTCGCGGCGCGCGGTTGCCTGCGGGTCGTTCAGGAAGTCAAGGCCCGCAACGGCTTCTTCCACCTCTTCCTTCAGGTCCAGCAGACCCTTGTGATAGATGACGTCGCCCAGGACCGTATGGCCTGGCGCGCGCTGCTCCATGAACTCGGTGAATACACCAGCTTCATAGGCCTCCTTCCACGCGGGTTCCATCAGCGCAAACATGCGGTCACGCATGGACCGGCCGTTCCACGCAGGGATGACCTCCTCCTGCTGGATGCGGCGACCCTCGTCGTCCACCTTGTAGGAGACCTTCTCCCGCGTGTCGAGGACGGCAAGGTCCTGCATGCTGTGACAGCACAGCTCAGGAAAGGACGGCACGGCCTTTGGATCAGGACCGCGCTCGCCTACGATCAGTTCGCCGGGCCCGATGAACAGCTGCTTGTGTTCAAGAATGTACTGCAGGAGGCGTGCGCGGTAGACAGGCACCGACAATCCCCGTGCCTGCCGATCGAATGCCGTCACCAGATGCGCTCGCTCCAGGGACAGCCGGGGTACTGCGTCAAGACTCTCCTGGCGCAGACGTGCAACGCGCTCGTTCATGTCAACCTCCCACTCTCGCTTCGATGCCGGCGTCTGCGAATATGCGTCGGATGCTTTCCATCACTTCTGCTGAAGGAGGCTGAAGTTCGGCCATCTCGTACAGCCTTCCAAGCCTCCGATACTTGTCCGTTCCGATGCGGTGATACGGCAGCAGGTCGATCTCGCGGAGCCCGAGCTGACGCATCACTGCAACCATCAGGTCGACGTTGCCCCTGTCGTCGTTGACGCCGGGAATCACAGGGAATCGTATGACGACGTGGGCATGAACCATCGCCAGCGCTGCGAGATTCGCAAGAATTGCCTCGTTTCCCACGCCTGTCGCTTCTCCGTGCCGTGCCTGGTCCATGAGCTTGACGTCGTACAGAAACAGGTCGATCTTGTCCGCCACATCCAGCAGTTCCCTCTGATCAGTCATCCCACAGGTCTCGACCGCAGTGGAAATGCCCTCGTCCCGGCAGGCCTCGAGCAGGCTTTGCAGAAATGCCGGCTGCATGAAGGGTTCGCCACCGGAGAACGTGACACCACCACCCGACTCCTCGAAGAAAACGCGGTCTCGAACGAGCTCGCTCACCACCTCTGCCACCGTCATGATCCTGCCCGCAATCGTCCTTGCCCCTGCGAGACAGGCGTCGATACACTGTCCACATGCAGTACACGCATCGGTTGCCCTTGGTACTCCCTCCACCAGGACTGCCGCACCAATAGGGCATGCCGTCAGGCAATCCCCGCAACCGGTGCACCGCTCAGCCGTGATCATGAGTTCGGGGCCAACGTTCTGGCTCTCGGGGTTGTGGCACCACTGACACGCCATTGGACAACCTTTGAGGAACACGACCGTGCGGATCCCCGGCCCGTCATGCAAAGCGTAGTGCATGATGTTGAACACCATGCCACTCATAGGCATGCTCCACGTGGCCTTGTCATGCATGATGCCGCTTGTCGCTGTACCATGCAGTCATTCTAGCACAACAAGCGGCAAGGTCATGTTGTCCAACTGTAGTCACACGACAACTATGGAATCTACCTCTAGTCGCTCTGCAGGTGGAGGATTTCGGTGCCCCTTTTCCATGTAATGGTGAGGAAAAAGCCCCAGTCGCGTTCAGGATCGGAGAGGCCTTCCGAAGCTCCTGTATACCCACTCACCCATGGATGCAATGGTCCGAGGATCCTGCTTGCCTGCTCCATCATGCCGTGCAGTCCGGTGAGCTGATACTGCGCTTCCATGACGTCGCCCGAGGTGCCGGTCCACCATACTTCAAGCTGGCTATGCGAGCTCATGTGAAAATCCTCGTCCAGTTTCTGCACCTGCACGACACGCTGTGCTTTCCAGTGTGCCGAGGAACCGGTGAACGTTGTGGTTTTCGCAGGGAGAAGCAAGAAAGAGAACAGGCATGCACCCACGAACATGATCCAAAAAGACGACCAAAAGACCAGTGCAGTTCGCCTATTCCTTTTCACTGTATCCTCCAACACGTACGTTCGACGAGACTGGTGGATAGGAACCCGGTCACCCAACCGTCAGCGCACCGTATCCGTACGGCATCGCAGCAGAGATCATACCCTCTACTATGAGTATAACGTGATGGTGACGTTTTGACTGACGCCAGAGTGAGCCGCGTGTTACCAATTTCTGTTCTCCTTGATTCCCGAGGTGATGCGTGCCGCCGCAGTTTTCATCCACACCCACGCTTGCTGAGGCACGGCATACAGGATACCCAGAAGCATCACTAGCCAGAAGACTGGCATGGCAAGAACCCGTGGAGTGATGAGCATAAGCAGCACCAAGGCTGGCCAGGGCATTGCTGCAAGGTTCAGGAGATACCCTACCGGGACGACTCTTGCGAGCGGCATCCACGGGGAATAGACCATGCCCAGGAGGTAGTAGAATACCGCATTGAACTTGGAGATGGGCACCTGCGTCGGGGAGATCGAAGATGGAAACGAGGAGGAGATGCCCGTAGACGTGTTAGCAGCAACCTCAATGGCCCTCAGGAGACTCCCGTGAGTGGCAATGGTCGCACAGTGATAGAATCCTCCAACAAGGGCCGTGGCCACAAGGATGACCAGGACGAATGCCTTGAGAAACGGCCGTGAGGCGGGATAGTGCCGCAAAGCGATCACCACAATGATTGCTGCGACAACGGGAGAACCAACGTACGCCAGGTAGGCTCCGCATTTCCACATTGTGTAGCTGGGCATGATTCGCACCGCAACGCCGAACGCCATCAGAACAGCAAACCAACACAGCATAGCCATCGTGAGTTTGGTTCCGATGCCCATTTTGCTAAATTCCCTCATTCTCATGCTATGCGCCCTCCTGCAGGTGCTGTCAATCAATGCACCGGAAAGGAACCCGGTTACCAAAGCTATCAGCGAGCCATGTCGGCGGCAGCGATCCGAAATGCCCTTGCTGCCAAAGGAGAACAGAGTACTACCGCAATCTATTCACTCATCGAGGACAGGACCCCACTCGGTGACAATCCAAGGCGCATCGGTGTTCTCTCGTGTGAGGACGATCTTCCATATATGCCTGCCGTCCTCGACCGTCATAAACGTGCCGGGCTTAGCTTTGACGTCGAAGGTCGCAATGAATGATTGTCTTGTATCGGTGTGAACCTTCCCCGGTGTGACGCTGACCAGGCTGACGGACTCCAGCTTGTCGAGTTCCCAGTCTACGTTTGGTTGATAGAGGTTGGTTACTCTTTGTAGTCCAGCAAGATTCCTCTCATTCCAGTACCGGAAATACTCACGGACTACCTGTTCTGCATGGGCCTGGTCTCCTGAGGGCTTGGTGTCTGCCGTACCGCACCCAGCCAGCAGGAGCCCTGCTATGATGCATAGCGATATCAACAGACAGCACCTTTTGTTCATAGAACCTCCTCTGGTGAATGGCTTCGCCAGGAACCTGCACTCCACATGGTTCGCGGCGAAGCAATACACGTTCTACATGGAACCACTACACAGTATCATAGAACACAATCGTTGATTCCTGCCGCGCACCGACAAATTCCGATGGGAAGTCTGTGAGGGTCAAGGTATCTTGTAAAGATTGATGTTGACGAAATCGCAGTACTCAGGATGGCCAATGATACTCGGCATGAAGTCAATCAGTCGAGTATCATATGTGGGGGCCGTATGGGAGCTGATGTAGATCTCGTCAAGTTCCGTAGTCCATGGGGTACCATGTTTGTCGACCACAGCAGACACAGGCATCGTGTGGTAGAACAATTGAGTTCTCACTACGAGGTCGCCCGGCGCAATTCCGCCAAGAGACCCATACCACCACCGACAAATGGCAACACTTGACTCCGTGGACTACCGCCAGAGTTCAATGATTGGACACAGATCGGAGGAGTTTGCAGTCACAACAACGAGACCAATGTCTACAGGCACAATGCAGCAGAGCTGCTTCCTTTCCTCCCAAAGGTCCTCTCTTGTCAGCAGCGTCTTCTGCCAGAGCTTGGCGCCGGTTTCTGGATCGATAGCAGTCAGAGTGCGGTCTCCCTCCCGCACGTACAGAATGTCGCGGGTCGCCATCGGGATGAGGCGATCGTACCAGTAAACAGGTGGCCCCTCCATGCTAGTAGTGGGGGCAGGAGCCTCCTCAACCGTCAGGGACCACTTTTGTGTCCCCGTATGTTCGTCAATGGCTATCAGGGTGCCATCATTAACGGTCAGAAAGGCAGTGCCTGATCGCATGGCAATCTCCGGATCCTGCTCACTGCTGCTGGAGGAGGAAATCTCACCTGTCTTGCTCCACAGCATGCGTCCATCCGTTGTGTCAAACGCTGCTGCTACGTGACGCGCAGGTGCAGGAATTGTCGATGTACCGTCTGCCCTATAGGGACTATCTTCTGCCCTAAAGACCGCTATCAGTGTTTCTCCGTCCACGGCAAGAGCGACAGACATGTTGATGAAATCGTTGGAAGCAGTCGGGTAGCTGATCAACCAAGACGTTCGGGCGGTAACAGGATCATACCGGAAGATCATCGAACGGCAATGACCCCACGCTACTTGATAGTAGGCATTGCCATAGAGGTACGTTCCATCGGAGACAAGGTTGGTCTGATATGGATATGTCCCGCTTGGCAACGTGATACGTCCTGTCAACTTGCCAGTCAAGGCATCCCAGATGCCGATGCTTGGATGAACATCGAAGCCATAATCCGCACCAGAGGGCAGGATCGGGAAGCAGGCTGAGCAGTAGAGCTTCCCATTCAGCAGAAGAGGACTCCCGCTCGGCCTTTCTCCCGTCCCGATCTCATCGCTTTGCCACAGGACTTCGCCCGTCGTGGCATCCAGGCAGACTAGCCGTTGGTACAGCATGCCGACACCAGACAGTTCAGTCTTCTTCTGTTCGCCCAGAATACCATACAACTTACCCTGCCAGAGAATCGGCGGGCCCTGCAGATAGATATGACGCTCCTTGGTCCAGTTGACATTCAGGAGCTCCTTGCCAGTCTTTACATCCAGTTCTAGAAGTCCCTGCCCTCCTTGGTAGAGTTTGCCATCCACTACAGAACCCAGACATGGAACGATCTCGTTTACATAGGACTGGTTCCAGGAATATGCCCATCCGGTTTTCATGGGCGTCTGTCGCACTCCCTGGACATCCCAGTACATGCTGCCGGTGTTATGCGGAGACTCATCACTGGCTGCGGGGTTTCCCCCGCAGCCAGTGAGCAGCACGACAGCACAGAAGGCAACAAGAAGACAACTTGCTGTGGTGCGGCGCACGGAGCTCACTACTTCCGCCAGCAGGCAATACGCATCAGGTATTGGTCATTTTCTGGGGAATACCCGCTTGCCGCAATCGTGCATTTCAAGCTACCATCGCTGCACTCGGTACGAGTGGGCTGAACAATGCTGTTGTTGCTGCCCGATGTTGACCCATCCGACTTGTACCACGCGCAGTAGTGCTCCGGTATGCCTGTCTTGTTCATTAGCATGATGGGCAATGATGGCCTGGCAAGGCTGCTAAAGGTGCCGGCAACCATGTCCCGGGCCGTTACATAGATGTCCGCATAGCTCCCTGTCCAATGATACTTTGACTGCCACAGACCATAAATGCCAGGGAGGTTGGCCATTGCCTCGAAGTACATACTGCCAGTTGCATCCAAGCCCCCATTCTGTATGAGCCAATAGTTCATGTTCTTGGGAGTGGCGATGCTAGTTGTACCTGTAAGGCGATGGTTCGTGTAATCGTAATCGGCAAGTGATACGAGGTATGTACCTGCTTCCATCGCAGTCGAGGCAATAAAGCAACCTTTGCGCCACATGGTGTTGCCGCTGCTCGGAAGGGAGGGGTCTTGGGTTGATGGGATACTGCTCGTTGTACCTATTAGTATTCTGCTCCACTGAGTGTCGTGCTGCGAGTAACAGGCAGGAGAGATCTCGGCAAGAGTTCCTGTCAGCGTGAAACGTGCCGGGATATTCCGAGAGATTTCTGTACTGATGGGCAAATGAAGCTGCGACTGAAGCGCGGACTGAAGCGATACAAGCTCTCCACCTTGGTCCTTGACAGCATCGCCGCCATTACACAGCTTGACCATTTCGAGATCGATACCGTCTCCTGTATGGAACACCTTCACCCCATTAACAACACGAACCCCCACGCCTGCTAATGCAGCCTGAGCCGCCAGAGCGTCCACCGTGGAATCCGCCACGGGGGTCGTTGAATCTGCCGATGGATCAGTTGCAGCGCCCGTTGCAGACGGAGCCTCTGCGTGAGCAAGGGAACCAATGCTAACAAAAGAGAACGCGAGAACAACAAGCGTAACGACGAGAAGACGATACGTGTGTTTCTGATGCTTCATGAACCCTCCTGTTTATCGTTAGTCACTTTCATTCTGGTTCACCATGTATTCTATCTGCGACCATATGCTCTAGTCTGACTATACGCCCTACACGACCCCGGTTCTTCGTAGAGGTCGGTACGTTCCCTCATCTTGTCCCTCCAGACATCAACGCAGGGGTAAACAATCTTCTAAAAAGGATTCTTTGTCGGCTGCCGCACTTTGCTGGTGCTGCTACATTCGCCAGTCATCACATGCACGGCAGAATCTCTCTCTTCCAACCATTGTCCCTCTCGCCCATGTGGTTTGCCACCTCACTCGCTGGCAGTGTGGTTCGCTCCGCACTCACGTCTAGTGCCTCCTTTCACCAGTAGTTGACATTGTGGCGACTGAGAGTAACGAAATGGTAACGATTCCTGGTTCGCACTGTTCATTCCCAGTTTTCTCTTCTCATAAGGAAAACGCAAAGGGAGGGGGATCTGCTGCCGGCACTCGTCCCTTTAGAGGACTCTCTGGTCCGCCTGATCGTGGACAGGCTCGTTCAATCAAGCGGACCACTCATGAAACGGGCCTATTGTTTTGTCACAAAACGGTACTTCTGAACGCACCAGATACCGGTTGAGTCTTTGCGAACGGGCTGCACCAGCACAAGCTGAACTGTACGCCCGTCCTGAAGACTTACGGTGACATCGCACTGCCCATTCGGCTGCTTCTTGTCCTGCACGTCGGCCACCTTGTTCCCTGAAAGAGCAAGGTCCTGCTCCAAGAAGTCGGAGGTCACCTGGACTGGATCACTCAGCCCAACACGGTGGCCGCCGTCAAATTCTGTTTGAAGAGCAGACATCTTTGCTGAATCAATGGACACTTGTACCCAAGCTGGACTTGCGGCATCGAACGCATTTGTCCCACACCCTGTGCACATGACAGCTGCTGCAAGAACAACAAGGAGAAGAATCCAGTTCGCCTTATGGCAAGGCACTGTACCTCACCCATACCCAGGCATTTTGTTGAGAACCAAGTCCCAGTTGTGAGGCAACAGAAGGCGTCAGATCGATGCCTGCTGGATTCAGCACCGTCCTGCTGCCACCCTGGTCTTTCCCCCCGTTGTACCCATTCTGATACGCAGCTTGAGCTTCCGGCATCCCCAGGGCCAGATTAGTGAAGAGTCTCCGTGATGGTGAACCGGATGCTGCATCCCAGTAGTTGTCGTCCTCATTCCATGGACCAACGTCCCACACGGAAACGCCTAACACAGTCTGATTCGTTGTTGCGTAGTAGACATTGACTGTGTAGGGAGGATTGGCGTAGTATGGCCTGAGTGAAGGTGGAATATTGCTTGTCCATCCTCGATTTGCAAACTTCACGTACTTGTCCGGGAGAGTGACCTCGAAATTGGTATTCCCGTTGTACTGAGTCGCGTAGACCAGCTCTCTATCTATCGCTGCATCTGTCTTGTTAGCCGCATCTTCCTGTTCCTTGATCCAGTTCTGACGGTAGATGGTTTCTTCCTGCCACCAGGTCCGGATCCATCTTCGGAACGCAGGATACTCGGTGCCAAGTGTTTCTTTTGTTTCCTCATCAATAGTGGCAAAGACAGCAGCCCCACGTGCATTCGCTGCCTCAGCTGTTGCTGCAGTCTCTCCTGTATCCGGGACGAGTTCTATTCCCATGAGACGTTGACCTTCTTCCATGCCATACCGCTTGAGTAGTGCCATAGCTGCATCTCTGAGGCCAAGGTCTTTCTGCAATTTGACAATGTCTGCGCTCAGTTTCGCATCGCCTGCCGTCCAGAACAGATAGTTGAGAACCTCCCTGTTCCCCCATGGGTCGATTACGGCACCCGTGCTGGTTGCACGCTGTCCACTGAACAGGAGAAGCGAGGTAAGCATGACAACAATGATCGAGCCAACCACGAACTTTGTACTTCTTCTCACTGTGTACCTCCCTGAACGATTCCTTCTCTGCATTGGCAACTGACGAATTCCCGACAGTGGGATTCGCGTTCTTTGCTCTTACGTTCTATCTACCTGTGACCAGCGCCTCCTTCCGTTGGCAGATCACATTGTAGCGACCGAGAGTAACGAAATGGTAACGACTCCTGGTTTCATGCCAGATCCTTCCCAACTTCATCCTCTTGCAGAGAAGACGAAAAAGGGGGGGATTTGCTGATGATGTCGTCTCTCATCCATACAACGCAGATCTCGCCAAATGTCTGAGAAGAGTCCAAAGAACCACTCGCTTCTCGACATAAGAATGGATTCCTGTCTTCGCGGGAATGACGGACGGGAAGCGGAAAGGCAGGCAACCGCATATCGACACACCTTCCACCTCGGTCCGCCAGGCGCCTGCCCATCGTGGCACGACTCATCTGCGGGAACCGGCCCACCCATCGAGTTCCGGGCTAACGGGTTAGACCGCGCCCGGATGCTGTATCAGCGAGGGAGCACCAACGTCACCGTCGTTCCTGATCCTAATGTGCTGACAGCGCTGACGGACCCCCGCATGCATAAGGTAGCTTGTTTTACGATAGCAAGGCCCAGTCCTACGCCACCGTGGGTACGGCTGTGGCCGGGATCGACGCGATAGAATCGTTCAAAGATGTGCGGCATGGCCTTTGCAGGGATACCTTCCCCATGATCGGTAACGCTTATCCGGATCCTGCGCCGTGAAACCGTACCAGCGCTCATCTCGATTGCAGCGTCGGCCGGCGACCACTGCGCTGCATTCTGCACAAGATTCTTGAGGACTACGACAACCAGATCGCGATTGGCAGACATCAGGACATCTGGTCCAGCGACCTCTAGCCGCAGATTCTTCCCCTCCAGGAGGGATGCCAGGCTTTGCTGGACATCTGCACAGAGCATTCCGAAGGGAACGGGCGTTCCAGGGCGCGCAGCTGCATGTGACAGACGGGCCAGCAGGAGGAGGGACTCCACAGTGCTTGAGGCGGAATGCACCTGGCGCACAATAGCTTCTATATAACTGTGCACCTGATCGGGCGTAGACTGTGGGCGCAATGCCATTTCAGCGTCAAGCTGAATAGCAGCAAGCGGTGTCCTCAGTTCATGGCCGGCATCGCCGGTAAACCGCCCCAGGCGTTCCAGAGCCACTGCAGCTGGATGGGCGGCGACCCTGCTAAAGGACAGCGTTGCAATGGCTGCCAGCATCACTCCAAATGCGACCAGCAGCCATGATGTGTGGTGAGATGAATCGATCTCCGGCAGGCTATCGTCTGTGGGCATGCCAAGCAGGATGCGCACAGACTGACCACCAATGCCAACTATCCTGGCGCAGATCATGAATGACTGGGCCGGTACGTTGCCCTTCGCGGGGATATGGACAGTGCTCACTGTCTGACTCTGGAAACTACTAATGTCGTCGGGCGGGGTTCCCCAGACTGAACGAACTCCCTGGGTTCCCTCTGCGACGACAAAACCACCAGTCTTGGCGCAATTGGTCAACCGCGCTGCACGATCAACAAGGCGCGACATTTCTTGCGACGACGTGACCGGCTCCTGTGTTGTGGGGATAAGCGCCTGCATCATGTCGCCATCGTTGAGCAGCATGTCCTGCGTGAGATTGTGCGCCACATTCAGCTGACCAGAAATGCCCGCTTGCACAGCAGACACCAGGAGAAATACGACTAGTAGCGCCACGAGAATCGTATATAAGCCATAGGTACGACGCAGTGGCGCAAGTGCGTCTGGTTCGACATGGTCATCGAAACTCAACGGCCAGGAAAGGAGGGCCGCGACAACAATGACCGCCGGCGTCATCACCAGGAATGCCCTCCAACCGTCTGCACCACGAGGAGACGTCAGCAGAACGAAGGCTAGTTCCGCGCCCAGCAATGGTACTGCCACTGTCACGAAACGTACAACCACAGAACGAATTCTGCTCGTCATACGTTGTTGCTCCCTACCCCAATACCGTAGCCGATGCCTCGCACCATGCGGATGAAACCTGGTGCACCCGCTGCGTCCAGTTTCTTGCGCAGCCGCCAAACATGGACCTTGAGCGTGTCGGTCCACAGGGAAGCATGATCGTCCCAGACGTGATCTTCCAGCTCGCCGCGTGGAATGAGACGACCAGCATTACGCAGCAGGTACTCAAGAAGCCGCTCTTCGTGAATGGTCAGGAGCACGGGTTTGCCCCTGACCGTACACATACGCGTCACCGGGTCAAACGAAACTGTCCCTGCCGACAAGACAACCTGTTGCGCGGCTGGCTCCCTGCGGAGCAACGCACGCACACGCGCCAGCAGTTCATCAATGGCAAACGGCTTGACCAAGTAGTCATCAGCACCCTGGTCCAACCCTGCAATACGTTCCCCGACAGTGTCCCGGGCCGTGATGATCAAAACGGGCATCCGGTTCCCTTCGGATCGGAGTCGTCTCAGGACCTGGAGCCCATCCATCCCGGGGAGCATCAGATCAAGGAGAAGAAGATCATATGCCTGCTCGACATAGATCTTCGTGAGCGCGCTGGTTCCATTGTCTGCGGTGTCGACGGCATAGTGCTCCTGCCGCAGCGCATCTGAGACTGCCTTGCAGATATCCGGTTCGTCTTCAACTACCAGGATTCTCATTTGCCCATTCTCCCTCGCTACTACGTCTGTGTCCAGCGACTTATGGCTCTATCTGACCCAGACAATATTGGCATCCTGCGCTTCGTGCCCCACCAAATCATTGCATCTGCGGAGGTTCCTTTCCCAGATGGCCGTTTTCCACCCAGAACACGATATCACAAATGTATCTCAATTCCTCCATGTTGGGACTTGTCATGAGGATCGTGATGCCCTTCTTCTTTAAGTCTCTGAGCACATTATGGACGATGGTGATCCCCTCGCGGTCCAGGTTGCTGGTCGGTTCGTCAAGGAGCAATAACTCTGGATGCTCCATGAGGGCCTGAGCAATGCCCAGACGCTGGATCATACCGGTTGAATAGGCTCTGACGGGTCGTTTGTCATCAGGGTCCAGCCCCACCAGCGTGATGACCTCCCGGATCTCTTTTTCCCCGATCTCATTGCGTATAGAAGCCAGAAGCTCCAGGTTCTTCCTCCCGCTCATAGATGTCAAGAATCCTGGTTTTTCAATCAAGACCCCTGTCTTGTCGGGGAACTCTGCTTCTTTGCCGATCTCCTTTCCAAACACAACGACCCTGCCCTCTGTAGGATAGATGAATCCGCCGATGACCTTCAAAAGCGTGCTCTTGCCAGAGCCATTGAGCCCACTGAGCCCAACGATCTCTGCAGGAGGGATCTCAAAAGAAACATCTTCAAGGATGGTCCGCCCCCGTATGACTTTAGAGACACCCTCCAACATAACGACCGGCTTAACGGCGACTGTAGTAGTGACTTCTTCCATTTATGCCTCCTTGTGGATTTCTGAGATTTCTTTGACAATGTCTATACGGCGGACGTAGATGAAATTGACTGCCAAAACCGCCAGGATGATCACTGCATTGTAACCAAG
Organism: Caldisericota bacterium; assembly: GCA_026390155.1. GTDB lineage: Bacteria > Caldisericota > Caldisericia > Cryosericales > Cryosericaceae > Cryosericum. The sequence continues at coordinate 50,697 of JAPLGL010000092.1, forward strand.
GGACCATGCCAGCGAGAACCCGCGCACCTGGGGCTCCAGGAACGTGTGGCGCAAAAGCATGGATTGAGAGCCGGGCAGCCACCGGACCACTGAGGGGTGCCGGATCCCGAACAGCCATGAGAGAATCATCATGGCACTGGCAGCGATAAACGAGAGAAACGCATTCCTCCACTGGAGCGAGAGTGCCATCTGAAGAAAGGATACTGCAAACAATGTGCCAAAGAACAGCGGGAAGATCCATCGCAGAAGGAGCGTGGCAACGCTCAGATCCTTTGGAATGGTTTGCCACATCCCGCTGGATAGTAGAAAAGGACTCAGGTGCGTTGACCAGGGGAGGGAACACCGGCTGACGATCAGGATCGTTGCAACACCGGTCACGACGTAGAAAAAGGACAGGATAAGGAGCGTCACGACCTCTCCGAGCCACCATTTCCGTCGTGAACCAATAAGAGGAATAAGTGAAACGCCCCTCTGCGACAGGTCTTCCTCTGCGATATTTCCGAACAGGTAGAAAAAGGAGAGGTAAGACAAGAACCAGTGGACAAACTCAAGTAGAGAGTCATTGGTCAGACCAGGCCCGGAAAATGTAACAAACAGCACATCCCACACGTTCTTGGAAAGGACCGTTGGATACGACACGACCTCATAAACGCCAAACAATCCGATCACAGCAAAGAGGACAACCGTCCACAGCAGGGACTTCCAGCGAAAGGCTGTTGTGACATTCAGACGGATCACTCTTGAGAATGGCACGTTGCCCATGGCCCCACCTTACGACCTGTCCTTTTCGGACAGGAAATCCTTTTTCCTGCAGAGCAGGAATCCAATCGTCGTGAAGAGGGCGATCCATACGGCCCAGTAGATGATGGAAGCACCAAAGGGGGGATAACCAGAAATTCTTGCGTCAAAGCTGTGAAAATCAAGCAGAAAATGAGTATGAATAGAAACATTATCAAGGTAATGGGGAATCCGTCCCTTATAGCCGAAATATCCGCCCACATTGATAATTGCCCCCGCCAGGAACCCGATTATTCCATTGTTAGCCAGGGCAGAAACAACGATAGTAACAAGCCCTAAACTGAACCAGCCGAAGACAAGGAGGGTGATGAGCTGCAGGAACGCACCGGACGGGGAAAGCACCAGGACGGCGGGATTGGGTTCTATTCTCCCTGCATACCCTCTGGCCAGTTCGCTCCATGAGGTACTCCAGGGAAACGCGAACGAAGCAACACCCCCGACAAGGACCAGCGCTATCGCTGTGTAAACAAGCACAGCGACGGTCAATGTCAAGACCTTGGTTAGCCACCATTTTCCTCGTGACCCAAGGCGGAAGAGAAGAAGTGCTCCAAAGCCCGTCTCCACTGGCAAATCACTGATCAGGAAAAGAAACAGAAGATTGATCAGAAAGAAAATCACGCCTCCATTTCCAAGAATACTGAAGAGAGGATTCCATATGTTGGGAGACAGCCCCTGATTCTTGGCCACCACCAGCATATCGTCGCTCATGATATAGGCTGCAAATAATACCACAGGGACAACGATCAACCATCGTTTCTGCAGGATGTGTTGCTCAATACTGAATCTCAGAAATGAACGTGTCCTCTGTCGGGTTCTATTCATAGATACGTTTCTTCTTTGCGAGTGCAAAAACGCCTATAGTGCTCAGGACAAACAGGGCACCAAGCTCGGTGAACGTTGTCACCGGCGAGGTTGTCTTATACAGAACAGGTGCAAAATTGAACAGCGGAGACCACCGCGCTATCCGGAGAACCGTTGTAACAAAGTGTGCAATCATGTAGAGAACAAAAGGAGCGGCAAGGACATGGTACCTGTTGCGAGTAACCAAGGACAAGGAAAGCCCTGCTGTGGCCCAAGCTGCGCCCCACAGGAAAGCAAGCCCGATAAGGAAAATGATGTACAGGTCTGGTTTTGTCCGGTAGAGGTAGCCAAAGGTCCCATTGGCATTCACCCAGGGAAGGCGTGCTCCTACCCACGCCTCACCAGGGGCAGGTATCGGAGGCAATCCTCGCTTGTAGAAGATATTGATGATGCCATATCCAACAAGAAGGGGGAGCGAAGTGCTGACCCCTCCTGCCAGCAGATTGGCAATGTACTTGGAAGTACGATATCTGCGGAACGAAGTCCTTGAAAGAATGAACGTGATATAGCCAGAAGAGCGGTCCGTGATAAAAGACGCAGCAAACGGGAGCACGACAATAAGGGGTGCAAGTATGGCAAAGGGTCCACTCAGACCCATCGCCCAAAGAAACGCATCAAATGCATTCTGAGTAAAAGGGTAAAGGTACTGCTCTTCAGGGCGGATAAAAGGTGAGACCGGCGGCCCATAGTCTCTCAGGCCGATGGCGAAACAGACGCTCGTGATCGCAAGCGCAAGCACAAATGCCCAGCTCAGGAGTGCCCGCCGGAATTCTTCTTTCAACATCGAGGTTACCTCCTCCGTATTCTTCTTTCTTTCCATTTGGTGGCGAGAGGGTGAAGCTACGTCAGGCTACATGAACTTATGGGGTATCCGGACTCCAGTACCCTATTCCTTCGATGTTAACAGGATCTGACCAACCTGATTGAAAAGTCATGTGGACACTCTGCCCGGCACTGGCCGTATTGGAGAACTGGACAAGAGTGCCATCATTGATCAGCTGTTTGGTCGATACCACGGTATTGTCAAGAAGTTCAAGGTAAGCCCACAGGTCATAATCACCACCTACTGAGATGCTGTGCACTGTACATGAACCATTGTAGGCCTTTTGCAGATTGCTCGTGCTTGCGGTACCACCAAGACGGCCTACCGTAAGATCATAGTAGGACCAAGTTCCCGCCGCAAGCGCCTTGCCAGTGATGATCACCGCGAGAAAACAGATAAGAACTACTGCCAGAAGACTTCTTACGTTCTTCTTCACTTCGGCCTCCTTTTTGGCCTTGTTCACGAACCTTCCCCTCTATTTCCAGGCTCCCTCTCGCCACCACGGCTCCTTACGGCCAGTTCTAGAGGTCACACCTGAAGCATCACCCACAGAGGGGATTCTTCAGGCAACAGCCAGCATACTCAGCGAAAGTTACGAAATGGTAACGGATTCACCCCAGCCTGACACAACGGCTCATAAATGAACGCCTTGCATCACGAGCACCATTCATAGATACGTCTCTTCTTTGCGAGTGCAAAGATCCCAAGGATGCTCCGGAGGAATAGGGCACCAAGCTCGGCGAACGTTGTCCCCGGAGACGTTGACCTATACAGAAGGCAGGAAGAACTGAAGAGTGGGAGATTATTCCGCTATCCCGAGGATCTGTGTAACAAAATCTACGACGACATACAGAAGAAAAGGAGCTGCAAGGACATGATACTGGTTGCGGACAACTGAGGATAACGAGAGTTCTGATATGGCCCAGACTGCGCTCCACAGAAAAGCAAACCCGATAAGGAACGGGGACTATGTGCTAACCTCTTCTGCCAGCAGATTGGCAACAACTTGGAAGTACGACATCTGGGAAACGAAGCCCTTGAAAGGATAAGTATGACATATCCAGAAGGGCGGTCCGTGATAAAGGACGCAGCACACGAAAACATGGCAATCAACGGTGCCAAAATAGCAGAGGACTCATCCAGCCCAATTCCAAAGAGAGATGCATCAAACGCATTCTGATAAAAGGGGATATTCTTCCGGACGTTTGATAACAGGTGAGACTGGTGGCCCATGCTCTTCAAGACTGATGGCGAAGAGACCGCTCTTGGATGGCTTGTCCCGATGGGTGTCTCTAGGTTTGATCCTACGAAAGACGCCTTTCTCAGTAGGGAGCACCACAGGAAATACGGCGTGGCACTCCCTCAGATACTCGGTACTAATTCTGCATGTCCTCTCTGTCACTAGCTCAACTCACTTGCTCTTACCTCACCGACAAAGAATCATCCTGCCACGGATTGGTAATCCCACGATCCTCCAGCATGCACCTGAATATTGAGCTCCGGGTAATAATTGTATACAGGGATTCCTCCAGGATACACCGACCACATGATGAAATGCCATTGTACCCATTTGTAGTACACCGTTTGATCAGCATTATAGTAGCCTTGTGTGGCATTTAGCCCTTCGTCGGTAAACAAAGATGCGTAGACCTGTCCGTAGGAGGATGGCAAAACGCTCGTTATGTGATACGAGTCCCACACCCAGTGAATGCGACAATAGAGACCATAGATAGGACTGCCAAGTCGATAGGCCACTACGCTAGGCGTGACATCATTGGATCCAGGCACCAATGCCTTGGGAGATGCAGTGGCCGGCTCTTCGTGAAACCAATCATTGCTCGTCGACTGCGCCTTGATTTGAGTATCGATGGCAGCTTGGAGATCAGGAGCTACACGTGGAACGATCTTCGATACGAGGTCGGCATTCCAGCGAACATGCACGCCTTTGGCGGGGTTGTCGGCATACGCGATCACTTCGGAAAGGTGGGATCTGCAGAACTCCTCGAAGTCCGCGTCGCTCATGGTCAGAACCTGTTGTGTGAACGCTTCCTCTTGGGACCGTGTCAGCACTTGATGGCCGGGGACTTTATCCAACAGTGACGCTGACGACGCTGTCATCGAGTAGATCGGTGAAGACAGTACCATTCCCCGGAATTGCTGATCATAGTGAATGGTCTCGGCCCTTAATATACAACCACTCGGAACAAGACAGACCGCAATTAGTGCGACGATGACAAGAATGGAACCTGTCACACTGCCACGATGATGCCATTGCATCTATCACCTCCTGTTTCAGGCTCCGCACAATCTTGTGCAGGCAACAATGGTATAGTCAGCGAAAGTAACGGAATGGTAACGGAATCTTCCCTTCAGGGATGGTGTCTTGACCGTGAAGATCGCTGACACTCCTTGTTAAGCTGGTTCCGCTCCAGTTCTGGGTGAGTCGATGCTGATCTGGCGCAGGAGTAGGTGTCGGCAGTAGAAAAGGGGGGAGGAGAGCAAGAGCGTGAGGGAAGGAGTGCCGGAGACCAGATCGTATTGCATCATCTAAGAATCATCGTGAACGTGTGAGTCATTGCAGCATCAAGAATCATGGCGAAATAATCTGGCGTGTTACAGCTCTGGGGAGTGCCTTGGGCGGCCATAGCTGTAGCAGGTAGGTACTTCGCTCCATGGAGAGAAGGTCCATGAACCATGGAAAGGACTTGTGCGTTGACATAAACTTGAAGCCCTTCCTGTTTAGGAAGGGCTTCTCAAGAATGTTCCTGTTTTCTATTTTTCCTTGTGGATTTCGGCCGTGACAATGTAGGCAATGCCTGCGACAAGCGCGATCCAGGAGAGCACACCAAACAGGGACTTCATGTGCGTCATAAAAAAGAAAAGTGAAGGGGGCCAGTTGATCCCCCACTGTGCCTCGTTAATGAATGCAAGGATATACCGTATGCTCAAAAGATAAGCTGCAATACCAACGAGAACGATGCCAGCACCTCTTTTATTCATGCAATATTCTCCTAGTGCCAATAGGTTGTAGTGTAATCAACCCCGATACATCTGATTGCATAGCCCCAACCAGCATAATAGGCATCTCCTAGCAGGGGATTGTACCAGACGTCAAAATCATTAACCTGATTGACAGGGTAAGCATCAATGCGGGCATATTCTCCGGAGGGAACTTGTGCAGTATATCCACAGGTTTGCATGACTGTAGCTGTTACCGTGAAACCAACACCGGCGCTAACTACGCTCGCCGAAACGCCTACATTGGCAGACCAGGAGTTGGCAACAGAAACAGTTTGGGAAAGAGTAAGACTCCTAGGGCCAGGCCCCCCTGAAGTTTCTGCGATTTTGCTTCCTCCATGCTGTTCATAGGTATAGGTACTAACGACATAGTAATAGGGAGATCCCCAATCAGGCGTTACTCCTGCACCCAGGGCGGTTTCACTATTAGCGTTCCCCTGATCGAAGTACAAAGTCGTTACTATAACCTTATCTATTACTGCTCCTTTTGGGAGAGATGCCTTTATATCAGACATACGGGCATTGAAGACTTCTTCCGCAGTAGAAGGAGCTGGCGGGTTGCCGGGATTGTCGGCAGAAACTGTCTTAAGACAAGTTGCATTCATACCCAAAGAAATCAACAGGACTACTACAATAGACAGAACTGCCCTCTTCTTCATTTCTTATCCTCCTTGGATAACTTCTTACTCACTATTATGGACCTCTTTAATAACTGTTTCCTAAATTGAGCCATTTAGTCAAGTCCACTTGCCTCTTCATGCACTCATGACCAGAGCCTCCTTTCAGCAGCAACTCACATTGTAACAACTGAAAGTAACAGAATGGTAACGGAATCTTCCCTTCAGGGATGGCGTCTTGATTGTGAAAATCGCTGGCACTCGTTGGTAAGCTGGTTCACGTCTATTTTGGATGAGTCGATGCGTTCTGTGGAAACAATGGCCAACCTGTCTACACTGGAACTTGACAGCGCAACGCACACTGTCATGCTTCACACCCCGTTCCTCAGGAGGGACCGATGGAAGGAGAACACTTACTGGGCGCACTCCCGGTCCAGTGGCACAAGAGCTTGTTCAACATCACCCCGTGGACTATCGTGGTCACGAATGCTCGTATCATTGTCGCCAGGCTCACGCCAGCGATCCAGAAGCAGGCGGTCGATGCGCAAGTACAGGAGCAGGGAGGCGGTTTCCTCAAGCGCATGGCGGTCGCTGCCACCAGTGGGTTCAGGATGCACCAGCGGTACCTCACCATGGACCCCGAGGCGGTGCTGGCCGAAACGCCCGAGAACTGGTGGGTCGACGCCGGTGGCGTCTCGCAGGTCGCGGTAGCAGAGGGACGCTGGGTCTCGGACCAGAACCGCCATCGGAAGCAGAACGACCACCAGCTCGTCATTGTGACGCAGCAGGGAAAGTTCTCCTACACATTCAAACCATTGATGAACGCGGCGGACGCGGCCAACCTCCTCGCCCAAGTGTTCGGCGCGATGGTGACATTGCAGTAGGAGCCTGTCGGGGTAGAGTCCTCCTTGCGCCTGATTGCCCTTTGTGCCTGCTCGCCTAGAATGGTTGCCGAGGTGCAATGATGGCGACGGTGACCGTGAGAGTGTATCTGACAGAAGAGTTCAAGCAGGGACCCGTTGCGGTGTCAGCCTCGACATGTATCGAAGCCCTGCGAAGCCTTGTTGCGGAGTATCCCGTTCTCAAGGGCATCATCCTCACCGGAGATTTGAAGCTGAAGCGGGACTACATCTACTTGCTCAACGGGAAGAGTGTTGAATTCCTGGGCAAGGAAGAGGCGCCGCTCAAGGATGGTGACTTCATAGCGCTCTTTCCACCTGTCGGGGGTGGATAGTCAGACCAGGCGCTCAACGAGCGCCTGGTCTCGTGATACAGAGCAGTCTCTTACAGGGCTACCTTGAAAACAGACGGATACAAGTCTGCGTGCGCGATGGTTCCGTGCAGGACAGGGTTGATCATGGAGCTGATGTCCGTCTGCTCTCTCATCATCCTGAGATAGACGCCGGGGTTGACGGCGCCTTCGCCCACGAAAACGAAGCCTCTCAACTTTCCGTCCTTGACCGCGATCTTGTGATACTCGCCGTCACTCACGTTCCTGTACACGTCACCTTCGTCCTGCGTGCTGAGCCCGCCGGTGAAGATGGTCAGTCCAAAGACCGTCAAGATATTCCTGAGGACATCGCCACCGTAGGGCATCTCCATGCCGAGCATATTCTCGGCAGCGTTGTTCGCTTGCTCTACGGCCACAGGCCAGAGAGCGTGAAGCGTCTTCTCGCCCAGCAGGATGTCGTCCGTCTCGACGGCATCCCCCGCGCCATAGATACCCGGTACGCTTGTTTCAAGATATCGCCCAAGAACGATACCCTTGTTGAGCTGGACACCCGTGTTCTTCAGAAAGCTGGTGTTGGGGCGCACCCCTTTGCCATAAACGACGCAGGAGCCGCTGAGGATTTTCCCTGATGCGAGCTTCACCTCCAGGGCGCCGTCCTTCTCCTCTATTTCCTGGATGTCCTCGCCCTTGAGCAGCTCCACATCGAGTCCTGCAAACGACTTTTCGATGATTGCAGAGGCTTCTCGATCGACGATCTGGGAAAGCACCCTGTCCGAAGAGATGACATAGGTCACGGGGATACCAAGCTTCACGAGAGCATCGCCTATTTCGGCATTGACCAGCCCGGCGCCTGCCAGAATGACCCTCTTTTCTGTTGACTCCGCTATCCTCTTCCGAATGACCTCGATATCTCCGATATTCCTCACACCGACCACCGAAGGAAGCCTGGCGCCGGGGATATCGGGGATGAAAGGAGATGTACCCGTCGCAATCAGGAGTCTGTCGTACTCGAACTGCTCGCCGTCGCTCGTATGGACAGTCTTCGAAACGGTGTCGACCCCGTCGACGTACTTGCCCAGCACGACATCGACCCCGTCCACCGAAGGCAGCGTGCAATTTGCAAACCAGGTCATCCCGGAAAGCATATAGGGAAGGGACATCTTGCCATATGGCGCGACTCCCTCCCCCGAGAGGACGGTCACCTCCTGCTCCGGACTGAGTTCCTTTATCCTCGTTGCAGCCGTAATCCCTGCAACAGAGGCTCCGATGATCACATGTTTCATGACAGGTCTTCGAGCCCCAGTTCCTTCAGTCTTTCCTTCGTAGGAACGCTGTCCGCGCCCCACCCTCTCAGAGAATAGTACTCGCCGAGCATCTTGTCGAGGTCTTCGACTTCGCCTTTGGAAGGACCTGACGCGATCGGCTCGTTGAGGATTCTCGGAGGCAGGGTATCATCCTTTCCGGTGAGCCCCGACTTCAGGTTGAAGAGTTTCTCCATGTTCCAGATTCTCTCGCCGATCTTCAGGAACTCCTTGTCGTCACACTCGAAACCGGTAGCAGCTGAGTAAAGCTGCGCAAGGTCCTTGGCCTGCAGTCCAAATGTCGTGAACAGGCACGTGCCTGACGAATCGAGTGCTGCGGTCAGGTCCTGCAGGAACTTGGTGACAGCGGCCTTGCCCTCGTAGACCAGCCTGTCGAGGCCGGGCGAAAGTACCTCAGCAGCGATGGTGTAGCCCCTGACGTGGCAGGCCCCTCTGTTGCTGGTTGCATATTCCAGACCGATTCCCTTGATGCCTCTCGGGTCATAGGCAGGGAACTCCTGCTTCTTCACCGACATGGACAGCTCTGGATGTTCATAATGCTCACCAAGCCGGTAGGAACCCTGGGCGAGCAGTTTCCCAAACGCATCCTTCTGCTCTCCCATTGCCCGAATTGACTCTACAAGCGCGTCCGGGTCGCCGAACCTCAGGGGGAAGGGCGCATCTTTGGCAGCCATGTACCCTTTCTCATAGAGTTCCATCGCGCAGGCGACGGTCGATCCGGCAGAGATCGCGTCGAGACCATACCGGTCGCACAGGTAGTTTGCCATGGTGATGGCATTGAGGTCCGAAATGCCGCACATTGCCCCAAATGCCCAGAGAGGCTCATACTCAGGCCCACCGCCGTGCTCGCCCTTGTACTTGCCCTCTGTGATCGCGGTGATTCTTCCGCACGCAATAGGGCAATCGCAGCATCCTTCATTCCGCACCAGGTTCTGTGCCCGCAACGTCTCGCCGCTGATCTTGTCCGCTTCAGGGAAATACGCGTCCTGCGCGTTTCGTACAGGAAACGAACCGATGGAGTTGATGATGTTCACAAGAACCGCGGTTCCATACAGGGGAAGTCCTCCGCTCGCAACGGGGTTCTGTGCGAGGATCTCTCTTGTGGCCCGCACTGCTTCCAGGAACTTGTCATGGTCAGCGACGGTGACGCCCAGATTCCCTCGTATGACAATACCCTTGAGGTTCTTGCTGCCCACGACGGCTCCGACGCCTGTTCTGCCCGAAGCTCTGTGCCCATTGAACATGACATTGGCGATCATGGACATCTTCTCACCGGCAGGTCCGATTGCCATGGTCTCTGCTTCGAGGTGCGTCTCCTGCCTCATCAGCTGGTCAGTCTCATTGACCAGTTTTCCCCAGAGATGTTTGGCATCACGGAATTCCACCTTGCCCTTGTTGATCCAGAGATACACAGGCTCTGCGGACTTGCCCTCCAGGACGATCATGTCGTACCCGGTTCTCTTGAGCATGGGTCCGAAATAGCCGCCGGCGTTCGAGCAGGCGATCGTGTTGTTGAGGGGCCCTTTGGTGATCACCATCACCCGGCCCGACGACGGTGCCGTCGTCCCATCCAGCGGACCTGTTGCGATGATGACCTTGTTCTCAGGAGCGAGGGGGTCGACCTTTGGATCGACTTCATCACAGATGATTCTCGTGCCGTACCCTCTGCCGCCGATGTACCTCTTTGCCCAGTCTTCGCGTAACGCTTCTTCCTTCACCGTACGATCCGTGAGATTCACCCTGAGGATCTTGCCCTGATAGCCGCCGTCGATCATGGGTTCACCCCCTTCGCCATCTCTGCAGCAATCCGTCTGTACGTCTGCGCAACACCGTGCTGTTTGCTGGAGACAACATCCTCGACTTCAACATAAGTCAGCGCCTCAGGCTTGCAGACCTTGACGCAGGCAGGATCGCCGCTGCAATGGTCGCACTTGATGATCTCCTTGCCCAAATGATTGACCCTGATGGAACCCCAGGGGCATGCCACGACACACTGCTTGCAGCCGATGCACTTCTCCTTGAGGAAATCGACCAGGCCTGTCGTGCCGTTCTTGACCAGTGCGGTGGTGGGGCAGACCTGAGCACAGTACGGCGTCTCACATTGGCTGCAGACAGTCGGGACGAACATCAGGTCTTCGCGGAATTCGATCACATTGACGCGCGAATCGAGTGGATTGAAGACTCCCGTCTTTTCGAACGAACAGGCGTCCATACACGCCCTGCACCCGGTGCATTTCGCTGGCTCAAGCACCAGTACCTTCATGCTCACGCCTCCCTGTTTCGATTCCCTTTCCGAATGCGGGAGGTATAAGAGTTTTCCCCTATGCCCTATTGGCTTCACTCCGTAGCAGCTGCCGTAGGCCATGAAGCTCGGGTACCCTTCTTGTACCTTCTTTCAAGGAATTGTCAATGATGTCACGAGACACAGACGGCCGGTGAAAAGCCGGACAGTTATGTCGTGTCGTCGCGAACGTTCGGTCGTGACTTGCGGAATGCGGCGGAAGGGAGTGGACGCCCCCGTGCCGCTCTAGTGTCTGGTGGATGCCTGTTTCGGCCGGATGATGATCGTGTGCGTGGGGACGCCGAGAGTATGACGGTACTTCAGTACATGGCGCACGTCGTCCTTGAGGAAGGTGCCGTCGGTCATCCAGACGGAATAGCCAAAGGGGTACTGGAAGGGTGGCACGAAGATCTCGGTGGGCAGGGTGACGCTCGGGTCGTGACGGAAAGTAAAGCGCATGACCTTGTGGCGCATGTCATAGGAGAGTTGGAGAGGTTCGCCGGCCGTGGCGATCGGGTATGGGCGAACGATGGCTCGCAGGGCCCGCCCGCCCTTGTCGAGAACCCTTGGGTCCCGGCCCTGGTCGGCACTCCAGATAGACAGATCTTCGCCGTTCCAGCCGTCGCCTCTCTCATTGGTGTTGCTGGCCGTGTAGTTCCAGATCGTGGCTGAGCAGAGACTGCCTTCGACAGCACAGAGACTGCGGTCCATGAGCGCCTCCTGCTCCCGGTAGTCGCCTGTCTTGAATGCCCATCCCCCGCGAAGGTCGAACGTGATGCCGATCTCGCCGATGACGGTCGGTCCGTGCAGGCGCTCGGTTCCTGCGCTGCGGATGGCCGCCAGCTGCAAGGCGAAGCTGCGGCGCACCGTCCTTGCCCCGAGGACGATGCGGTTGCGAACTGCGTCATACCCGAGCCACGGACTCGATCGCTTCAGCAGCAGCTGAACGACATCGTACCAGTGGGGTGCGGACACGAACCCCGAGCACTCTTCTCCAACCTGCGGCGGCAGAGCCTGTGGCTCACCTTCAGCGAAGATGAGTGCGTTGGGATCTACCGATCGGACAGCGTCTGCGTAGCGCCGTATGAAGGGGACCAGATAATCCCGCTCGAAGTCGACTTCTCGACCGTGGACGCGCGAGAAATAGTCTGGAACAAGCAGTTGGGGCTTGCCCTCCCCGTCCACGGTCCAGACCCCATGCTCGCGCCAGATGCACGGCCTGCCGTCCTTCCACGTCCGGACATGTCCAGTGTTGAGCAGTCGGTGTCCTTGTTGCCGGGCGCCTCCCAGTCCCATACCCCAGACGCCCACCTCCTGCTCTATCCCGTCGCCCAGTGCAAACGACTGCACAGGCGTCGGCTGAAGGTCTACCTTGAGCAGGCTGTCGAACGCTGTGAGGTTCTTCCATCCAATGTACCCGTGCGACGGCTCATTGAACGTGTCATAGCCCAGGACACCCGGCTTCCCCTTCAGGCTCCCCGCAACCTGGAGTACGTCGAGCGGGTCGTCCAGCTGGCAGGGGGCTCACGTTGGTCGGCCAGATGACATGTGAGAACGGATCTCCGTGCGTCTGATGCACGATGGCGGCACACGTTTCCGCGAACCGCGTCATGTCAAAGCCGACCGCCTCCAGCGTCCATCCCGGTGCCCCGTCGCCCCCCGTGAACCTGCTCCAGACGTCCTGGTGCGGATCGACGAACACGGTGAAGCCCATGTCCCCTGCTAGCTGGACGACCTGCTCGAGGTAATCCAGGTACGCGGTATCGTAGAGTCCCGGCCCCGCATGCTCGATCGCCTCCCACGTCACCAGGAACCGCAGCGTGGTCAGTCCCCACGACTTAAGGCGCGACAAGTGTTCTACCGCCTCAGACAGAGGAAGCGGCCGACCCACGAACGAGACCATGCGGTGGTCGAAGAATCCCTCTGAGTGATGAGTCGCGCCGTCGGGGACGGTTGGCACCTTGGTGTCGCCCCCCAGATTGACGCCGCGCAGGAGGAGTACGCGCCCCGCTTCGTCCTTGAACCAGCTCTCGTCAGGATGGATCATGTCACCACTCGAAGAAAGCCGGGTTCCGGCTCAGACCGGAAAAGGCAATGAAGAGTCCGCCGGCCCCACAGAACCTGTGAGCCATCACCGAGTCCCTGCGGCATTCATTGTGCGGACGGCGCGCGCGGAGAACGGGAGCAGGTCGATGATCTCAGCCGCTTCATCCCCGGTCAACCCGAACACCTCCATGCGTGCCCCGTAGTCCTGCAGGACGAACACCTGATCTCCGTCGCGTGTCAGGGCAATCTGCCACCACCAGAGAGACTCATGGCCGGAACCGTGCCCCCCGGAGACAGCCTTGGCGACAGCGGGCGTGACTGCACCCCAGAACATCAGTGCTCCATCTTCGCGCCGGCGTTCGATTGTTTCGGCGACCGGCATGAGCAACTTGATGGCGTCCGTGTCTTCCCTCTGACACACGACCTCGAATGTCCCCGAACGACGCAGGACAAACTCAGCAACGGGTACCCAGAACGCTGTTGAAACAGCAGTTTCGACACCGGGCAACATGCCTCTCAGGTCAGGAATCGTGATACGCAGCGACGAGAGCTTGTCGGTCGTCATGTCACCGCCGGCATCACCTGGACATCTGTCGCCACCATCTCAGAACCCATTGTGCTCCCTGTTCTCGTACGACCTGAAGTCTTACGCCACAAGTGTACCCTGCGTAGCAGGTAATCAAGATGCACCCACGACGGGGTCATGGATGAAGCGCACCAGTTCGCGCCAAGGTCCAATGTCGAAGAACCGTCGCGCCAACCCCGAGGTCGACGGCAGGACCCATACCGCCGTCCGACCGATGCACTCCTGTTGCCTGCCCTGCATGGCTCTCCTTCTCAGGAATTGACCGGCCACGGTCTTGCTGGTGAATGCCAGCACGCGCGGCTGCCATCGCAGGACCTTTGCCGTCAGCAATCTGCGCGCCTCGTCCATGTCAACATGGCCGTCGAAGATGTGCGCATCCTGCCCGTGATCGGTTTTGACAAGGTCGGTCAGTCCAATTCCCCAGTCGACCAGCCGTGGGTACTCCTCGGCCATAAGCCGGCGGGGCGTCAGCCCGACCTCTGCAAGCGTCTGCCAGAAGCGATTGCCGGGATTGGCATAGTAGGCCCGCCGCTCCCAGGAAACATCCCCCAATGCCGAACCACAGAAGACGATACGCAAACCGTCCGCCAGCACATCCGGGATCAACTCTCCCGAGAGCCGGTCGCCCATTGCCGGTTCGAGTATGCTACCATGATGTTCATGTCGGCTTCTCATGATTTCAGTATAGCAGTGTGAAGCCAGCCGCTTGCAAAAATCGCTTCGGACGGTAGTCTCAGGAAAACTGTATGAAGGAGTACTTATGAACGGCAAACGCATCTATAGTATAGCAGGAGGGCAGTGTGGGCGAGAGACCCTGCTTGCCATCCTGCGCGAGCATCCAGAGATCCGCTTCGTCTCTCTCGTAGCGATCGACCTTGCCGGCAACGACACCGACGAGCGTATCCCCATCCAGACCTTCGTCGCTGACATCGATGCATTTCTGGCCGGCAAAGCTGTCCAGACCGACGGCTCGTCTGTTGTGCTCGGCGGCATGACCTCGCTCAGCGATGCGCAGGTCGATCTTGCGCCGGACCTGACAGCTACCTGGTTCGTCGACTACAACGAGGAACACGCGGACCACGAGACTGGTCTCCCGGTAGGGACACTGCGCATCCCATCCTTCCTGGTGCACCGGGGTGAGCGCATCGACTCGCGCTCTCTGCTTGCAGCCACCGTGGACTATGCTGGCGCGGAACTCCTGAAGCTTCTGCGCAGTCATTCGTCGTCCCCGCTGCTTGCTCACCTCGAGCCCGCGCGGCTTGCGGGAATCGAGTTCACCGTCGGGACGGAGCTAGAGTTCTGGGTGAAGACTCCAACCGAGACGGCAAACGTCGAGGAACTCTCGGCGGCGCAGATGTTGCAGGAGAACTACTGGCAGCGTACGCGAGGCGTCGCCCGGACTGCCCTGGAACAGTCAGTGATGGCTCTTGAAGCTTATGGTCTGCACGCCGAGATGGGCCATAAGGAAGTCGGCGGCGTCAAGGCAGCCATCGGGCTCGGCGGCGAACTGACCCATGTCATGGAGCAGATGGAGATCGATTGGCGGTATGCCCAAGCGCTCCAGGCCGCCGACAATGAGCTCCTTGCGCGCATCCTGGTGAAGGAAACGTTCCGCGCCAACGGTCTCACGGTCACCTTCAAGGCCAAGCCCATTCCAGGCGTCGCAGGTTCCGGCGAACACACGCATTTGGGCATCGCGGGCGTCCTGCCCAGTGGCAGGCGCATCAACCTCTTCGCACCTGCGGACATGCATACCGACTTCCTGAGTGTGATCGGATACGGAGCGCTGATGGGTCTTCTTCGCAACTATGAAGTCGTCGGACCGTTCGTCTCCGCAAGCAACGATGCCTTCAACAGGCTCAAACCCGGTTTCGAAGCACCCGTCTGTATCGTCGCAGCACTCGGACTCGATCCCGCCAACCCGTCGCGTAACCGTACAGTCCTGGCAGGCCTGGTCCGAGATGTCGATAACCCACACGCCACCCGTTTCGAACTGCGGGCTCCCAACGCCTACACCAACACCTACCTTGCCGTGGCCGCGTCCATCCTCGCGATGCTGGACGGCATCAGGTGGTCGGTCGAGTCCGGCACGCCACCCGAAGCGCTCCTCGCGGAGATCTCCAAGAAGCCTGGCGAACCGGCTGCCTACCTCGAGAAAGACCGGGCGTACCGGGCAGAGGAAAATGTCTTCGAGAACTATTCCCAGGAAGAGCGCGACCACCTTTTTGGCGTTCCTCCAGCCAATGTCTGGGAAAACATGCAGAACCTGGCAGCCTTCCCGGAGCGTGTTCGTGTCCTGACCGCAGGAAATGCGCTGACACCTCGTGTGATCGACGCGTTCCGCAGTGCGGCAACTGCTCGCTGGAAACACGAACTCCTGGTCCGCATCATCCCCGAAGACTTGGACACGGTGCAGGCTTGTCAGCCTCTGAGTCTTGCCAGCGACCATGCTCAGGACCTGTGGAAGCGTATCGACGCTCTACGCCATGAGCTGGCCGATGATACGGCCGGAAGCCCCGCCCTGTGCACCCGGCTGATATCCGCTCTCTCTGGCGACTCTCTGCAGGAAGCGTCAAAGCTTCAGA
>JAPLGL010000096.1 GCA_026390155.1 Caldisericota bacterium
TACTTCCACCAATACCAGTACTGGACGTTCCAGTTGTTGTAGACGGTGGCAGAGAAGAAGTGGTCGTAGCCCTTGATGCCCTTGCGGACTTCGTCGGGGTAGACGCGCTGCTCAAGATAGAAGCACGGAAGATCTTCGCCAAAGATGTCCTGGATGTTGGCGTAGGCTTCCTTCAGGGCAACAGCCGTGGTGGCCTTCTGCGCTGTCTTGATCCACTTGTCCATCTCGGGGCTGCTGTAGCGGTAGTTGTTCTGGCCCTGCATGCCGTTGGCTTCGGTCGGGATCTGATCCGTATGGAACTGGTTGATCGAGCCGTAAGCGTCGTAGTTGCTGAAGCTGATGCCGTGGAGGGCCACGATGAAGGTACCAGCCGTGGCAGAGTCCAGCATGGCGTTGAAGTCCATGGGATCGTGCTCGACGGTGATGCCCATCTTGGCGAGCATGGGCTGGATGAGGGTGACTTCACGGATACGGAAGGCGGCGCCCTGCGAATACGGGATCTTCAGGACGGCTGCGGTGCCATCAGGAAGGGTGCGCTGCGTCTTGGCGGCGTTCCACTTCCAGCCGGCGGCATCCAAGAGCTCGTTCGCCTTGTCGAGGTTGTACGCATACTTGGCCAGGACTGGCTTGAAGTAGGCGGAACCGGAGGACAGGGGTGAGAGGACAGCGTCGGTGCCGACCATGGCTTTCTGGGTGATGAGCTTGCGGTCGATGCCATAGTAGAAGGCCTGGCGGACGCGCACATCCTTGAACCACGCGGTGGTCAGGTTCCACTCCATGATGCCGGCGGTCGTTCCCTTGTTGTAGTAGACGTTGAAGTCCTTGCCCATCTTGGCTTCGAACTGCTGGGCAAGGTCAAGGGTCAGCGACTCCGAGGAGGCGTCGATCTGGCCGGTCAGCATGTTGATCAGGAGGGTGTTGGTGTTGTCGATGAACCGCTCGGTGATGGTCTCCATGACGGGCTCACCACCAAACCAGTTCTTGTTCGAAGAGTAGATGATGTACTGGCCTTCGACCTTGGACTTGATGGTGTACGGTCCGCAGTAGACGGGGTTGCTGCTGAAGTCGGAGGTGTTGATGCTCTTGGGGTCCTTGTCGAACTGCGGTCCCAGAATGTGCTTCGGGTAGATGCTCCAGCCAGTTGCGATGAAGGTATCCCATGACTTCCAATAGACGCGGCACGTGTAGTCGTCGACTCTGTCGATCTTGGTGATGAGGTCGTACGGGCTTGTCGAGACGACCTGGATGTCCTTGCTCATAATCAGGTTGTACGAGAAGATGTAGTCGTCGATGGTGACGGGTTGCCCGTCGGACCATTTCAGCCCCTTGCGCAGCTGGAAGTCGGAGATGACGGTGCCATCATCGTTGCGGATGAGGTGCTTGTTCTCGAGGGTCGGGACATACTTCGCCATCTCAGGATACAGGACGCCGTAGGGGGTCATCGAGATGAGTCCGCTGGCCAGGAAGGTGACAGCCTTCTGGGTGTAGGCGGAGTCGGAGATGAGCGGGAACAGGCTCTCGGGAGCATTCTCCTCAGCGATCGTGACGGCCTTCTTGCCGGCAGCTGGAGAGTTGACGGTGTTGTAGATGGCGAATGCGCAGTCGCCACGGGTGGCCGACATCACGGGGTTCAGGTTGCGGAACTTGTCCCATAGCAGGAGCTGAACGCGCGGACGGACGGCGATGGTGACGGCACCGATCGCGTACGTGCCGATCTTGGACTCGTCGTTGGAGAAGGCGATGGGCTCCTTGATGGTCTTGGCCTCAGCTTCCTTGCCGAGGACGCGGACCAGCAGGATCGCCATGTCCTGACGCTTGATCTCGGCCGCGGGGGCGAACTTGCCGCCACCGATGCCATTGATGTACCCAGCCTTGGCTGCCGCTTCGACGACGCCATATGACCAGCGGGTCGCAGGGACGTCACTGAACGTCGCCTTGGCAGGCTTGACCTCGGCGAGGCCCTTGGCGACAACGATCATCTTGGCGAACTCTTCGCGGGTGACCTTGCCTTCGGGCTTGAACGTGCCGTCGGCATACCCGTTGATGACCTTCTTGGCTGCCAGGGCGGTGATCTCGTCAAATGCCCAGTACGACGCGGCGACATCCTTGAAGCCGGCGGCGCGCGCGGTCAGCACTGGAGAACAGACGGCAAGCACTAGAACAACTGCAAGAACGATTGATAAGAATCTCCTCATGTAATTCTCCTCCCTTAACAAAGTAGTTGCTGTCGACAATTTCGGGTGAAACGGTGGTTGGCAAGCACCTCCTTACGATACGGCCGTCTACTTGCAGGCTGTTGCTCTGTATCCCGAGCCAGCATCCGAGAAACCACAGCACAATAGTCCCCCAACGTCCCCGTCCGCCACCCCGACTAGGTACTTACCCGCTGTGACGTTATACCACGGTCGACTGAGAGTGTCAATTGAACGACCCTCGTGACCTGTGGGCATCGGTTCCAGGAAGAAGGAAGCGAAGAATGCGGCGACGGCCAATCCAGCTCCAAGAAGCAGGTTCATGAGCCGCGACCAGCTCCCCATCGCTTCTCTGGAACTGGCATCGTGGTTGAGCGCCAGACACTCGACCTCGCGGGCAACCAGAAGATACATACGTTCGTCGAATTCCTTCCCTTCGTCACCCCACAAAGGCATGACGAATGTGGCCAGATCGACAACCGCCATCGCGTCATGAGTAAGCTGTCTGGCCTCCACACCCTCGAACAGGTCACAGTCACCTTGAATAACGTTCTCGACGACCCTGTCCAACTGATCAGCTAGTCTCAGCTCTGTCTCTGCATACGCCATCTGGCTCACCCATCTTTCCCGCAATCATCGTCTTGACATCGGTCAGCGCCCGGAACAGCATCACCTTCACATTGCTTTCGCTAAGGTTAAGCAGGAATGAGACCTCCCTCACAGACCTGCGTTCAAGCAGTCTCATCCTCACAACTGACCTCTTGGGCTCCTCCAAGTGGTCAATTGCCTGACGTACCACAGCCTTCGTGTCAGCCGCTTCTGCCAGTTCATATGGATCCCGTAGCAAACCAGTAGAGTGAGCGTCCATAAACTCCTGGAAGGGAAGCATGGGATACCCGGTTTGCCTTCTGTAGTAGTCCGACAGGGCATTTCGTTCGATCTTGTATACCCAGACGTCAAGCGGAATACCTTGATACGTGAAACCCTTGATGGACGAGACTATTCTGGCCATGGCATCTGCGGCAACATCCTCAGCAGTAGCCCTGCTCTTGACGTGTCTCAGAGCATACCCCAGCATTCGAGGGACAAAGCGCTCGACGAACTGGCGCCAAGCCTCGTCATCCGCTTGCTGCAACTTCAATACGAATCTCTCTTCATCCACGTCGATTGG
This sequence comes from Caldisericota bacterium, assembly GCA_026390155.1. Classification (GTDB taxonomy): domain Bacteria; phylum Caldisericota; class Caldisericia; order Cryosericales; family Cryosericaceae; genus Cryosericum. The sequence goes on from JAPLGL010000096.1 coordinate 3,364, forward strand.
TGCACGTCTCCATCCACATAATCGTGACTGCTGGCAATTGGTTACACCTGAGAAGGTGAACGGGCGCCAAAAATGCCCGTACCAATACGAATCATGTTTGATCCCTGTTCAATCGCGAGTTCGTAGTCATCAGAAGTACCCATGGACAGCAAGGTGACCCGTGACGAGCCCAGATCGCTGACAAGTTCATGAAACAGCTCACTGATGGACCGATACAACATTGTCCGCACTTGCGTGGTAGCCTGAAGAGGGACGACCGCCATGAGTCCGGAGATCTCGTGCAGCCAAGGAGTATCAGCAGCAGCAAGCTCCCGGATCTCGGAAACGGTCAGTCCGCCCTTCTGGGACTCTTCACCGGCATTGACCTCCAGCAGCAATGTACGCGCTCTCAGGTCCTCACGATCTTCGATGCCATCCAGACGCTCAAAGAGTCGACAATCGGCCGAATCGACCGCATCGAAGAGCCGGAGGATGGCGTGGTACTTGTTCGACTGGAGTCGACCGATATACCGGATAGTAGCTCCGCGACTCTCGCGCAGGGCGAAGATATCCTTCCGAACGGCTTCCTGCAGGTAGTTCTCACCGATTTCAGTCGCTCCAGCATCGATAGCTTCCAGGATCCGGGGAAGAGGCTGTGTCTTCGTCACACAGACAATACGCGGTTCACCGGGCCGACCAGTCGCCCGGTAATACGACACACGGGCTCGTTCGCGGACTTCCGCCAGATGCTCTGCTATCGAGCCCACATTCGACGCTAGAAGCCGCGAGGCGGCCCTTTGCGCAGTATGGCTGGGAGCTCGACCTCCTCGACCTTGAATTCCTTGAGAATCTTCTTCTCCTGTTCTGCTTCAGCCTTCTGAGGCTGCATGCCGGAGGCCACAACTGTAATACGAATTTCGTCGTTGGCCTCGCCGGATTGTCCCAGCACTTCGTCAAACGGATCGGCCAGACCAAAAATGATCTTGGCGTCTCTTGATGCACTCGACTGGATGGCGGTGGAGATGACATCCATCTCTTCCATGGAAATCTCATGGCCAATCACGTTATAAATCAAGCCGGTGGCCCCCTGCATCGAGTACTCGAGAAGTTCGTAGTTGGTGGCCGCTCTGATGGCCTTCGCGGCACGTTCGTCACCCTTGCCGGTCCCCATCCCTATCCAGATGCTCCCATCCGATCCATCGGGAAGCTCTCCTGAAGCAGTCGAAGTCAAAACGTTCTTGAGGTCCGCAAAGTCGAGGTTGATGATTCCCGGCGTACGGATGAGTTCGGTAATGCCCTGAACTGCCTTCTTCAGGACCTCGTCCGCCTTCCGAAATGCATTGCTGATAGTGATCTTCCCCTCTTCCAGCTTGAACAGTCGCTGGTTTGGTATGACGACCAATCCATCAACGCTGTCGCGAAGCTCCTTGATACCGTCCGCCGCAACCTTGGCACGCTGAGGACCCTCGAAGTTGAACGGCTTGGTGACAATTGCAATAGTGAGGATACCCAGCTCCCGAGCCACTTTCGCCACAACTGGACAACCCCCCGTGCCCGTGCCCCCTCCCATGCCAGCCGTAATAAACAGGAGTGAGGAGCCGGTAATCGCTTCCTTGAGTATCTCTCTGCTCTCTTCTGCCGCTTTGCGACCGAGTTCGGGATCAGCGCCTGCCCCCATTCCGCGAGCGACCTTCGCCCCAATTTGAATCTTGCTTTCTGCCCGACTGTATCGCAGAACCTGCGTGTCGGTATTGACAGAAACGAAATCGACACCGGAAGGAAAATCCCCGACCATCCGATTGACGGCATTGCCACCTCCGCCGCCCACACCAATGACCTTAATGCTTACATTTGAGCTTCCCCAGGGATCCAGTCGATCATCCATAGTGGCTTCTCCTCCCCGTCAGTATGTCCTAGTCGAACAGGTCAAGGCCCTTGAACAATCCACTCAGGCCTTTGAATGCGCGTTTCCTCTTCTGGACCGCGGCACCATCGCCGTGGATTCCGAGTTCCAGTAGCCCGACTGATGTCGAGAAGCTGGGATTCTTGAACGAGCTGAAAACGACATCGTCGACGGTCGGCTGACCCATTCGGGCTCGCAGACCCGTAATCTCGGAGAACTTGTCTGCGATATGGGATACCATCGCCGTCCCTCCGGTAAGCACAAGACCAGCGGGAAGCATATTGTTGTAGCCCGAATGGACCAGCTCCAGCTTCACGGCCTCCGCTATCTCCTCAATGCGAGACGTCACGACATCACTAATGTACGACTTCGTCGTTGCAAGAACTCCGTCGCCTGACGCAGTCGAGTAGCTAACCTGGCTGTCCTGGAAGTCCTTACCTCTTCCCGCATCCACCGATCCATAGGCCACCTTGAGCTCTTCAGCCACATTCAAGCTTGTCTTGAGCATCATGGCAAGATCCATCGTAACATGGCGGCCACCTATGGGCAGAACGGCAATGTAGCTGAGGCTGCCCCCCGTGAAGACCGCCAGGTCCGTCGTATCTCCTCCGATATCGACACAGGCGACGCCAATCTCCTTCTCCTCTGAGGAGAGGACTGCGTCAGCTGATGCCAAGCCTTCGACCACAAGCTTGTCCACCTTGAGACCTGATTCCGTGACGCAGCGACGAAGATTATCCAGAATCGTCGACTGTCCCGTGACAATAAACGCTTCGAACTCCAGGCGGATGCCCGACATTCTGAGCGGGTCCTTGATACCTTCCTGACCGTCCACGAGATACTGTCGAGGAATTACGTGGATAATCTCCTGGTTCGGCCCAAGCAGGACAGCTCGCGCAGATTCCCAGACACGATCCACATCGTCCTTCTGTATCTCGCGCCCCGGCCGTGATATGGCAACAAGACCGCGGTTCACCAACCCAGTGATATGGGTGCCGCCGACATTCACGATGACCGATGAGACAGTGTAGCTGCTCATTCTTTCTGCCTCGTCCCGAGCCGCCTGAATAGCCTGTGTTACGCCTTCCATGTCGACGACCACGCCACGTTTCAAGCTGTTGCATGGAGCCGTGCCCACCCCGAGAATGGAGTCCAGACTTTCTCCCGTGGCCGAAGCGATCAACATCTTGACTCGCGTGCTTCCAATATCGAGTACGCTGACAATTCTTTCCTGGCCAGCCATCATGCCTCCTTCTTCAAGAGAACGCGCCGGATGATTGCGATGTTCTGGTACATTCTGCTTCCAAACACAACGACTGCCGCAAGGTAGAGATCGATGCCCAGCTGGTCACCGAGATACCCCAGAAGCGCTGCAACAAGACTGTTGATGAGGAATCCCGAAAAGAATACCGTCGCATCGAAACTATCTTTCAGGTAGCCCTTGATGCCGCCGAGTATGGAATCCATCCCGGCCAGAAGGGCCAACCCAACATACTTCGAATAGACGGCGGGGATGTGGACGGGGCGAACAACCCCTATGACAATGCCAAGCACGAGTCCACACACGGTAACGAAACCAACCATAGGTACCCGTTTTCCTCCCCTAGTTACTGATCCGAAGCAGGTTGACGTTTTGAACTATAGCACCAATGCGCCTCAGGTTCAACAAGTCGAGCACGCCCCCTGGAATCTGAAGCCCCTTAAACATGTTCTCCGTATCACCAATCGCTTCCACGACCAGCGGCATCTGTGTGACTTGTCCGTCCACACGAACGTTTAGACCGGCCCTGTATACTGAACTCGAGTCAGTCAGGCGAATACCGTTCAACGATATGACTTCGGCTCCAGATGCCCAGAGATCATTCAGAAGCAGGAGTAGGTCCTCATCGGCCAGCATGGATGGCGAGGCTCCCGAAGACTGTTCCCGTATCGTGACCCGTATGCCAGGACCCGTGAGCGGGACGGCACCAGTTCTCTGCATCAGCACGGTGGTTTCGTGCTCCAACTGGCGGACTTGCGCAGCTGTGTCATCGGAAGAGCGAAGGTACTGCGCGACTTTCTGCGACACGTCGGTCACTTCGACCGAGAGGTTCTGCTTGCGCTGCTGCAAGTCCTTTATGACGCGAATGAGGTCCTTTGGGTCCTGGTTCTGATAGGTCTGCTTCATCTCGCGAACGACGCGTGCCTGCCCAGGGAGGAAGAACCCAACAAAGAAACTGATAAGGAAGAAAACCAGTAGTGTCGACTTCCAAAGCGACTGCTGAGCTCTCTTCATTTCGCACCCACTGCATAGGTGAAGGCTGCATTGTTCAGTGAAGCAGGGACTACGATGGATGCCTTCTTCTCAAGCGAGCACGTGATCCCGAACTGGTCGCGGTACATCTCCAGCACGCGAAAGAAGACGTCCACAGAAATGCTGTCAGCAAGCGTCTCAGGGCTCCCCAGCGCAGTAATGACATAAGGCGGCGACATTCTGGTGGAGTTCACGAGAATGATCGGTCCGGCACAAACGATGGGGCTGTTCCCAAGGATTCGCTGATCATTGACGGAAATCGCTGTCGCGCCGTACCTCCTCATGAGATTGACGATGCTGCGGAGGTAACCGTCGTGGATGACAAAGTAGTTCGGATCATCGGAGAGCGTCGGAGTACGGGAACTGTCGCTCAGTGTTACGACCACGCCGGGACCTGTCGCCTCGGCAAGTCCCGCTTTTGCTCTCAGTTCCTTGAGATGCTGCGTGAGAACAAGCACCTCTTCGCTCGTGCCAGCGCCTTTGCTCTCAAGCTCTCCCAGCTGTCCCCGTAGATTGACAATTTGCTTGGCAGTACTGTCATTCTCGTTTTCCAGTCCCCTCATGATTTCGACCAACTCGACATTCTGGGCAGGAACAACGTATGCCTTGTTCACTGTGGGCTCAAACTGTACAGCCAGAAGGTACCCGAATCCGGCGACCATTACAAACAGACCGACAAGAAAGATGCCTCTGTTTCTTCCACGTGCGATCATGGAGTCCCTGGAATGACGGCCTGGCCGTCGAATCGCAAGTCGACAGTTATTGGCTTCCCTTTGTAGGCTGGCATGCTAACGACGGCAATCGCCCGTTCGATCTTGGAGGCACCGTTTGTACTATCGCCAAGGACAAGTGTCTTGCCGTCTTTCAAACGTATGGCAAGTCCCATCGAAGAAGAGAGTGACATCCCCGTGATCGCAAGCTGGTCCCTATGCTGCATCAGCTGACTGCACAGCGGGGCATATTCGAGCGAGGCGGACAAGAAGGCCGAAGATAGGGACGGAAACCCGGTTACGTCAACCACATTCCATGACTCCGGTACGACCGTCACAGCATAGGCTGTCCCCATCGACAAGAACACCACACCGAATTGTTTCCCCTGTCTGATGACCACGTCCGGGTCAGCGATGTCAACCTCGACAGTGGAATTCCAGGGTCGCTCCCGCTGGATAGTCAGGCTGGAAACGGGGAGTCCCTTCAGCCGGTCAATTACCGAAGCCTTGTTGAGAATCATGAGGAAACCCCAAGATCGACTGTGCCAGACCTGATCCACGACAGGGGCTTCCCAAGAGTCGGCTATTACGCTCACTCGAGCTGCTGGTACGGTGAACCAGTAGACCAGCGACACCGCCAAGGCAACCAGACCCATACGCCAGAGAAGTCTCATGGACGGAGAAGCTCATCACCCAGACGCATGCGCTGCCTCCGGAGAGAAGTCACCAAGCAGCCTGATCTCGGGTGAAAGGCGCACGTTGAAGCGCGCATACACCTTCTGTACGACAAGATCCATGAGGCACACGACATCAAGTGCGGTCGCCCCTCCGAGGTTGACGATGAAGTTCGCATGCTTGACCGACACCTGTGCCCGTCCCAACTGGAGACCTTTGCACCCAGCTTCCTCTATCAACTTGCCGGCATAGGTCGTAGGGGGATTTGTGAAGATACTTCCTGCATTTGGATGTTCCCATGACTGTTTGGCATGCTTTTCAGATCGGATACGGCCGGCAGTCGACCGAATTGTCGCTCCATCACCAACCTCAAGGTCAAATGCCGCCCCCAGGATGATGGCCCCGTTCTCCTGAAACTCGCTGTACCGATAGTCAAAATCGACATCTTCATGCCTCTTCAGGACGTACTCGAGGTTGCGATCAAGGACTTCCACATACGCCAGGTGAGTGCTTATGGCCTGAGAAAACGAACCTGCGTTCATGAAGATGGCCCCACCTACAGTGCCTGGTATGCTTACGAGATACTCCAGTCCAGACAGATCCCGGAGTATTGCAAATTCCAGCAAAGAGGACAGTGGCATGGGGGCTCGGGCAAGCACCAGTCCTTTCTCCATTACTGGCTGAAGCGACGTCTCCATGAGCCTCACGACCAGACCCTCGACACCGCTGTCGGAGACAAGGACATTCGTTCCATTGCCAAGCACTGTCGTCGGTATCCCAAGAGCTCTGGCAGCGCGCAGTGCGCAGACCAGATCCTCCTCGCCACACGGCGTATAGAGGTACTCGGCCGGCCCGCCAATATGAAACGACGTGTAGGAAGAGAGCGGTTCCTTCGTCAGGACCCGTTGCTCTACGCGACCTCTGAATCTGTCGATAGCCGAACCTACCATACGCCATTCTCCTGTCCGGAGCGTCCCTCGAGAGATGCAGCAGACTGACATTCTATCGCATTGCGGCTCGTCAGCAAGCCACAGTACAGCAGACCAAGCTTGTTCACATCGCCGGGGCCCACAAAGAGCACGACGTCTCCAGGGGCAGCCGACGTTCGCAACACATCGAGCATCTGGTCAACGGGCATCTGAGGAAGCAATGCTTTGCCAACTGCTGCTTGTACGCTCTTGCGAAGCCTCTGATCGAGCTCCTCTCGATGCTCGATCGTCTCTCCAGCCGAAAAAATGTCAAGCAGCACTATTCGTGGGACTCCGGCCAGCGCCGGACCATACTCGTCGAGGCACTTGCTCACTCGCGAGAAACGATGTGGCTGAAGTACCAGCGTGAGTGGTCGCCCTGGATACCTGACAGAGACAGCCTGCAGGGTCGCTCTGATCTCCGTGGGATGGTCGGCGTGGTCTGTCAGGACAACCGTTCCGTCATGGTCTGCAAGGAGTTCCATCCGCCGTTCCATCCCAGGGAAACCCTCCAGCGCATGAAGTGTGTCAGCCACGGGCGCCCCGACCGCTTCGCACGCCAGGCAAGCGGCGACAGCGTTGAGATAGCTCTTCTCGTCTCCTCGTTCCATCGCAAATGGCCACGCGACATCTTCTCTGACAATGTCTGCGGTGTTGGTGGGAACGTAGTAGTCCAAACGTACCTGATTTGACGTTTCCTGGCCATACAGGACGTGCCGTGGCAGACTCTTCACAATCCTGCCCGCTTCGTTGTCATCGCCACAAGCAACAATGAGCCCTCCGCGCTCAGCGCACTGCTGGGCAAACCGGGCAAATGCGCCAGCAAGGTTGGCAAACTCGCCTCCATAGGCTCCCAGATGATCGCTGTCTATGTTCGTGACGACGGCTACGTCCGCATGGAACTTCAGGAACGATCCGTCCGATTCGTCAGTTTCGAGGACCATGACCGGGCATCCTTGAATCTGTTTTCGCTCGGTGCCTTCAGGGGGAAAGGCTCCGTCGAAGCCTGCGATATGGCCTCCCACACAGATGGTCGGAGCGAAGCCCTGTCTTGCCAGCGCGTATCCAATCATTCCTGATGTCGTGGTCTTGCCGTGCGTGCCAGAGACAGCTATCAGGAAATAGCGCTCTGCAACGGCAGACAGGACGTCTGTTCGATGAAGAATGCTCATTCCGACCCGTGTTGCCGCCAGGAGTACGACATTGTCAGGTCGAATTGCAGACGACCGCACCAGGACTTCATCATAGCGAAGCGCGCCAGCTGCCTCAGCTTCGGACATGACCCATATGCCCCGTGCGGCCAATCGCACAGCCTCGATGCCTTCATTCGCGGTGTCTGAACCCCGCACATCCATCCCGATGCTGCGCAGCAGCATGGCCAGCGAACTCATCCCTGCACCACAGATGCCCGCGAGGAAGAACCGTCTTCCGGATTGCAGTGACTCAGTCATGCGAGCACTCCTCTTCGATTGTTCGCACGATGGCATCTCCAGCGTCAGTGACAAAGATGCTCGAAGCACCAAGGACTGGGCCTGCTTCGTCATCGAGCGCTTTCTCCACGACGGACAGGTAAGTGTCAAACTGCAATGACTGCTGCTCAATGCATATGCCCAGGCCCAGACTCTCAAGGTATTTGGCGTTTTTCGACTGGTGCCGCCCAACAGCATATGGATACGGGATGACAACGGCATAGATACCTCCGACCGCAAGCTCCGTCAGAGTAAGTGCTCCACCTCTCGTCACTGCGACGCGAGTGCGCTCATAGAGTCGTTCCATGCCCACCTCATAGGAAATGAGGACGGGATCGACGTGTCGCAGGGACAGTTTCTTCACTGCATCATGGATTCTTGCGTAATCTTCAGTTCCGGTCACGGCAGTGACAGAGACTTCGCGGCCCCGGCTGTCCAGCTCCTGGATTGTTCGCAGGAACAGGTCGTTGACGAACGTTGCTCCACCACTACCCCCGATAAACAGCAACCCTTGGCGAAGGGGCCTGCTAAACCGGCATTCGGTCAGTGTCTTGTATACTTCTTGTCGCAGAGGGTTCCCAGTGACCGTGAATCGAGGGCCCGAGAGGCCTTCAATGGGAAAGCCAAGAAACACACGCCGCGCTCGGCGAAAGAACAGTCGGTTCGCTCGCCCCATGATCGTATTCTGTTCAAGTAGGAATATTGGAACCCTGTTGAGTTGCGCGGCCACGATTCCTGGCACCGATACATATCCTCCGGTACCGATGAAAGCATCCGCATGGGCGTCTGTCATGGCACGGCGGGCAGTCCCTACTCCGCCTCCGGTCGCCCTTGCGAGCCGCAACAACGACCTGGGTGTGTAGAAGAGCGGGGCTGAACTGACAGTCCTGACGTCAAGTCCCTGAGACAGGAAAACGCGTTCTTCCATACTGCCGGACCGCGCCAGCATCGTGACCGTTCCACTCTCAGAGAGACGCTCAGCAATTGCAACTGCAGGGTAAATGTGACCTCCCGATCCTCCTCCTGCTATGACGTAGTGCATCAGACAGCCTCTGGACTCCGGGAGATAGCTCCCGCGATGCCAAGAGCAGCCATCTCGAAGACGATGTGATTACCTCCCTGGCTGAAGAAAGGCAACGGTACTCCTGTCGTAGGAAGCAATCCGACGACGACGCCAATGTTGACGAACGCCTGCACCGCGAGGAAGACGCCAAGTCCCATGACATACACTCGGGCGAATGGCTCAGAAGACCTCGAGGCAAGCTTGAACAGGTCGAAGACAATCCACAAGAAGATGACGAGTACGAGAGTCACACCGATAAGCCCGAACTCCTCCGAGAATATGGCAAAAACAAAATCATTCTCTTGGGCCGGGAAGTGGACAAATTTCTGAACACTCCGCATGAAACCCCGCCCCAGCACGCCACCTCTCGCGACGGCGAACATAGAGTTTACAAGCTGATAGGCGACACCTTTCGCTTTGTCCGCTGCCAGCGGGTTGATGAACGAAGTCATCCTGACTTTCCACGAGGATTTCACATTGACGGCAATCAGAGCCAACGCACCCAGGATAGCCGTTCTGCTGATCCAGTACCCAAACGGAGCACCGACACCGAGCAGGATTGCAATGGAAGAGCCGGCAATGACGAAGGCCGTACCCAAGTCTGGTTCCATGGCGACCAGTCCTGTGAACCCCAGCACGAACAGCAGAAACGTACTGTAGTATCGATGGTCATACTGGTTCAGGTACTTGCCACTGAAGAGCTTGGCAGCAAGAAGCGGCACTGCCAGAACAGCTGCCTGAGACGGCTGCAGCCCGATCAAATCTACTCCGATCCACCGGCTGGAACCATTGACACTCCTGCCGATGCCAGGAATAAGAACGGCGACGAGCAGTGCTCCCACGACGTACGTCAAGAATTCCGAAATGTCTGCCCAGCGCATGTACTTGAACCGCGAGCACAGCCAGTAGGCGAAGATGCCGATACCAACGATAATCGCCTGCTTGACCACGCTCGGCGTGACGGCGACCAGTTGACCTCGCGCAGCACTGAGGCTGACGGCGATGCTGTAGTTCTGCAGCACGCCCAGACAGAGCAGTATGGCGACGAGAACCAGTATGCGCCTCACCGCGTTATCGCGCTCGTGCCGCTCAGCACGATCTCCCGAAACCGGTCACCACGCTCCTCAAAATTCCTGAACATGTCGAAACTGGCGCAAGCGGGAGACAACAGCAGCGTGCCACCTGCAGAAAGGAGTTCCACTCCATGGCTGACAGCATCCTCCAGGGATTCAACATGGACGACTGTCCTCATGCCGGCGGTGTGCAGCGAATTCTCGATCGTCAAACCGGTCGCGCCCATGACTATTGCTGACACCAGCTTTCTATCTTGGGCCAGGTGCTGGGCCATTTTGTCGAATGAGACATCCTTTGAACTTCCGCCCAGAATAACTACATACGGCCCAGTCATGGCATCAGTGGCAGTCATGACCGATTCTGGGGTGGTTGCCTTGGAATCATTGACAAAGCTTACCCCATCGACTGTTCCCACGTACTCAAGCCGGTGCGGCAGCCCTTTGAATCGTCTCACGACCCTGCGAATAGTGCTTGGGGAGATGCCGAACAGAAAAGCCGCCAGAGCAGCGCTCATGGCATTCGCAACATTGTGCCGCCCTGGGATGAGCAGATCCGTCTCCCTGAACAACTCCACGCTGCGTCTCGGATCCTGGAAAACGACAGCACCATTCACAAGATGTGCACCGGAGAACACACCGTCGCCCAGTCCAAAATAGAATGTGGAAGGACGCAGCGTTGGTCCAAGCGTCTTCAGAGCAGGATCATCCCAATTGAGCACAGCAATGTCACCAGCTGTCATGTTCTCGAACAAGCGCTTCTTCGTAGCGAAGTAGTTTTCCATCGTGCCGTAGCGGTCAAGATGGTTCGGAACCAGGTTGGAGAAAATGGCCACTCCCGGATGAAAGGTGTGGACTGTCTCGAGCTGAAAACAGCTAACTTCGAGAACCGCCGGTCCTGCCATCGGGTTTTCCACAAGGAGTTGCGATACCGGAGTGCCGAGGTTCCCCCCCGTCACTGCATTGGGGTACTCCTGAGCAACGATCTCTCCAAGCAGCGCCGTGGTTGTGCTCTTGCCATTGCTTCCTGTCACTGCAAGCACCGACAGACCAGCGTACGCTGCAATCTCCGTCTCGCCTACGACAAGCTTCCCCAATTGCTGAGCGGCCAGAACAATCGGAGCTTCAAGTGGAACACCAGGCGAGACGACGACGACGTCGCGGGCGGCCATGATGCTCACAGTGTTCTGCCCAAATTCAAGGGGGACGCCCGCCTCCTGAAGCAACCGTGCGGCACGCTCGAACTTCTCATCAGCGCTCTGCTGCTTGAATTCCGATACAAAAACGTTTACGCCGTGATCATGGAGATAGAGGGCCGCATAGAGCCCACTCGGCAATGCTCCCACGACAAACGCAGACCCAAAAGGGATCACTGGTTATCTCCAGGTCATCGTCAGTGCTCCCGCAATGACGAACAGGATGCTCACGACGAAGAACCGGTCGACGACCTTCGGCTCGGCCCACCCAAGCTTCTCAAAATGATGATGAATCGGGGCCATCAGGAATACCCGTTTTTTGCGCCCAGAGGCTCTGAAGACAAGTACCTGGATCATTACACTGATCGCCTCGCCGAGGAACAGTCCTCCCAGCAGAATTGACGACACCTCGTTTCCAGAGGCAAATGCCCAGGCGACGAAGATTGAACCAAGCGCAAGCGATCCCGTGTCTCCCATGAAGACAGAAGCCTTCGTTCCATTGAACCATAGGAATGAGATGGCAAAAGCAACGGCTGCCAAGGGCAATATGCCAGCCAGCCCTGATGGATGGAACAGTGATGCTGCTCCGGCCATGGCGAATGCGGGGAGACTCGTCTTGGCGAGCAGGCCATCGAGGCCGTCCGTCAGGTTGAACGCATTCACCATACCGACTGCATACAGTACCGCAATCGCATAGAAAACCCAGCCAGTGAGCAGAATTCGACCACTTGCCAGACGAAGGACCGGAAGGATCGATGGGTACGCCAGATAGAAGAAGAGCCCAGCTGCTGCTGTCTGGATCAGGAGTTTCTGGTATCCAAGCAGCCCGTCGTTCTTCTGCTTGAGCTCTTTGGTCCAGTCGTCCAGAAAGCCCGAGAGGAGATTCGCAGTCACGAAGATTAGCGCGGCGAAGTCCAGCCCTGTCAAGCCTCTCCGTCCCATCACCACGAGATATGCCGCCACAGATGCGGCGATATTGAGAACCAGGAGCAGCCCGCCGCCCGTGGGCGTACCCTCCTTGGACTTGTGAGAAGAAGGGCCTTCGTCCCGTATCAACTGGGTGAATCGTGTCCTGCGAAGACATCCGATAAGGACAGGGAAAAGGAACAGGTCCACGAGAGCAAGCGCGAGAGTCAATGACATGGCAAACGCGGCATTCATCGCTGTCCCTCCTGCAAGCGCAGATCATCAGCTCCACATTCGTAGCCGTGGTCGATCAAGGCCAGGCGAACCTCTTCCCGATCATCGAAGGCGACATCCTCGTGTTCGTAGTACATAACCGTCTCATGGCCGCGACCGAGGACCAGGACCATGTCGCCGGGTCTGGCCGCAGCGACTGCACTTCGAATTGCCTGTCTTCTGTCCTCGATCACCGTGAAATGGTTGGTAGTGAATCCAGCCTCGATGTCGTGAACTGCAATCAATGCGTCCTCGTGACGGGGATCCTCGACGGTCACAAACGACCACCGGCAGGCTGCCTCAGCGAGGCGAGCCATGATCGGCCTTTTCTCGCGGTCATCTGCACCGACAGAGCCAAAGACAGCCAGCAGGTCTCCTGGCACAGTCGACCTCACGGCCCTGAACAGTGCAGAGAATTCCTCCGGCGTATGGGCATAGTCCACAACAACTTCGAATGGCTGTCCACAGTCGATGCGCTCATAGCGACCGGGGATATACAGAGGGAAAGCAAGAGACTGCACCGCCTTGCCCAGGTCGCAGGACGGTTCAATGGCATGAACCGCACTGATGGCCGCCAGACAGTTGGAAGCCTGGAACGCCGGGCCGATCGAAAGATCCACGGCAAACGCGGTTCCGTCGCGCGAAAGGACGTGGAACGTGGTTTTTCCCATTCTGGACACCACGTCGTCACCACGAAAGTCAGCCTCGCACCCAAGGGAAAAAGTCGTGACCTGCGAGCGCCCGGCTGCGTCACTGAAGACGGCAAACGCAGGATCGTCAGCGTTGAGAACTGCCACTGAGCTTTCGTCGAGTGACCTGAACAGGAGCAGCTTGGCAGCCAGATATGCATCCATCGTGCCATGATATCCCAGGTGATCCTGCGAGAAATTCGTGAAGACCCCGCAGTCAAAGCGCATGCCATGGACTCTGCCAAACGCGAGCGCGAAGGAGGAGACTTCGACTACGGCGGCCTGAGCCCCTTGACGTACCGCATAGTCCAGATACCAGTTGAGCGCAAAGGCTTCCGGCGTCGTGGCAGGCAAAGCATCGGGGGGAAAGAATACCCCATCGGGCATGACATAGCCAGTAGTCCCGATCATGACACATGCAATGCCCAGTCCCTGCAGAAGACGATGAGCGATGTACGCCGTGCTCGTCTTGCCGCTTGTTCCAGTGATGCCGATCATCTTCATGCGACGAGCAGGGAAGTCGAAAAAGGCTTGCGAGACCAGACTGAGAAACTCACGACAACTCGCGACGACAACGACCGGTACACTCTGGACCTCTGGATGCTCGGCCTCAGCGATGACACAGACCGCCCCAGCGCACAGGGCACTGGCGATATAGGAAGCTCCATCCAGCCTGGTTCCAGGGAGGGCAACGAACATGGCTCCGGGAATGCATTCACGTGAATCAGGCGTGATCAAGCTGATCGATGCCCCTTGGCCCAGCGAGGAACGCGTGGGATCCCATGACGCTGGGGGCAGCATATGAAGGAGCTCAGAGAGCTCCCGTTCCTGAACGACGAATCTCATGGCTTCAACCTCAGATACTGTATCAGCTGCAGCGCAATCTTCTTGAAGGTTGGCCCCGCCACGCGAAATGACGTCCGTTCACCTTGCCTGGTTTCATGAATACTGAGAAACACGACGACCCTGGGGTCATTCGCCGTCAGAATTCCTGCGAAACTGTAGACGTATGACCCATCCTTCAGATAGCCTCCCCCGGGAGCAGCAATCTGGGCAGTACCGGTCTTTCCGGCAACTTCATAGCCCGGAATGTACGCACTGAAAACACCAACATCCTTCTGCACAACTCCGTGAAGACCCTCAAGAACGGCCTTGGCGGTCTCCGGCTTGAACAACTGACCGACGGCTCCAGGAACGTCTGTTCTTTGGCTCGCTCCCGAGGCGTCCACGATGTGGTCGACGACGTACGGTCGCTGCATGAGACCCCCGTTCGCTATCGTGGCATAGAAGTTGGCCATCTGAATTGCTGTCACCGCCACGCCTTGGCCAAATCCCATCGTCGGCAGGGTCGTGTTTGACCAGAGAGATGTCGGAAGCAGGATACCGGACTCCTCTCCCGGAAGATCGATACCCGTCGGCTTGCCGAAACCATACCGGCTTACGCAGTCGTAGAAGGACTTGGCGCCGATCTTCATGCTCAATTGGCAAAAAGCCACGTTGGAGGAGTGCTGCAGCATTGCGTAGAGGTTCATGGTCCCATAGGGATAGAGGTCGTGAACGACCGTGTCGAAGACCTTGAGACTGCCGCCACTAGAGAACGTACTCTGAAGCGTAATCGTGCCTGTCTCAAGACCCGCGACCGATGTCACCGCCTTGAACACCGAACCGGGCTCATAGTTTGCGCTGATTGCCTTCTCCGCAAGAAGACTCATCGAAGCATCCTGCCAGTGTTCAGGGTCTATGCCGGGAACATCGACCATCGCCAGAACAGCATCCGTCTCTGGGTCCAGGATGGTGCATGTAGCACGCTTGCCATCGTAAGTTTTGAGCGTTTCTATGAGTGTCTGCTGTGCGAAATACTGGATATTCGAATCGATCGTCAGCACCAGGTTCTTGCCTGGTATTGGGTCAAGGACGTCCTCTGTGACGGCGGGTTCACCAGGATTCGACCCAGAGACCCGGTACGTATGCCGCCCGTCCGCGCCTCCAAGTTCCTTGTCGTATTGGAATTCGATTCCCGACAAACCCTGGTTGTCCGAGCCAGTAATGCCAACCACGGACGACATGAGAGCTCCCAGCGGATAGACGCGGCGATAGCCCTTGTCCAGCACAATTCCTGGTACATCTAGTCGGCGCAGAGCCTCGTATTCCACAATACCTACCAGCTTCTTCACGTAGATGAAGCTCAATGACGCACTGCGTATCTGTTTCTCCAACTGCGTCACGGATGTATTGATGACCGGTGCAATGCTCGCTGCCGTTAGGTGAGGATCCTTAACCTCTTTCATGTACAGGCCCAGAGACCAGGTTGCCACGTCCTCGGCCAGTACGCGCCCCGTCGAATCCAGGATCATGCCCCGCTTTGCCTTGATAGGAATGGAGTCGGTCTCTAGTTGCTGGTTGGCCATGTCCACAAGCAGCGTGCGAGCCACCACTTGCAGATAGACAAACCTTGACTCAATTCCTAGCACTGCAACGAGGAATACCGAAAAAATGACGACGAGACGTCGCCTAAACATGTCATTGAAAGACGCGACGCCTCTCTTCATCGATTCCTTATGGTCCTGACGCAGGTGTTCCCGCTAATGAAGACTGTCCAGTGTGCCAATCACCGCCGTATTGTTGGCTGCCATGCCCATAGCACCTGCGGCAGCTCTTACACGATCAAGCGACATGAGCTTCGTGTCACGTTCGAGCAGCGATTCCTGCTGCTGAAGTTGTGCCTGAATGGCTGTCCTGTTCAACTCCACCTGACGCTCCAAGAAAAGAGTCGTACTGTACACATAGCCATAGGCGCACAGCAGACCGACGATTGTCACGCCCAGAACAATGTACCGCCGTGCCGCAGTTCTTGCAGCTGCCGAGACGCGAACCGTCGCTGCAGGACGGCGAACTGTTGTGTAATTGCCTCTGACTGCAATACTCATGGCTATTCCCTTTCCAGCACGCGCAGCTTGGCACTGCGAGAACGTCTGTTTGTCGCAACTTCTGAGTCTGTAGGACGTATGACCTTCTTGTTCACCAGATGAAATCCTGGCTCCCCCGAGACCGGATTCTCGCAGAGAGCCAGGTAGCTTCTCTTCACAATTCTATCTTCGAGCGAATGGTAACTAATGACCAGGAGTCTTCCACTCGGATTCAAGAGCGATGCTGCGGATTTGAGACCGTTTTCGAGAGCGTTGAGCTCATCGTTGACATATATACGCAAAGCTTGAAAGGACTTTGTAGCAGGATTCAGGCGGGCGTGTCTGGTAGGGAAGACAGCGGCTACTGCCTCCGCCAACTCACTCGTCGTCTCGATCGGCGCACGTTGCCGACGGCACACGATCGCGCGAGCGACCTGACGCGACCTCCCCTCTTCGCCGTACTTCCACAAGATGTCTGCGATGTCTTCCTCCGGAAACGAGTTCACGATATCCCTGGCAGTGACCTTGAGATCATCGTCCAGTCGCATGTCCAGTGGTTGGTCATGGCTGAACGAAAACCCCCTGCCTGTGCCCGTGAGTTGCTCTGAAGAAAAACC
>JAPLGL010000105.1 GCA_026390155.1 Caldisericota bacterium
TTTACCAAAATCAAATCAAGTTACGCGATGCCCGACCTCCTCCAGCTCCAGAAGACGTCTTACGACTGGCTTCTGGGACCAGGTCTTGCTCAGATCTTTGCGAGAGTGTTCCCCATTGATACCGCCAAACTGCGGATCGAGTATGTGAACCACGATACCGAACGACCCGCCAAGTCGATGGAAAACTGCCGCAAGGCAGGGCTGAGCTTTGAGGCGATGGTTCGTGCCAACTTCCGTCTCATCAACAAGGAAACCGGCGAGATACGGGAACAGCCTCTCATCATCACGCAGATTCCCCTCATGACGCCATTTGGAACATTCCTGATCAACGGCGCGGAACGTGTAATTGTGTCCCAGCTGGTCCGCTCACCCGGCGTCTATTTCGAGGGCGGGAAGGACA
This sequence comes from Caldisericota bacterium, assembly GCA_026390155.1. Lineage (GTDB taxonomy): Bacteria > Caldisericota > Caldisericia > Cryosericales > Cryosericaceae > Cryosericum. The sequence goes on from JAPLGL010000105.1 coordinate 401, forward strand.
AGCTTTCCGGAGCGCAGATCTACATGGTGACCCTTATCCCTGACCGGGGGAACTGGATGGAAATCGAGGCTGGCAAGGATGATGTCATCTATACCCGCCTCCGGAAGAAGGCTCACAAGGTTCCAGTGACTCTTGTGCTCAAGGCGTTGGGCATCGAGTCCAACGAAGAGATCGAACGCCTCTTCACGATCGAGAAGACCGAGCGCCTTTCTACCGAACAGCTTCGGTCGGTATTCGATCAGGTCGAGTACACGGCCGTTGAGCCACTTCTGGATTCGTGGGGCAAGGAGATCATCAAGGAAGGCGCTGCTATCACCGGGAAAGCGATGAGTCTTCTCGAGAACCATGGCGCTAGTTCGTTCCTGGTCAGCAGCAGGCAGCCTGACCGATGGATTATCAAGACACTCAAGGCTGACAAGACCACGAATCAGGAAGAGGCGGTGAAGCAGATCTTCAAGGAGATGCAGCCCAAGGAGCGTCTCACGCTCGAGGCTGCACGGAGCTTGCTCTCCACTCTTTTGACCGACCAGGCGTACAACACGTTCGCGCCGATTGGTCGCTACAAGATCGACAGGCGGTTCGGGACAGGCAGGGAGTCTGCCGTTCTGACCAGGGATGACTATGTCTCCATTATTCGGCACCTGATTGACATTCGTGAACGTAAGGCTAATTTTGATGACATCGACAGCTTGGAGAACCGTCGTATCAGGCGAGTGGGGGAGTTGCTTGCCGAGGAAATTCAGGACAGCATGTTGAAGGTAGCAAAGGCGACCCGTGACAAGGTCACAATCTACTCATCAGAGCAGATGATGAATCTCCAGAATGTCCTGAACACCAAGCCAGTCATCTCGTCGATCAGAAACTTCTTTGGACAGAGCCAGCTATCCCAGTTCATGGAACAGATCAATCCACTGTCGAGCCTTGCCCACAAGAGGCGCCTGAGTTCTCTTGGACCAGGCGGTCTGAACAGAAAGCGGGCGGGCGTGGAGGTTCGCGACATCCACTCTTCCCACTACAGCCGTATTTGCCCCATTGAGACTCCAGAGGGTGGAAACATAGGACTGATCAACAGCCTGAGTTCATATGCCAAACTCGACCAGTACGGATTCATAACCGCGCCATATGCCAAGGTCGAGACTGGCCGGAAAGATGAGAAGAGTGTCGTTTATATGGACGCCGAGGAGGAAGAACACCATTCGATCGCCCAAGCCAATACGGCTGTCGATGAAAGGGGCCGTCTGACGTCAAGGACGGTTATTGCGAGGCAGCGCAGCGAAGGCGGCGAAATCTTGCCGAAAGAACTCCCTGCAAAGAAGGTCGACTACATTGACCTCTTGCCGTCGCAGGTGTTTGGGATTTCGGCCTCGTTGATCCCGTTTCTTGAGCATGATGATGCCAACCGTGCTCTCATGGGCTGCAACATGCAGCGACAGGCAGTGCCGCTGGTACGCCCGGACCGGGCACGTGTTTCGACTGCCATGGAAGGACGAGTTGTTCACGACAATGGTGATCTGGTGCTCAGCGATGTGGATGGGATCGTCTCCTACGTGGACGCCGAACAGATCCGAATCTCGCCTTTGGTAAGCGTGGTGGATCTTCAGACCGGCAGTACGCCGGTCGATGTCTTGCCTGTCATGCTTGCCTCGGAAGCAAACGAGCCGGGCATCCTCGGCGATGTCCGCATGGTTCCCATTGCCTTTGCGCCAGTAGATGTTCCCGAGGGCATTCTCAAACTGATAGGCTCAGAGATTTCGCGCGAACAGGTGGAGGCTCTTGCGGATGGCGGGGTTGAATCGTTTCAATACGTTCCCGCTGGATCTATCGTTCAGAATTCGCTCAGTGACCTGTTCGACGTGCAGACCAATGATGGTCTGATTGGACAGGTACTGGCTGAGGACGTGCACGAAGGGAAGAACAAAGTGCACAGAGCTGGCACCAAAATCACGGAAACCCTGCTAGGTCGCCTCATCAACAACGCAAGAATCCAGTCTCTTCCCATACGGGAGGCCGACGAAACCACGTCGGTTCAACTGCAGACCCTTACGATGACGCCCATAGGGCAGCAGGTTCTCGGCCACCGGATTCTGGGTGTGACATCAGTGCAGGACCTGAGTTCCAGTATCGGTCGTACAGTTGGCGAGGAGAGTCTCCATGACCTCATTGCCAGGGACAAGAATGCGAGCATTCTGACATATGATCCTGCCAAGGCGGCTGGTTACGAGCTCTTCCGAGTCAACGGATCGCTTGCAGGTCAGACCCTGGCGGAGGACATTCGGCTTCACAAGCCCAAGAGCAAGAAGCTGGCTGTCGGTAGAAAACTGACCCGGGACGATCTCATTCTGATGGCGAAGAACGGAGTAACCCATGTCTCCGTGCCCCAGGCTCGTGTGTTGGAGCTTCAGAAGTTCAAGCGGACGAATCAGGATACTTGTATCAACCAGCATCCGGCTGTCTCCACGGGAGATGAGGTGCACGTCGGCGATCTTCTCGCAAACGGGTATGCTTCTGTGGAAGGTGAACTCGCTCTCGGCAAAAACCTTCTGGTCGCATATGTCCCCTGGCGGGGATACAACTACCAGGACGGCGTCATTGTTAGCGAACGCCTCGTACGAGACGATAGCCTTTCTTCCATTCACATCAAGGAGCACAAAATTGAGGTAAGGTCGACAGAGTTCGGCAAAGAGGAAATCACCCGCGATCCACCCAACGTCTCCAAGGAACTGGCACGCCATCTGGACGACCGAGGCGTTGTCCAGGTAGGTGCGCACGTCAAGGCCGAGGATGTTCTTGTGGGCAAGATCACGCCGCGCGCGGAGCAGGAGGAGTCTCCCGAGGTAAGAGTCTACTTCGCTCTGTTCCATGACAAGGCTCGTGATTACAAGAACACATCGTACAAGGTCCCGCCAGGAGAGGACGGAGTGGTAATCGACGTTCAGGAGATTACGAAAGACAACACGAGTGACGCGCTTCCGGTGGGTGTGGAGAGGATCATCAAAGTCTACGTCGCCAAGAAGCGCAAGATTATTGTTGGGGACAAGGTTGCGGGACGCCATGGGAACAAGGGCGTCATCACACGCATCCTTCCGGAGGAGGACATGCCGTTCCTGCAGGATGGAACGCCTGTCGACGTGATCCTGAGCCCGCTGGGTGTACCCTCACGCATGAACATTGGCCAGCTGCTCGAGGCCAGTCTGGGCATCGCTGCCCGGAAGCTGAAGGTTCGCGCTGTGACGCCAGTGTTCAATGGGGCTACCGAGGAAGAGATCAAAGCTCTGCTCCGGAAGGCTGGACTCAACGACAGCGGCAAAGAGGACATTCGAGATGGCGTATATGGCAAGTACTTCGACAGCCAAGTCACTATCGGCGAGGCATACATTCTCAAGCTGATCCATCTGGCCGAAGACAAGATGCACGCGCGTTCAACCGGCCGGTACACCCTCATTACCCAGCAGCCAATTGGTGGCAAGGCTCAGTTTGGTGGCCAGCGGTTCGGAGAAATGGAAGTATGGGCCCTCGAAGCATATGGAGCCTCAACAGTACTGCAGGAAATGCTGACCATTAAGTCAGATGATCTTGAGGGCAGACGCGTCGCTTACGAACGTCTCACAAAGGGAAACAACCTCTTCGAAACAGGCTCTCCTGAATCGTTCAATGTCCTCGTGAAGGAACTTCGCGGGCTTGGGCTCGACCTGGAGACATTGCCAAAAGCAGGGGACACTCACGCGAAGAGTACCAAGGTAGTGCTGGAAGACAACGAATAGCATTCTCCAGGGGAGGAAAAGGTGAGCAGATTCAGCCCGAGTGACATAAGGAACTTCACGCTGGTTGGGCAAGGCGGCTCTGGCAAGACAATGATCGCAGAACGCCTGCTTTTCCGTGCCGGAGCGAGCCAGAGAGTTGGCCGCGTCGAAGATGGAACGACCGTCTCAGACTACCTGGATGAGGAAATCAAACGCCATATCAGCACAAGCATCGGTTTGTGCGAGTTTGACTACAGAGGGGTTCGTCTGAATCTGCTTGATACCCCGGGATATGCCGACTTTATGACAGAGGCACAAGAAGCGGTCAGAGTGGCCGACACCGCACTCCTCACCATCAACGCCGGAGCGGGTATTGAAGTCCAGACCCCGCGCTTCTGGCGTCTGTGCGAGGCACAGCGTATCCCGGTTGCATTCGTGATCAACAAGGTTGACCTGGAGAACATCGACTTCGATGCACGGGTGGCAGAGCTGCAGGATGCATTTGGACACAAGGTCGCCGCATTGACGATCCCGGTTGTCTCAGGTCCTCTTTTCTCATCTTTTGTCAACGTCCTCACGGGCAAGCTCTATTCGTACGCTGCCGGCAAAGACGAGGCCAGTGTTTCTGATGCCATTCCAGACAACGTCAGGCCCGACTATGAGTCGGCCCGCATCGCTCTCACCGAAGCTGTTGCGGAATCGGATGACGCGATCATGGAGAAGTACCTCGGTGGTGAAGCGCTTTCTCAGGACGAGCTTGTGATGGTTTTTGCGAAAGCGTTCAAGAAACGCCAGGTGTTCCCGGTTCTTGGCGTGTCCGCCCTGAGAGGGGTCGGCTGTGACTATCTCATGGACTTCTTGTGGTCCTACGCTCCGTCGCCTGTCGAAACCTCAGTTCAGGCGACTCGAAAGGGTACCGACGAGACGCTGGAACTCCAGGCTGATCCAGCTGCACGTGTGGCAGCGCTAGTCTTCAAGACCACGTCGGACCCATTTGTTGGCAAACTGTCGTTTGTGCGCATGTATAGTGGAAAAGTCGCTCATGAAATCTACAACGGGACGAAAGACGTCTCAGAGAAAGTCGGCGGCCTTTTCCACATGATCGGAAAGAAGCAGGAACCTGCTGATGAAGGAATCGCCGGAGACATCGTTGTCATCTCGAAACTGGTGCAGACGGCTACAAACGATACGATTTCGACCAGGGATATGCCTCTCGACCTGGCGCCCATCGTGTTCTCCCCACCCCTACTCATGCGCTCTCTCAAACCGAAGACCAGGGCCGACGATGACAAGCTGAGCTCGACTCTTAGCCGGCTCAAAGAAGAGGAGCCCGCCGTGGTCATCGACAAGAATGCCGAGACTCATGAAACCATCCTGAGCGGCTTGGGTGAAGCCCATCTCCAGGTTATCGTGGAGCGCCTCCAGAAGAAATTTGGCGTCAACATCGACCTGGAAGTGCCCCGGGTACCCTACCGCGAGACCATCAAGAGCAAAGCGCGGGTAGAAGGCAAACATAAGAAGCAGACTGGTGGTCATGGCCAGTTTGGTCATTGCTGGATTGAGATGGAGCCAAACGAGCGCGGTGGTGGCTGGGTCTTCGAGAACAAAGTGTTCGGAGGATCGATCCCGAAACAGTACATCCCTGCCATTGAGAAGGGTATGCTGGAGACTATGAGCAAGGGTCAATTGGCCGGATACCCCGCTGTGGACATCAAGGTTGCCGTTGTGGATGGGTCCTACCACCCTGTCGATTCGTCGGAAATGGCGTTCAAGCTGGCCGGATCACTGGCCTTCAAGAAGGGCTTCGAGCAATGCACCCCCATCTTGCTGGAGCCGATTGTTACGGTCGAAACCATTGTCGACGAGAAGTACATGGGCGATGTCATGGGTGACCTTACGAGCAAGCGTGGCAAGATCTCGGGCATGGAAAACACACAGGGCAAGCAGATTATCAAAGCATCTGTCCCATTGTCAGAGATGTTGAACTACGGTATCGACCTGGGATCCATTACTCAGGGAACCGGTACATACTCGATGAAGGTCAATCACTACGAGGAAGTGCCCGAGCGTATTGCTGAGAAAATCATCGCCGACGCGAAGGCCACCATGATCGCTGAGGAAGAAGAGTAGTTCTAAGGGAGGAAGATTGAGAAACAACAAGATCGAGGCTCTGTCCCTCCACCTGGCTTCACCGGAGGAAATACGCAGCTGGTCACATGGAGAGGT